>NZ_JBIVBP010000005.1:0-258121 GCF_044746145.1 Enterococcus sp. NPDC086594
AAAGTAAGATAACAAAAAATCTGAGCCAGAATGAGGTTCATTCTGACCCAGATTTGATTTTGCACAACTCATCAGTCCTTATTGACAAAGAGCCCTGATTCTCAAATGAAACCAGCCGATTGTGATGTTTTTTAGCCTTTTAATTCGCCAATAAATAAGCGGGTTTCTGGATAACGCATCCCAACGATTGTCAAAATCATCTGCAGCTCAGAAACGTGTTCCGGATCTTCTGGAACAAATAATTTTGTATGACGTCCGATACTGCCATTATCGATCAAACGATGGGTACGATTCCATTGACTAAATTCCTCGATCGTTGTAAAGCGACTAAGAGGAAAACCAGCACCGTCGAGAATTTCCGTCAATCGAAAAAGCACATAAGAACTATCGATCACCAATTCCTTTCTGTGAGGTAAAGCACGCGTTCGCTTATAATCAATAATTGCTTTTTCTGGTCGGTGTTCCAAAAGCCAATCCAACAGCAAGAAGAACCCTTCCATTCGATAATCATCGATAAAGAGCCGTTCAGAGTATTCCGACATGCGAAAGACCAAAGGAATCAAGAATCGCTCTTTATAAATTAACAAGGGTGCGCGATCAACGACGACATTTAAATAACGATTCAAATAAGAAGAACCACGATAATCGCCTAGACGATACCCTTCCACCCCATACTTTTGATATTTCCGACAAAGAGCCGAGCAGTCAGAAATCGATACAGACACTTCTGCTAGCTTTTCAAAACCACTTAAGATTCGATTAAATGGCTCTAAAACGATTTTTTCTTCCATGTCTGCCCCCCTAACGAGTTGTTTGCTTATGTAGTAAATCATAACATATAAAATGTCTGGAAACCAACTGAAAAGACGATGAATATTGAAGAATTTTCAAGAGAAGTGCTTCTCGCTCTCTTGTTTTTTTCACTTGACTAAACAACGGAAGGTTGATGAAAAAAACACCAAAAACTGGCAGCCAGATCACCTCTAGGCTGCCAGTATGTCTTATTCTTCAGCGTCTGCCACATTGTGATAGACATTTTGAACATCTTCAAGATCTTCTAATACATCGATCATTTTTTCGAATTTTTCTAGATCATCGCCAGTTAAGGTTACTTCATTTTGAGGAATCATTTGCATTTCAGCAATTGAAAATTCGGTGATTCCTTTTTCTTTCAAGGCTTCCTGAATGGCATGGAAGTCACTTGGTTCACCGTGAACGATAATTTGTCCATCTTCTTCAACAACATCACGAACATCGATCTCTTTGTCCATCAAGTATTCTAAGATCTCATCGGCATCGTCACCAGCAAAGCCAAATAATGCTGTGTTATCAAACATATAAGCAACTGCCCCAGAAACACCCATATTCCCGCCGTTTTTACCAAAAGCGGCCCGAACATCGGCTGCGGTACGGTTGACGTTGTTTGTCAAAGTATCGACGATCACCATTGATCCATTTGGTCCAAATCCTTCATATCGAAGTTCTGAGTATTGTTCATCGCCAGAACCTTTGGCTTTTTCAATCGCACGGTCAATAATGTGTTTTGGCACATTGTAGGTTTTCGCACGTTCGATAACAAAGCGTAATTTTTGGTTCGCGTGAGGATCAGGATCACCCGATTTTGCTGCTGCGTAGATTTCGATTCCAAATTTTGCATAAACTCGGCTATTGTTTGCATCTTTAGCAGTTTTTTTCGCTACGATATTTGCCCATTTACGACCCATGATTTCACTTCGCTTTCTTGTTTTTAAAAATCCTTATTCATTATACTTGTCAAATGGCGTTCTGTGAAGTAATTTTCACTTATTTATCAATAAAAAGCGGAATTCTTCGAAAATTTTGTTCTGTGATTTGAGGATTCCCTTGCTGATAGATCTGGTCGATCCGCAATGACAAGCCGTAGCGCTGTGCTTCTTTCTTACCGAATTTAGCGATCAGCGGAAGGGTCAGCTCTTTTTTGACTTCTTTTAAATAGTGCTGCCCTTGCTTTGTATAGCCTAAGACTCGAATAAAGGGATGTGCTTGGGCTTCCTTCATTTCAGCTTTTGTCACTTGGAACAATACATAACAAGCAAGACGCTGCAGTCTCGTTTGGGTATAGCGTTTTGTCTTTAACAACTTGATAAAATCTGCAAACGAATCCGCCGCAGTCACATATTGTTTTAGTCGATATTCTAGTCCTTCTTCCATCTGGTAAATAGCAGCTAATTTTTCGAGGGGGGCAGAAATGATCTGGTATTGAAGATACGGCCAAAAGGTTTCCCAGTCGACTGTTGTTTGCGAAAGAAATTTTTGTGTTGCTTCAGGAACAAAATCCACAACAGCTTCACCTTGTTTGAGTCCTTGACGAATGGCTGTGGCACTAGCGATCGTTGGATGCTCAAATTGTTCTGAATGATAAGAGGCCGCAATTCGTTGGATGGGAACAAGCCTCATTGGTTTTTCATAACACAACACTTCCCGTGCATACGCCATACCCAACAGATGATTCGGCTGGTCTTTTTCTGCATGGTACTCAGGATAAAGCTCACTGAGGACCATACTCATTTTTTGACTATAGGTAGCATTTTGCCTAGCTATGCGTTGAAATGCGTCATCGATCATCCGCTGATTTTCTTTTTCAAACTGAGCGAACTTTGCATAGTCAAAGGGTTGTTTCGCATCTGTACCAAAACACAAAGAATCACATTGCAGATTTTGTAAGATCCTAATCGCTCCCGCTGCAAAAAAATCAGCAGACTGGACGGCCCAAGCGGATGGCAGTTCAACGACCAAATCGACGCCATTTTGCAATGCCGCTTGGGCTCGTTGCCATTTATCAATGATCGCCGGTTCACCACGCTGTAAAAAATTTCCACTCATCACGGCTGCAATGACATCGGCGTTGGTTTCTTGCCTGGCTTTGTCCACGTGGTATTGGTGGCCATGGTGAAAAGGATTATATTCTACGACTAGTCCGCAAGCCTTCATCGACATCCCTCCTGTTTTACATAACGGTTACTTATGGCAGACAAAAAACCAGCGACGGCTTTTTTCATTTGGTTTTGTATCGATAAAATCAGCGTAGCATTCAACATTAGCAAAACCAGCATTTTCTAACATTCTTAAATAGCTTTCGAGAGGATAGGTTCTTTCTTGATGAAGCTCATCTAAGCGTTCAAACAACCCACTCTCTTGTGCAACAAAAAAGGTCAAGAAATGTTCAATGCTATGGTCTTTTTCTCCTTGATAGCTTTCCCAAAGAAAGGCAAATTCATCCGTCTGGTAATGGTAGCTATAATCAGGAAACACTTCATTGATTTGATATAAGGAATGCACATCAAATAAAAAGACGCCATCTTCTTCTAAACAACTGTAAACACCATCAAACACTTGCTGCACACTCTGCTCGTCTTCCATGTAGCAAAGGGAGTCAGAATAGCAAGTAATAGCTTGATAGGTGCCAATATCTACGAGATCCAGCATGTCACCCGCAACAAATTGCACAGCCGCCTCTTCTTTTTCAGCCCGTTGACTAGCGATCATCAGCATCTCTTCTGAAAGATCTAAACCAGTCACATCAAAACCAGCCTTGGCAAATTCAACGGCTAACGCACCGGTTCCACAAGCCAATTCTAACAGCTGTTTTCTTTTTCCTAAATGACGACAAGAAAAATCCAGCCACTTTTTATAGAGACTGGAATCCATTACTTCGTCATAGACAAATGCGAAGGTTTCGTAAGCCATTACGCCACGACCCATTCATTAAGATCCACAAGCGGCGCATCAGACCATAATTTTTCTAGGTTGTAAAAAGCACGTTCTGAGGCACTGAATACGTGAACGATTACGTCACCTAAGTCGATCAAGACCCATTTTCCACCATCTTTTCCTTCGACACGGCGAACAGATACTTGACTTTCTTCTTCTTTATCGATGACTTCATCAATGATCGCATTGATTTGACGTTCACTATTTCCTGAACAGATCACAAAGTAATCTGCTAGCAAAGAGATTTCCCGCACATCTAATGCCATAATATCTTCGGCATGTTTTGAATCGGCGGCTTTTACAGCAATTTCTAATATTTTCTGACTATCTATGGTAATTCCCTCCTATATTTGGCCACCCAAAAATTGTAGGTTTCGATCGTTTTTGGGTAGATAACTGCTTCTGTTTCAATCAAATGAAGCAAGGTATGTTTCGTTTCGTAAGCAACAGCGGCATCTAAGTCGATCATTGCGATTTCCCTAGCCTCAACGACTCCAGGAAACGTACGCCCGGGTTCGATATAATCTGCTACATAGATGATTTTATCTAGTAGGCTCATCTTGGCAGCTCCGGTTGTGTGCAAACGGATCGCTTGTAAGATTTCTTCGTCATCGATTTCTAATTCTCGTTGAACGAAATCAGCACCGACGAGTCCATGCCAGATAGCATTGTTCCAGTTCAAGAGATCCAATTCAAATCCGTCTCTACGAATGACTAATTGAAATTCTTCATCGCTGCGTTCCTTCGCATAATCATGCGTCAAAGCAGCGATGCTGGCTTTGACCGGTGAAGCACCATATTTTTCCGCAAGGGCAACGGCCGTTTTTTCGACACCCAACACATGCTCAAAGCGCTTTTGACTCATCTGCATTTGGACCTTTTGCATCAAAAGTTCCCGTTCTGCTTGTGTGTAGTGTTCACTCTTCATCCAAGTACAACCCCTTTTCTTGAATATAGTGTAACACATTATCAGGCAATAAGTAGCGAACCGAACAACCTTGTTGCACTTTTTTACGAATTGTTGTTGAGCTGACATCCATTAGAGGAATATCGATCCAAATAATCGGGTATGGGCTATCGATCGGCACTTCCGGGCGGCGAACCCCCACAAAAGTTACCAATTCCATCAGCTCATCGATTTGATGCCATTTTGGTAAATAGTTCACCATATCCCCGCCAATGATAAAATAATAATTAGTATCTGGATTCTTAGCTGTCAATTCCCGCATCGTATCAACCGTATAACTCTTACCTTTTCGTTCCAACTCAATGGTCTCTACAGCAAATCGCGGATTATCGGCGACCGCCAACTTCAACATCGCTAAACGATGCTCAGCGGGGATTGTCTTTTTCTCATCAACATGAGGCGGTAAATACTCAGGCATGAAATAAACTTTATCCAGCCCTAATGCTTGCCCTACTTGCTCACCCATGACCAGATGTGCGTAGTGTACTGGATTAAAATTTCCACCAAGAATGCCCACTTGCTTTTTCGGTACAAGTTCTTGTGTTTGTGTCTCTAAAACCGTTTGTACCTTTCCAAATGTTTGTCCTTGCATGCCTTCTCCCTCCTAAATTGAACGAACTTTGCTTGAAATCGTTTGGTATTTTTCTTTACTAGACGGTTTGAATAAAACGATCACTCGTCCGATGATCTGAACTACTTCACAGCCGACTTTCTCCCGGATCGTTTCAGCTGCTTCGTCAGCAACCTCATCGGTATTTTGGAGCAATGAGACTTTGATTAATTCTCGTTTTTCTAGTGCTTCTTCAATTTGCGCCATCATCGCGTCATTCAAGCCGCCTTTGCCGATTTGAAAAATCGGGTTTAGATGGTGCGCTTCACTTCGTAAAAATCTTTTTTGTTTTCCTCGTAAGTCCATAATCTTCCTTCTTCCTTATACTAATGCTTTGCGTCTAAGCACATCGACACCTTTTGGCGCCCACCCGGCGATGACACATGGTTTGGTGATCGTGATCCAGCCAAGTCCAGCAAAAACGATATCAGTTTTTTCTTTGATTGAAAATTCGAAACGGACGAGTTCAGGAAAATCCGCCACTTCATCTGCTCGTGGCGGCTGCAGCAGCCCACCAACATGTTTCTCATAAAATTCATCGGCTTTACTTAATTTGGTCCGATGGATCGCTACATCATTCGCTACATAGGCAACAAACGAACTTCGTTCTCCTTGTATGAAATCAAAACGGGCAAGTCCCCCTAAGAACAAGGTTTGTTCAGGGTTCAATTGATACACTTTCGGTTTAATTTCTTTGGCTGGTGCCACGATTTTCAGATCTTTTTTACCTAAATAGTGTGCCATTTGATGACGATGAATGATTCCTGGTGTGTCGATCAAAAAGTGCCCGTCGTCCAATGGAATCTCAATTTTATCCAATGTAGTTCCAGGAAATCGCGAAGTGGTGATCAGCTCGTTGATCCCTGCTGTTTGTTTGATGATTTGATTGATCAATGTTGATTTTCCAACATTCGTCACACCAACCACATACACATCACGACCTTCACGATACGTTTCGATCGCTTGTAGCAACGCTTGGGTTTCACCCGGTTTCTTGGCACTCGTCAACAATACATCGACGGGTCTTAAACCGACTTCGTGAGCCCGTTCCTTCATCCATTGGGTCATTTTCGATTTTTTCAAAGATTTCGGTAAAATATCCACCTTGTTGCCCACTAATAAAACAGGATTATCACCAACAAAGCGGTGTAGTCCTGGGATCAATGAACCATTAAAGTCAAAAATATCTACGACATTAACGATCAAGGCGTCTTTTTCCCCGATTTCATTCAGCAAACGTAGGAAATCATCGTCTGTCAGCGCGACATCTTGGATCTCATTGTAATGGCGCAAGCGGAAGCAGCGTTGACAATAGACTTCTCCTGATTCAAGTCCTTTTTCTAATGCAGATTGCGGGGTGTACCCCAATTCGGTAGGATTTGTTGTTTGAATCAATGCCCCGCAGCCGATACAGTGAATTTCTTCGATTCCTTCTGTCATATTAAATTCCTCCACGCCATTTTAACTCTGGGTTGTGTTTCAATAAATAGTTCATGATTTTTCTTTCTGCTGCTCGATTAAACTGGGTTTTCCAAGAATCCGTTGGGATCACTGGTTTCACTAGAATGCTGCGAACACCAGCACGATTGGCACCTCGTACATCCGTCATAATCTGATCGCCGATCATGACAACCTCTTCTTTTTTCAAGCCTAATTGCTGATACCCTTGTTTGATCCCTCTTGAAAAAGGTTTTAATGCGCGGTGTACGTACTTTAAACCAAAAGGCGCAACAGCCCGTGCCACGCGTTCACTATTGTTGTTAGAAACGACAATCACCGGGATGCCAGCGTTTTTCATTTCCAATAACCAGTTTTTTAATTCTTCGGTTCCATCAGGATTATTCCAAGCAATCAAGGTATTATCAAGATCGGTCAAAATCCCTTTGATCCCCTGTGCCTTTAGTTGGCTAGGGGTGATTTTATAAATCGCATCGACCATCCAAGTCGGTTTATAATTTGAAAACATAGAATCTCCTTTACTATCTGATTTCTTCGCATGTTAAAAGTCGGCGACTAGTCATCGATCCACATAGTCGATCTTTAAAAAGAAACCGTACTAGCTGTTGACAAGCAAGCAGGCAGTTTCTAAAAGGATCAGACCTCTTCAACCTGTAATTATACAATAGAATCTTTTTGAATACTAGCAAGTGCGCTAGTTTCTGCAGGTTTCTTGTAAAAGAACTGAAAAACGAAGGTGTCGAAACAACAGTTTGTTCCATCACTTCTTTAAAGTAGTCTTTTTTTTCGTCAAAAAAGCATCCTTTTACTGAAAGGATGCTTAGAAAAAGTCCAAAATTGTCATTTGCAACTGCGAGCTTCTCGCATTTTACAATACTTTACTTAAAAAATCAATGGTTCTCGGGTTTTTCGGATGATCAAAGAGCTGTTCTGGCGTTCCTTCCTCCATAATGATTCCCTGATCCATAAATAAAATCCGATCCGCGACTTCCTTCGCAAAACCCATTTCATGAGTGACGATGACCATCGTCATTCCTTGCTGAGCCAAACGCTGCATGACAGACAATACTTCGCCAACCATTTCAGGGTCTAACGCAGAAGTCGGTTCATCAAAGAGCATCACGTCCGGTTCCATCGCCAAGGCACGTGCGATAGCGATCCGTTGCATTTGTCCACCAGATAGACTTTGTGGATAGGAGTTTGCCTTATCAGGCAGACCTACATCATTCAATAGTTGCTTTGCTAGTGTTTCAGCAGCTGGTTTTGCTACCTTTTTGACTTTCGTCGGGGACAAAGTAATGTTTTCTAAAACCGTCATATTCGGAAAAAGATTGAAATTTTGAAAAACCATGCCCATTTTTTCCCGCATCTTATACAAATCATTCTTTGGATCGGTAATATCGGTTCCTTCAAAAAAGATTTTTCCGCTTGTCGGTACTTCTAGTAAGTTTAAACAGCGTAAGAACGTGCTTTTTCCTGAACCAGATGGTCCAATCACCACAACGACTTCACCTTGCTCGATCGTCGTTGTGATCCCTTTTAGCACTTGATTGCTGCCAAAGGTTTTGTGTAACTCTTGAATATCTAACATCATAGCTTGTCTTCTCCTTTTAACGACGATAGCCTTTTCCTAGTTTCTTTTCCCATAAACTCAATAGTCGCGAAGTCGTAAACGTCAAGATGAAATAAATGACCGCCGCCACATAGAAAGGCGTTAATGGTTGGAAAGAACTGGTGACAACGATCTGCGCACTGTTCATCAGCTCGTAGATGCCGATCGTTGAAAGCAAAGAGGAATCCTTGATCAAAACGATAAATTCATTGCCTAGTGGCGGCAAGATGTTGCGTAGTGCTTGTGGCAATACGACATAACGCATCGTTTGAAAAGGCCGCAGCCCTAAAGAACCAGCCGCTTCTGTTTGACCGTAATCAACGGCATTGATTCCCCCTCGGACGATCTCAGCAACATATGCCCCAGAATTAAGCGAGAGCGCAATGATCCCAGGAAATAACCGCCCAAAATCAAGACTCAACACACCGATCGAGACTGTCGGCAAGGCAAACATGCCTTGCAAAAGACCAAAAGCGATCAATATCTGCACCAACATTGGTGTGCCGCGGATGACTTCAATATACGCATTAGCAAACCAGCGCAAAGGCGTCACTTTTGATAATTTCATTAGGGCAAAAATCACCCCTAGAATCGTTCCAAAGATCACGGTAATGATAGAGATCACGATGGTGATCACCACACCAGAAAGAAAATAAGGGTAATATATCGCTAAAAAGGATAAATCCATAATTGTGTCTACTCCGTTCTATCTATTGCGCCGCATTTTCGTTGGCTAGATCTGTGTTCTTTTGTACATACTCATCGATTGTACCATCTTCAATCAATTCTTTCAAAATACTGTTTAGCTCTTCTTGTAGTTCGGTACTCCCTTTAGGTAAAGCAATTGCATAAGAATCGCCTTCAGACGCTTCTAATGCTACATCAGTGATCACGAGGTCATCATTTTGTGCAACATACGATTCAGCCACCGCACTTTCAAGCACCAAACCGTCGATCGATCCTTGTTTCAATTCATTGACTAGATTCGGAACTTTGGCGATGGAAACCAATTGCGAATCCGCTAATTGGTCTTGAACGATCATTTCTTGGATCGAGCCTTTTTGAGCGCCCACCTTTTTGCCAGACAAGCTTTCGATTGAATCAAATGCCGACTCATTGTTTTTATTAACAACTACTTTTTGTTCTGGTGTAAAATAGTTATCGGTGAAATCAAAAGTCTGTTTACGTTCGTCAGTTGCTGAGATGCCTGAAACAGCGATATCGGCTTTTCCTTGTTGCAAAGCAGTCAAGACAGCATTGAAATCAAGGTCCAAAATATTCACTTCGACACCAAGACGATCAGCGATCTCATTGACCATATCGATATCTGCGCCCACGATCGTATCTTTGCCATCAATCAAGGCATGAAATTCAAAGGGGGCAAAGTCAGCAGAAGTTGCCACATTTAACACACCGGCTGCTTTGATGGCTTCCAATTGGTTATCCGCCGAACCGCTGGCACTAGAACTGCCAGTACTCGATGAGCCGCCATTTCCACAAGCTCCTAAAACCAAAATCCCCGTCAATACAACAAGTGCTCCAAATAATTTTTTCATTAAAAACGCTCCTCTTCAAAACAAATATTTATGCAATATAATCTTCTTATATTCAGAATATATACATAATAGCACAGAATAATTAAATTTTAAACTAAAAACTTCGTCATTTGCACGATTTATTCAATAACACTTTTAATAAAAAAATACTAGGATACCCTCTCTCTAATCAGAGTGGATATCCTAGTTGTTAAAATCGGCGAAAACGCTGATACCTTGCCTCAAGCAATTCTTCTGTTTGCAACGTAGAAAGTTCAACGAGTTTCGTTGAAATTGCCGCTTTCATCTGTTCCATCAATTGCTCTTTCGGTAAAAAGGCCTCTTCATGGGTTTCAGCAATCACTTTTTCAATAACGCCTAATTCAAATAGTTCTTGGGCAGTGATCTTCATTAAACCAGCAGCTTCTTTGGCCCGGCTACCATCTTTCCATAGGATCGAAGCAAAGCCTTCGGGAGATAAAATGGCATAGATCGAATGTTCCATCATCCAAACCTCATCGCCTAATGCCAGTGCTAAGGCACCGCCGCTGCCGCCTTCACCAATGATGATTGCCAAGATCGGCACCGTTAAATCGGACATTTCCATCAAGTTACGGGCAATCGCTTCACCTTCTCCCCGTTCTTCCGCGCCAATACCACAAAACGCCCCTGCTGTATTGATCAATGTGACCACAGGTCGCTGAAATTTTTCTGCTTGCTTCATTAGGCGTAACGCTTTTCGATAGCCTTCAGGATGTGGTGAGCCAAAGTTTCTGCGTAAATTTTCAGGTAGATTACGGCCTTTTTGAATACCGATCACGGTCACTGGCTTGCCATCTAAACAAGCTATCCCGCCAACAACGGCTTCATCTTCGCCAAACAGACGGTCTCCATGAAACTCTTCAAACTCAGAAAAAATGCCTTCAAAGTAATCCAGTGCCGTCAAGCGGTCTTTGCTGCGAGCGAGTTCAACGATTTCGTGGGCTGCTCTAGTCATTGCGATTCCATCCTTTCCGCGTATGCAAAGAAATCAAATGGTAGATTTTCTCCCGCAAGTTCGTCCGTGGAACGATTTGATCGACAAAGCCATGATCTAACAGGAACTCTGCCTTTTGAAAATCTTCAGGTAGTTCCTGACGAATGGTTTGTTCAATCACGCGTCGTCCAGCAAAACCGATCAATGCTTGCGGTTCTGCCAGGATGATATCCCCTTCCATCGCAAAACTAGCGGTAACGCCACCGGTGGTCGGGTCCGTTAAAACCGTTAGATAAAACAAGCCAGCTTTACTGTGGCGTTTTACTGCCGCGGAGATCTTCGCCATTTGCATCAGTGACAAAATCCCTTCTTGCATCCGAGCCCCACCCGAAGCGGTAAAAAGAACAACTGGTAGCTGTTTTTCGATCGCACGTTCAAACAAACGGGTGATTTTCTCCCCCACGACCGTTCCCATACTGCCCATGATGAAATTCGCATCCATGACACCGATTGCTAACGGCAATCCTCGAACTTTGGCTTCTCCCGTTAGAACAGCCTCATGCAAACCAGTTTTTTCTTGCATTTGTGCGACTTTATCCAGGTACCCTGGGAAATCAAGGGGATCTTTTGTGGTAACATCTGTGTCCCATTCTTCAAAACTTTTTTCATCAATCGTGATAGCGATCCGTTCCCAGGCGCTGATCCGGAAATTATACCCGCAGTGGGGACAGACTTTTTCTGCCCCCATCTCCTTCGTATAAAGCGTTCGTTTGCAACTAGGACATTTCGCCCAAAGATTATCTGGGACGACTGGTTCGTTCGTTGGCAGCTGACCTCGATTAGGATTGATGCGAATGTAGTTTTTTTTCTTAAATAAAGCCACTCAACTTCCCTCCTATTGTTCAGGTGTCCAATTTGGCAAAAATTCCTCTTGTAAAAAGGCGGTTGTATAGTCTCCCGCAATCACTTTCGGGTGACTGATCAAGTCCATTTGGAATTCTGCATTCGTAATGACACCATCGGTCACTAATTCAGCTAACGCCCGCTGCATTTTCATCAATGCTTCAAAACGGTTCTCGCCGTGAACGATCACTTTAGCGATCATGGAATCATAATAAGGCGGGATCGTATAGCCGGAATACATGGCACTGTCTACCCGTACACCCAAGCCTCCACCAGGCAGAAATAAATTGTTGATCTTTCCTGGTGACGGTGCAAAATTGAAGGCTGGATTTTCTGCATTGATCCGACATTCGATTGCCGCACCTGTCATCTTGATGTCTGCTTGTGTCAAGCCTAGCGGTTCACCACTAGCAACTTCGAGTTGTTTTTTGACTAGATCAATGTTCGTCACCATTTCAGTGATGGGGTGTTCCACTTGGATTCGAGTGTTCATTTCCATGAAATAAAACGCCCCAGTGTCTGCCATTAAAAACTCGATCGTGCC
This sequence comes from Enterococcus sp. NPDC086594, assembly GCF_044746145.1. Classification (NCBI taxonomy): domain Bacteria; kingdom Bacillati; phylum Bacillota; class Bacilli; order Lactobacillales; family Enterococcaceae; genus Enterococcus; species Enterococcus sp. NPDC086594. The sequence goes on from NZ_JBIVBP010000005.1 coordinate 12,356, forward strand.
GGCATTGCGATACCCTACCGCTTGTGCGGCACGTACCGCTGCTTCTCCTAGCTCTGCTCGTTTGCTTTCAGAAATCACCACAGAAGGAGATTCTTCCAACACTTTTTGGTTGTTGCGTTGCAGCGAGCAATCGCGTTCACCAAGGTGGATAATATTACCAAAAGAATCACCTAACACTTGCACTTCTATGTGTCGAGCAGGATAAATGATTTTTTCAATGTACATTTCATCGTTGCCAAATGCCGCTTTCGCCTCTTGCTGTGCCGAAGCAAAATGATGTAGAAACGCTTCTTTATCGGCGACTTTCCGTATCCCTTTACCGCCACCGCCGGCTGCTGCTTTGAGCATGACCGGGTAACCAATCTCTTCAGCGATCGTTAAAGCTTCTTCCACATCAGAAATCGCGCCTTTGCTTCCGGGAATGACCGGTACTTCTGCTTCGATCATCAAGCGTCTTGCATTGATTTTGTTTCCCATTGCATCGATAGTCTCACTCTTTGGCCCAATAAAGACGATATTGCATTCCTCGCACATCGCAGCAAAGCGACTATTCTCTGAAAGAAAGCCAAAGCCGGGATGGATCGCCTCAGCCTTTGTGACGATCGCAGCGCTTAGGATCTGCTGTACATTCAAATAAGAGTCAGCTGCTTTGGCAGGTCCGATACAAATCGCTTCATCGGCAAGCTCTGTGTGCAACGCTTCTTTATCTGCTTCTGAATAAACGGCGACCGTTTGAATACCTAATTCGCGACAAGCGCGAATGATACGTACGGCGATTTCGCCACGGTTTGCGATCAATACTTTAGAAAACATGTCTCACCTATCCAATCATGAAAGTCAATTCTGCTTCCGCCACTTTTTTTCCATCAACATAGGCAATTCCTTTGCCGATGCCGGCTGCAGATTTTACTTTGATTATTTCTACTTCTAAGATCAAGGTATCGCCTGGTGTTACTTTTTTTCTGAATTTTGCTTTGTCTAAACCGCCAAAGTAGGCAGTTTTCCCACGAAAGTCTTCCAATGACAATAATGCCACAGCACCTGCTTGCGCCATTGCTTCCACGATCAATACTCCAGGCATCACTGGTTCATGGGGAAAATGACCTTGGAAAAACGGCTCATTAATGGTAACGTTTTTCTTCGCAACGACCCGTTTGCCTTCTTCTAACTCCTCAACGCGATCCACTAAAAGCATCGGATAACGATGAGGGATGATTTCTTTGATTTCTTGAATCGTTAATGCGCTCATTGCTTTACCCTTCTTTCACACGGAATAATGGTTGATTGAATTCAACGATTTGTTCGCTTTCAACCAAGACTTCAACCAATTCGCCATCGACGTCGCTGACGATTTCATTCATGACTTTCATCGCTTCAACGATACAAAGAATATCGCCTTTTTTCACGTGATCGCCGGTTTGCTTAAAGTTATCTTTGTCAGGACTTGGTTTCAAATAAACGACACCCACTAATGGCGAGACAACTTCTTTGCCCTCTAAGACAGGTTTTGCCGCTTCTACTGTGTCAGGTGTCGCTGAGACAGCAGGCGTTGGTACAACAGGAGTTGGCGCAGCATTCGCTGCAGGAGCAGGCGCAGGTGTAGATTGTGCATTTTGTAGCCCACTTGTCGTATTTTTATTAAAATAAAGTTCAAACGTCTCTTTTTTTAATTGAAGCTCAGTTAACGTCGATTGATCGAATTGGCTGAGCAGCTCTTTTATCTCATGTGTTTCCAATTACGCTTCCTCCCAACGTTTCAGCAAGATCACTGCATTATGACCGCCAAACCCAAGTGAATTACTCATGGCATAGGTCAATTCTGCTGGTTGGCTTTGATTGATAACAACGTTCAAGTCGATCTCAGGATCTTGTTCTGTCACGTTGATGGTTGGTGGAATAAATTGATGTTGTAATGCTAATAGTGAAGCAATGGCTTCGATTCCACCAGCCGCCCCAAGCAAATGACCAGTCATTGACTTTGTACTGCTGACATATGGTTTTTTATAGTCTTCGCCCAATCCGTATTGGATCGATGTCGCTTCTGCACTGTCATTGGCGGGCGTGCTTGTACCGTGGGCATTGATGTAACCAACTTCAGCTGGGGTAATCGCCGCTTCTTGCATCGCTAATTTCATTGCTTTTCCAGCCCCTGATCCATCAGGGTTTGGCGCAGTCATATGGTAGGCATCACAGTTCGCACCGTACCCTACGACTTCACCTAAAATCGTTGCCCCACGTTTTTGTGCATGCGCCAATGATTCTAAAATGAAGACGCCAGCGCCTTCACCCATGACAAATCCACTACGATTTTTATCAAACGGAACGGAAGCTTTGTCAGGGTCTGATTCAGTGGTTAACGCCGTCAGAGAAGCAAAACCAGCAATACCAATTTCACAGATCGTCGCTTCTGAACCACCAGCGATCATGACATCTGCATAGCCATGCTTGATGTTTCGGAAAGCTTCACCGATTGAATGGGTACCAGAAGCACAGGCGGAAACAGTCGTCGTACAAATGCCTTTCGCACCTACCCGTAACGCAATGTTGCCGGCAACCATATTTACGATCGACATCGGTACGAACATTGGTGATACCCGATTTGCTCCTTTGTCATGCATTCGAATCACTTGGTCTTGAATCGTTGGCAAGCCGCCGATCCCCGAACCAACCATCACGCCAAAACGATCCACATCAATGGTTTCTGTATCTAACTTCGCCATTTCCATCGCTTCTAAGGCCGCATAAATTCCGTAAATGGAAAAAAGATCCATCCGCTTCGTATCTTTTTTAACGAAGTACTTTTCTAACGGAAAATCTTTGACTTCAGCGGCAACTGAGATCCCTGTTGCTTCTGCGTCAAATTTTGTAATCGGGCCGATGCCGTTGGTCCCGTTTTGTAAACTTGCTAAAAAAGTTTCTGGGTCATTTCCGATTGGAGAAGTGACGCCGTATCCTGTAACTACTACTCGATTCATCTTTTCTTCCTCCTACCCTTGCATTGCCATCCCGCCGTCTACACTGATCACCTGACCAGTGATGTAGGGGCTTTTTGCTAAAAAGACTGCTGTTTGCGCAACATCCTGTGTGGAACCAAAACGCTGTAATGGAATAGTTGCCAATGATTGTTCTTTGACTTTATCCGACAGCACTTCAGTCATCTCTGTTTCGATAAATCCTGGGGCGATCGCATTGCAGGTGATCCCCCGAGCGGCACCTTCACGAGCGGCAGATTTCGTAAAACCGATCACGCCAGCTTTACTTGCCGCATAGTTGGCTTGCCCGATATTTCCCGTCAAGCCGACCACACTCGTCAAATTGATGATGCGGCCTTCTCGCAACTTCATCATTTTTTTCAGCGCGTGCTGCGTCATATTGAAGGTACCAGTCAAATTGATTTTGATCACTGAATCAAAATCTTCGGGTTTCATTCTCAACAATAATTTGTCATTCGTGATCCCGGCATTATTGACTAAAATGTGGATCGGTCCGACTGCCGCTTCTGCTTCCAAAAGCATGGCTGCCGCTTGATCAAAATCAGAAATGTCCCCATTGATCGCTACACATTTCACGCCGTAGCTGGTGATGCGATCGATCAGTGACTGGGGAATTTCTTTTCGTCCATTTAAAACGATATTCGCTCCTTCTTTGGCAAAGGCTTCCGCGATGGTAAAACCGATCCCTCGCGAGCTACCAGTTACAAAGACGTTTCTATTTTGCAGATCCATAAATTCCTCCTAGTTGAATCGGGCTAGTGTATCTGCCAACGTTTGGCTATCTTCTACACGCGCAGTCTGGATTTCTTTGTCTATTTTCTTCATAAAACCGCTCAATACTTTTCCTGGTCCGATCTCGATGACTTGTTGGATGCCAAGCTGCTTCAGTGTCGCAATGCTTTCGTAAAAACGCACTGGCGATTTCACTTGCAACGTCAACAGTTCCTTGATTTGGTCTTGCTGCATCGGCTGCGCGGTCGTATTGCTGATGACAGGTACTTGCAACTCATCAAAGGTAATTTGAGCTAATTCCTGTGCTAATTGCTGCGATGCCGGTTCCAACAAAGCAGTATGGAAAGGACCGCTGACATTTAAAGGAATCACCCGTTTGGTTCCAGCAGCTTGTAACAATTCCACCGCTTTATCCACTGCCGGCGCTTCACCGCCAATAACGATCTGCTGCGGCGTATTGTAATTCGCTGGTGTCACGATCCCGACTTGACTTGCTTCTTTACAGATTTCTTCAATCGTTTCAGCGGGTGTGTTCATCACAGCGACCATTTTCCCAACACCTGCAGGCGCCGCACTTGCCATATACCGACCGCGCTTTTGCACCAATGCGACTGCGGTCTGGAAATCAAGCGCACCACTAGCGACTAAGGCTGTATATTCACCTAAACTTAAGCCAGCAACAGCATCTGCTTCGATTCCTTGCGCATCCAAAAGTCGCCAAAAAGCCGTGCTTACTGTTAAAATGGCAGGCTGTGTATATTCCGTCTGGTTTAAACGTTCGTTTTCAGTAAAGCATAACTCGGCCATATCATATCCTAGAATAGTGCTGGATTGTTCAAACGTCTCACGAACGATGGCTTCTTGGTGATAGAGCTCTTCCCCCATTTTGGGGTACTGTGCACCTTGACCGCTAAATAAAAAGGCTGTCTTCATCTTGCACTCCTTCATTACTTTGTTCGTTGTTGTTGGAGAACATGGATTCTTGCAGTTCGTCTATGAATCAGCAAAAACACGTTCTTAAAAAGGAAAGGCTAGGCTGTCTGCCTAGCCTTTGTTTTATGCTTGTTGTTTTTCTACATATTTAACTAGATCTTCAACGGTTGTGATACCATCTTCTGTTTCGATCTTCACATCGAATTCATCTTCGATCTCGTTAATGATTTGGAAAAGATCCAAGCTGTCTGCTTCTAAATCTTCTTGGATGTTCGTGTTCAATTTGATTTCTTCTTTTTCTTTTCCTAATTCTTCTGCTACGATTTCTTGAATTTTTTCGAATACCATGTGTATATTCCTCCAATGTGTTTTTCAATAGTAATTTTGTTTCGTGAACAAGTTATAAGGTGGCTAACATAGTTCCCCATGTCAATCCGCCGCCAAAACCTGAGAACACCACTTTTTGACCACTGCCAAGAGACAGTGTACCTCGTTTGATTTCTTCATCTAGCAATAACGGAATCGAGGCTGCCGAAGTATTGCCATAATCTTGCATATTTTGCAAAAATTTCTCACGGGGTTGCTTCAGCTTGCGAGCAACTTTGTCTAAAATGCGTGAATTTGCTTGGTGAAGCAAAAAATAATCAATTGCTTCATCTTGTATCAGATCATTGATCGAGGCGACCACATCACGCGTCGCAAAATCAAAGATTTCTCGTCCAATCATTTGCATACAAGCACTATACGCCGGAACGTTTTGTGAAAAAGGATTCTCATTCGTCCGAAAACCAGATGTTAAGGACATGCCTCGCGTCCCATCTGCTTTTAAAGACTCTTTGAGCAAATGCTGCTCTGAAGATGCTTCCAGCAATAGACCACCGGCACCATCTCCGAATAAAACAGCCGTCGAACGGTCGTTCCAATCCAAGACCTTTGAAAGTACTTCTCCACCGATGACCAATCCTTTTTTAGCGCCTGTTCGAATCAGTTTTTCAGCCATAGACAATGCATAAACGAAACCAGCACATGCTGCACTGATATCAAAAGCAAAGGCATTGACTGCCCCAATCGCCCCTTGGACTTGGCAAGCAACCGCCGGTGTATTGAAATCCGGTGTGATCGTCGCTACCAAGATAAAATCCAGACTTTCTGCTGAAAGCTGAGCATCTTGCAAGAGCGTTTGAGCGACGCGAATACAAAGGTCAGAAGTGTTTTCGCCAACAGCGACTCTTCTTTTTTTGATTCCCGTGCGAGAATGAATCCATTCATCTGAAGTATCCATCAAATTTGATAGATCATCATTTGTTACGATTTTTTCTGGAACATAACTTGCAGTCGCGGTAATTTTTCCAAACATATTCATCCATTATTCTCACTTATAATCTTGTAAAAAGTCATGCAGATTTTTCAGTGCTTTCAACAGTGCCTGTTCCTCTTCAGGAGACATCTGACTCAAGACACCTTTCACCATCTCACGATGAAAATGCTGATGAACACGATAAAGGAGTTTTCCTTTTTTCGTCAAACCTAGTTTGACGACTCGCCGATCATCTTCACTGCGAATCCGTTCTACATATTCTTTTTTCACCAAACGATTGATCGCGATGGTCAAAGTCCCAACAGTGATCGAAAGCTCTTTGGCAACTTCAGTCGTGGTCTTTTTTTTGTACATCCCGATGGCTTCGATGGTATGCATTTCGGTAATTGAAAGGTCTTTGAATTGAGATTTTTTCAATTCAGATTCTTCAATCACTAAGATGTCATTAAAGACGCTGACTAAGTAGTCATTAACTGTTTCTAAATTGGGTTCCATAACCTTCACCATCCGAATACTTTGATAATCAAATCATTTGATAGTCAAACTATATCGGAAGTTATTGAGAAATGCAAGAATTTTTTCGAACTTTTTTTATTTTTAAGCACATTTTTATTTGAGAACTGATTTTCTAAGATTCTAAAAGCTACGAGTTGACAAAATAATCTGTTTCCGTTATAGAGAAATTTCCTTTGAATGTCAAAGTTTATCATTGCGTTGTCTCCACTCTATTCCTATTTTTTTCTTGTCAATGGCCAGCAAACGTTGCTCTCTCCGCTCTCATCTGCTACTCTTTGAAGGAAGGAGAGGAACGATCGATGAATCCGAACAAAGAGTTTCTAAAAAACAAAGCAAATGCATTGCCTGAAAAGCCTGGCGTTTATCTAATGAAAGATCAACACAACGAAGTCTTGTATGTGGGAAAAGCCAAATCATTGAAGCAGCGTGTCGTTTCCTACTTCCGAAAAAACCAGCAGCATGCCAATAAGGTGCTTCGACTTGTTTATAATGTCGTTGATTTTGAAACCATCGAAACAGATACAGAATTGGATGCACTATTACTTGAATGTCGTTTGATCCAAGCTTTTCATCCTATCTACAACCGCCAAATGAACCATTCAGCGAACTATTGCTTTGTTGATTTGACGAATCATAGCTTCACGATCACTCAAACACCACAAATTGGCAGTTATGGCCCCTTTCGGCAAACAAAAAAATTGCCTGTGTTGTTTCAATTATTGTCAGAAACGTTTCAATTGCCGACTGTCAACGAACTGACGCTATTAACCTTACGTAAACAACTCCCTCAAATGGAGGCGTATCCCTTGGAAGAGAAGTGGCGAGAGATCGGCTGTTTTTTTGCAGGAAAGAAGACATACTGTTTTTCACTCCTTAAAAAACGCTTGGCATACCTGATTGATCACTTATTGTTTGAACAAGCTAGTGTACTGCAGCGAGAGATCCATTTAGCAGAAAGCTTTTACCAAGAAATCGTGAGGGTCAATCAGTTCATTCAAGAACCGGAAGTGATTTTTTCGATTCCCTTTGACTTAGAGGAGCCAGTATCACAGACGACTCAACTCAAATACTATCAAGTCAGCTTTGGTAAGTTGATCCAAACAAACATTCTTTCTCCCGAAGAAACATTCCAGCCACATCCGCCAGCAAGCGCTGCGCTGCCTTTAGCCCCGGAAGATCTCGATCCATTAGGGATCATCCTTAATCACCTGTACCGCCAAGAAAAAGCAGCAGATAAATAAAAAACAGCAAGCCCAAGTAGGCTTGCTGTATAGATATGAGTCAAAGACATCAAAACGTCCCACTCATTCTTATTGGATCAAATCATAGATTTCCATGGCTACAATATCAACATTATCAAATTGATAAGATTGACTTGATTCTGCTTCCGTTAATTCAAACGTTTCTGTCGAATTGTCATAAGTAACGGTACATTTTTCGACGCCTTCTTTTTCAAAACGACGTACTTGAACTTCATTGTCTTGCGCTTCGACCATCGCTTCTAAACGTTTGATGATAGCGACTAATTGCGAACTTTTCATTCGTAAGCCTCCTTTTTCTGTCCGTTATATTGTATCAAAACATCCTCTATCTTGCATTGATTTTTCGTATTTTTTTTGTCATTTTAAGATTTTTTTCCATCTTGCCACCAAAGTTTAATCAGCGCCTGCGTTCCGTCATTTTCATAGCCTTTTTCAGCCAACTGATCATACAATTTTTTAGCTAAAGTGGTGCTCGGCAAATCCAATCCCATCTTCTTAGCCTCATCCAAAGCGATCCCCAAATCTTTGATGAAATGTTTGACAAAAAAGCCTGGTGAATAATCCTCTTTTAGGATACGAGGACTGTAATTCGTCATGGACCAATTGGCTGCCCCACCGCCAGAAAGCGTGTCAATCACTCGTGGTAAATCAAGACCGGCTTGGTTCGCATAGACCAGCATTTCTGTCATCCCCGTCATGGTTCCGGCAATCATGATCTGATTGGCCATTTTCGTATGCTGACCCTTTCCTGCCCCTCCTTGAAGTTGAAACGTCTTTCCTAATACTTCAAAAAGTGGTTTTACTTGTTGGTAAGCTTCTTCATCGCCACCAACCATAATCGTTAGCGTGGCGTTTCTCGCACCAAGATCACCACCAGAAACTGGCGCATCAATACTCGCTGCTCCTTTTTCCTTCGCTGTCTGGTAGATTCGTTCTGCCAAATCAGGTGTACTGGTGGTAAAATCCACCAATGTTTTGCCCGTCACAGCCGTTTGAAAAATCCCTTGAGGCCCATAGTAAACTTCTTCAACGTCGGATGGATACCCAACCATTGTAAAGATGATTTCACTTTCTGATGCAACTTCTGTTGGGGTGTCACACCAAATTGCTCCATTCGCAACGAGTTCATCTGTTTTTGCTTTCGTCCGATTGTAAACATTCACTGTATGTCCTGCAGCTAAGAGATGACCAACCATCGCTTGACCCATGACACCAGTACCGATAAATCCTAATTTCATGCAGATCCCTCCAAAATAAAAAAGTTCATGTCTTTAGTATACGCTAAAAACATGAACTTGCGAAAATTTTCTGTTTAATCGATCGTTCGGCGAAATGCCTTTAATTTTACTTTGAATTTTTCTAACGTCTGCTCGGTTTCTTTCTCGATGCGTTCGGTTTCATAATAGGCAACCATATCATGGTAGAAAGACAGCATCGACTCACCAAAGCGTAATGCCGAGATCTCGTACATCTTCCTAGAAAGAACTTCGGGATCAGCAGGAATCTTTTGTTCATAATAATCAATAAATGCTTTTGCGAAATCCCGATCACTCTCAAAGGTGACGCCTAACGATGGATCATCGATCAAGGTGTTTAAGTAATCATTGCCTTCAACGACTAATGGGGTCCCAGCAGCCATTGCTTCCGTGTATGTCAGTCCTTGTGTTTCTGAAGTGGAGGCACTGACGAAGTAATCGGCAGCGTGGTAATAGATCGCCACTTTATCATTCGCCACTTCGCCGACAAATTGAACATGGTCAGTTAGCGCCATATCCACCACTTTTTCTTCTAATTTTTCTTTATGCGGACCTTTCCCAACGATCACTAATTGCGCATCAGGAATCTTGGTTAGAATTTCCGGCATCCCATCGATGATCGCTTGGATATTCTTTTCATAAGAAATACGACTGAGGGAAAGCAGCATGGGTTGATCCTCAGTGATGCCTAATTTCTCCCGCAATTCTTTTTTCATTTCAGATGTAATGTCCGGTCGACGAAACTTCTCGACTTCGATCCCTGTGGGGATGATCCGCATCGGTGAAACCACACCATACCCCCTCAGCGTATCGATGACTCGTTCACTTGGACAAACAACACCTGTCGAGTGGTTGGCAAATAGCCGCGAAAGATATTTCACGTGAGACGGCCGTAAGACCTTCCCATTGGCGATGTAGTGCAAGTAGTCTTCATACATCGTATGGTAGGTATGGATCACAGGAATTTGCAATTTGCGCCCCACCATTTTCCCTAACATCCCAGAGCCAAACTCGGTATGGGTATGGATCAATTCCAACTCTAACTCTTTGGCGATCAAATAGGCATACAACATGCCGCGCACTACGATTCGCCGATCTTTGAAGGACACAAACGGGACACTTGGCATGCGAATGATATCTTCTTCGTCCAGATCAGCATTGGGATCGGTCGTAGTAAAGATATACACTTTATGGCCTTTTTTCTCAAGCTCTTCTTTCAATGTCTTGATCGATGTCGCCACACCACTTACCTGGGGGAAGTAGGTGTCTGTAAAAAATCCGATTTTCAAAACGGTACCTCCAAACTTTACATTAGTTTCTTTATTCCGTATTCATCACTTTTGTATAAACTTCTTTTAGCTCATATCCGATTTCATCAATACTCTTTTGCTTGGCCGTTTCATAACCCGCTTCACTTAACTGTGGCAACGTGCCATCTACGATTCCTTTGATTTTCTCGATAAACCCTTGATTGGTTTTCTCCATGTATGCATTGTGCCCATTGCTTAGCCACCCTTTATATACTGGAATATCCCGAACAAGCACATTTTGGTGGCTGGCTAACGCCTCAAGGACCACGATCCCTTCTGTTTCTTCATAGGAAGGAAAGAAGAACAGATCAGCCGCTGAATATGCCCCTTCGATGATGTCTCCTTTGATATAGCCGGGAAACAGCACATTTTCTGGATGGTCTTCATTGACAAGGTCGCGGATCTGCTTAGGAATCGTCATCATTGGTGTATGACCAAACCAGATAAACGTATATTCAGGCAATTGTCTAGCTATTTCTACAAAATCAAGAATGCCTTTTCGTTCAAAAAACAAACCGACCGATATAATGACTTTTTGATCAGGTAAAAGCTGAAAATACTCACGAAAGGCTTTTTCTTTCTCATGATCCGGCTGATATTTGTCAAGATCGATCCCGTTTGAGATCGCTTCGATCGGCACTTGGATACCATACCCTTCCAAAAGTTCTTTCGAATAAGGGGTCGGGGTGATCAATTGATCGGCTCTGGAATAAAGATTGATCAAATATTTTTTATATAATGGCGAAAGCTGATTTGAACCGATAAATGAATTTCGAAAATCCTCTTCTGTAGAATGGGCATGGTAAATCACTTTTTTTCCTTGTCTTTTGGCTTTATTGACCATATGCATACTATTGATTCCATACGTGTTGATGTGAAGAATGTCATAATCCTCATCATTTTTATCAAGAGTAAAAGGAATCCCGACAGATGTCAGCGCTCGTTGCTGATGGGCCAATGCGCGACCGATACCTGATTTAGCTAATAATTTTTCTCCTTCAAAATAAAGAAGTACTTTCAAAGATGATTCCTCCTTGGAAATGCTTATATCTGATATTAGTATACCATAGGCGATCGCAGAGATACTCCTACCATGGTCCTAGATTTTGTTCCCCATTTAACCATGATACGGGAAAAGCTCAGGGAATCATAGCTTAATTCCAAGATATGACAAAACTGTTCGTTTTCTGAAAAAAGTAGTAAGTTGTTGCAAGTCAAATCAAACAAAATGTCTTCTTAAAACAAAAAAAGGCAACAAGCAAAAATTGCTTGTTGCCTAGAAATGATTATTTTACATACTGTTCGATTAACTCTACAACTTCTTCCATTGTATCGCAATCTTCTAATGCACGTTTTGCTAATTCTTGCATGTCAGTGGTTGACAAACGTTTCATTAAGCTACGTGTTTTCAGAACAGATGTTGCACTCATTGAGAACTCATCTAAGCCCATACCTACAAGAAGTGGCACAGCAGTTTGATCGCCGGCCATTTCTCCACACATACCAGCCCATTTGCCTTCAGCATGCGCTGAATCGATCACGTTTTTGATCAAGCGTAAGATGGATGGGTTGTATGGTTGGTACAAGTAAGACACGCGTTCATTCATGCGGTCTGCAGCCATTGTGTATTGGATCAAGTCATTGGTACCAATACTGAAGAAGTCAACTTCCTTCGCAAACTTGTCTGCTAAGACAGCTGCTGCTGGAATTTCGATCATGATTCCGACTTGGATCTCGTTAGAAATCTCAACGCCTTCGTCAATCAATTTTTGACGCTCTTCTTCATACATTTTCTTCGCTGTACGGAACTCTTTCAATGTTGCCACCATTGGGAACATAATACGTAAGTTACCATGAGCAGAAGCACGTAACAACGCACGAAGTTGGGTACGGAACATGTCGTCCCCAAGTTCAGACAAGCTGATACGCAATGCACGATAGCCTAAGAAAGGATTCATTTCATGAGGCAATTTTAAGTAAGGAAGTTCTTTATCGCCACCGATATCCATTGTGCGGACAACCACTGGTTTTCCAGCCATTCCTTCTAGAACTGCTTTATACGCTTTATATTGGTCTTCTTCTGTTGGGAAATCAGGAGAATCCATGTACAAGAATTCAGTCCGGTATAAACCGACTGCTTCTGCACCATTGTTGTGGACACCTTCTAAATCTTTTGGTGTACCAATGTTCGCAGCTAATTCAAAGTGCTTACCATCAGCCGTAACTGTTTCAGCATCTTTTAATTTTTCCCACTCTGCTTTTTGATCTGCGTAGGCTTTCCCAGCTTCAACAAATTCAGCCGCTTGGTCATCTGTCGGGTTGACGATAACGTCACCGATAATGCCGTTAACAGCTAAGATGTCGCCCGCTTTCACTTTTGCAGTGATCTCCATCGTTCCAACGATTGCTGGGATTTCAAGAGAACGTGCCATGATTGCGGAATGAGAAGTACGTCCACCGATATCTGTTACAAAAGCTTTAACAAAGTTGCGGTCTAATTGTGCGGTATCACTTGGTGTCAAGTCATGCGCAACAACGACTACTTCTTCGTTGATCATTGAAGGATTAGGCAAAGTCACATTCAACAAATGCGCCAAGATACGTTTAGCAACATCTTTGATGTCAGCTGCCCGTTCTTGCATGTAAGCATTGTCATCCATTGCTTCAAACATACCAATATACATGTCAGTAACTTCTTTCAATGCAGCTTCTGCATTGACTTTGTTATCTGTCACGTTTTGTTTGATTTGACCGATCATCTCAGGATCTGAAAGAACCATTAAATGAGCATCAAATACTTGTGCTTCTGCTTCACCTAAAGTTTGCGCTGCTTTGTCGCGGATTTGTTGTAATTCCGCTGTTGACTTCGCTAACGCATCATCTAAGCGTGCTTCCTCTGCTGCAGTATCTTCAACTGATACTTTTGAAAAAGATAAATCAGGTTGTACTAACAGGTAGGCTTTCGCAACGGCTACACCATCACTAGCAGCAATTCCTTTTAGCATCTCAACCATTATTCAGACAAACCTTCTTTTTTCATTGTTTCTACGATTGCAGCGATTGCATCTGCTTCGTCAGCACCTTCAGCAGTGATAGTTACATCAGAACCTTGGCCAACACCTAATGACATTACGCCCATGATTGATTTAAGGTTTACTGATTTACCTTTGTACTCTAAGTTGATATCAGAGTTGAATTTGCTTGCTGTTTGAACCAATAATGTAGCTGGACGTGCGTGAATCCCTGTCTCAGCAACTACGTGAAAATCTTTCTTTTCCATATTGATCAATCTCCTTTATGATACGTTTTTTTGTGTGAAGGCAAAATTTCCATGCATGCAATGATACCCGAAAAAAATCGCCCTTTCAACTGTTAAGATTACCATTTTTTTCCTCGATAGACAACCGTTTTCTCTTAAATAAACGATTGAAATAAATGTCCTATTTATTTTCTTGCACGTAACGGTAGATGATCTTCCCATTTAACCCCGCTTCTCCGACAAAAGAAGACCGGTCTTCCAACTGGAGCCAGACATCTCTAAACGCCAGAAATTCCGGCTGTTGGACAATCAATTCTTGGATCTCTCCATTGCGTAAACGTACTACTTCTGCAGCAAAATCTCTGTTCTCCAACGTCTATTCTCACCTCTTTCTTTCTATTATATAGGAATTACTTTTTATTTAAAAGACCGCTTCTATAAGTGAAATCGAAGGGAAAATTTTTAAAGGTAAAATTCTTGCAGTCTGACAAAAAGTTAGTATAATAGAATTATGGTCAGTAAAGGTCAATAACACATTATCTTGAAGGTGACCGTTACTTTGCCCACAGCCCCTTTTCTTTTACAAGCAATCAAATGCGCCGTAAAATAGGGTTGTTGGAACAAATATGAAAGGTCGTGAATCTATGCTTTGTCAAAATTGCGGCAAAAATGAAGCTTCAATTCATTTATATGCCAATGTCAATGGTCAAAGAAAACAACTCGATTATTGTCAAAGTTGTTACCAAAAATTAAAAGCACAATCTGGGAATGCTGCAGCTGCAATGGCGCAAGATCCTTTTGGATTTGGCAATCTTGATGATTTATTCCGTCAAATGTCTCGTCAAATGCAGCAAGGAAATACCCCTTATGAACAAACCCCACCGACACAAACTGGCGGTAACGGTTTTGTTGGCGGGCAACCACCACGCAATAACCAAGCACCTGCGGGTCTGCTGGGAGAATATGGCATCAATATCACTCAAATGGCTCGTGATGGTGAAGTCGATCCAGTGGTCGGTCGTGATTCAGAAATCAAACGCGTGATCGAGATCCTTAATCGCCGAACCAAAAATAATCCTGTATTGATTGGTGAACCTGGGGTTGGGAAAACTGCCGTCGTTGAAGGGTTAGCCCAAAAAATCGTTGATGGTGATGTGCCACAAAAATTGATGGAAAAAGAAGTTATTCGTTTGGACGTTGCGTCGCTTGTTCAAGGCACAGGTATTCGTGGCCAATTTGAAGAACGCATCCAAAAATTGATTGAAGAAATCAAGCAAGCGGAAAATGTGATCTTGTTTATCGATGAAGTCCATGAAATCGTTGGCGCTGGTGCAGCCGGCGACGGAAATATGGATGCTGGAAACATCTTAAAACCAGCTCTTGCCCGTGGAGAACTACAAATGGTCGGAGCAACGACGTTAAATGAATACCGCATTATCGAAAAAGACGCCGCTTTAGAACGGCGTTTGCAACCAGTACGTGTGGATGAACCTTCTGTGGAAGAAACCATTCGTATTTTAAAAGGCCTACAACCGCGTTATGAAGATTACCATCATGTGAAATATACGGATGAAGCGATCGCAGCTGCCGCTACCCTTTCTAACCGTTACATTCAAGATCGATTCTTGCCTGATAAAGCGATCGATCTGCTAGATGAAACAGGTTCGAAGAAAAACTTGACGATCCAAATCGTTGATCCAAAAACGATCGAAAAGAAATTACAAGAAGCGGAAGAACAAAAACAAGCTGCCTCTCGAGAAGAAGATTTTGAAAAAGCTGCTTACTATCGCGATCAAATCAACAAGCTTCAAAAAATGAAAGAACGTCAAATCAGCGAAGAAGAAACGCCTGTCATCACCGAAAAAGACATGGAACAAATTGTTGAAGAACGGACAAATATCCCTGTTGGGGAATTAAAAGAAAAAGAACAAACCCAGTTGAGGAATCTTGCGGATGACTTGAAAGCTAAAGTTATTGGTCAAGACGAAGCAATCGACAAAGTTGCAAAAGCGATCCGCAGAAATCGGGTCGGTTTAGGCAAACAAAACCGTCCGATCGGCTCTTTCCTATTCGTCGGTCCAACCGGTGTCGGGAAAACCGAATTAGCAAAACAATTAGCTTATGAAATGTTTGGTTCTGAAGAATCAATGATTCGTTTCGACATGTCAGAATACATGGAGAAACACAGTGTATCCAAATTGATTGGTTCTCCTCCAGGCTATGTTGGCTATGAAGAAGCAGGTCAATTGACTGAAAAAGTTCGTCGGAATCCTTACAGCTTGATTCTATTAGATGAAGTAGAAAAAGCCCATCCTGATGTATTGCATATGTTCTTGCAAATTCTCGATGATGGTCGCTTGACCGATGCTCAAGGACGTACCGTCAGCTTTAAGGACACCTTGATCATCATGACAAGTAATGCCGGAACCGGCAAAGTTGAAGCTAACGTTGGCTTCGGTGCGGCGCGTGAAGGTATCACTCGTTCCGTTTTGAATCAATTGAATAATTACTTTACACCAGAGTTTCTCAACCGCTTTGACGGCATCATCGAATTTAAAGCTTTAAGCAAGGAAAACTTGTTATCGATCGTGTCTCTCATGCTGCATGAAGTCAATCAAACCCTTAGCCAACAAAAATTGCATATCGACGTTCCACAAGACGTGCAAGAAAAATTGGTGGATCTTGGTTACAGTGCAACGATGGGGGCTCGCCCCTTGCGTAGAACCATCCAAGATCAAATCGAAGACGGCATTGCAGAATTTTATCTTGAGCATCCACAAGTACATCAACTAAAAGCACAATTAGAAGATGCAGATATAATCATTGTGACCTCCGCTGAGTCCCCTGCACCTCTTGAAGAAGCCAATCCGGCTTCTGAAGAAGAAGCATCGGGAACAAACGAGTAACAAGCTGCCAAAACGTGTAACGAAACGTTTCCTTTGCCAGACAACCATGTTTTGCCAAAAAATTGGGTAATTCCGAGTTGTCTGGCTTTTCTTTTGAAAAAAAACGCCCTATAATGTTATTAATAAATACATAGAATGTGAGGTGAGTCTGGTGAAATTAATCAATGTTACGAACAGCCATTCTCGACTAGTATTGAATCAACTTGAAAATACCGACGCGGAACTTGTAAAGGTTTACACAGCCGGAGATACAACCGTGATCTTTACCTCAGCGCCGAACCACAATGAAATTTTGCTGATCAATAAAAAAAGAACTATTCGCCCGACGGAAGTTGAAGAAATCAAAAATTACTTCTTGAAAAAATTACCTGATGGCTCTTATGATCCTGCAACGATCTCTGTGATCCAAATGCCCGAAGTGGTGGAAATCTCCATCAAAAAAACGCTATCCTCATCACGTTAGCTTTGCCTGATCATGGGTTTAAAAAATATCTATAAAAGGTGACTGTCGCAGCCCTCTTTTATAGATATCTTTTTTTGTCTTCTCTCTTCCTTCTTTTGGTTAGTACTTCGACCAACGATACCTGATGTTCAAGTAAAAAAAGAGAGCCATACGCTCTCTTTTTAAGTATATTTATTAGAAATCATCGACTGGATCATCACATTTAGATTGTGCCAATCCTTGGTACTATGAACATTGCCAAAAAATGTGAATTTCTGCGACTCATTATGGATTAGCACGCCATCAGAAACCAATATATCTGAGTCTCCTAAATTCGAACTAAAGTGAATCACATTTTCATTGTAAATTTTCAACAGTTTGTTTTTAATGACCGGAATATATTCTGGATGGTTCAAAAGAGAAATACCAATGCGAATCGGTTCCTCTTCCTGGATAGGTAAATAAGACGCTGTGATCTGAGCGATTTTCCTTAAGAAGAGGGCTTCTTTTTCTATTACAAACGAATGGCGCTGCAAGGCAGCTGCAATCAGCTCTTCCACCTCTAATACTCGTTCGTTCGTAGAGGACAAATCTTCAGTAGACACAAAACTATCCAAAAAGAGATGAAGACAGCCCCATGTATTCATCACTAATTCATAGGTAATGAATTCTTCGATCTCGTTAGAAAGATTATACTTTTGCGACAAGACAGCTACAACATCGGCAGAAAATTCGACCAGCGGATTTCCTAAAAGATTTCTCAGCTTTTGGCCCAAAAGTAGTTTTTCTTGATCCGAGATCGTTTCAGGTATGAAAAGAAAAACCCAGAAATGATAAAAAATCTGTTCTTTCTCAATATCTTGCTGACTTCTGATCGGCAGCAGCTTGATCACTTGCTTTTCCCCATCTAGTTGCTTGATTTGCTCATAAATAGTGATGGAAGCATCGTCTAACTCATTGACAATATAGCCTCTCAACACCGCATTTTCAATGATTGAAAACATAATGTCGTGCTTCACTTTTGTGGTTTTTAACGGCTCATATTCTTTAGCTGCTAATTCAACGCTGGCACGGGTTCGCTGATTGATGTATACATTACAAGCCATGATCTCAACTAAATAATGATACATCCTCACACACGGCTCTGCCCCTGTCAAATCAATGGAATCTGTATTGTTATTGATAGTAATCGGAACATTTTGGATAACCAGCATTTTCTTAAGATAGCTGATCAATTTATAACAATAAGAAATACTAAAAATCAATTCTTCCGAGATGTCCACCATACGGGTCTTTCTTTTTCTTAACAAATAGGATAATAGACGATAATAAGGAGATTCTAAGAAATATTTTTTCTTTAGATTCACAAAAATATGCAGGCTTTGTTCTTCATTTAATTCTCGTGACAAATAAACAGTTCTCTTTTTCAGCAAAAAAATTGACTCGTCAAAAGTCGTAAACTCTCTCATATCTTCGGCGATTTCATTGATCAATATTTTCACCTGATACAAAGATTTGTTTGTCGTTTCACATATTTTATCGAGAGATAGCTGCTTCTCCAAAATGATATTTCTAACAATAGTTAATTTATCTACCTGTTTTTTGGTTAAATAAAACCTATACAATTTTTCTATATACTCCAAAATTTTTTACCCGCCTTATTTAAAAAGTATCCCAGTATCCAATTATAGTAAAATAAACTTAAATTTAAGCCTCTTTTTTCATTAAACGGACAATTTTAATAAAAACTTCAGAAAAATCCCCTCTTCTTTAAAACAGTACGGGTGAAAAAAACTTGTGAAACGATTCTTATTTTTTGTAACAAAAAAGTGTTAGAAACCCTGAAAAAGAACCTGTGAATTAGCTGTTTCCATAAACTTAGAAAAAATTCGTATTCTTTCATTGATTGGTAAGTGACTTGGAGAGTAAAACCATTTTCTAGCTGGACAAATTTCTTTGAGGAATCAAGTTCATTTCAAAGAGCTTGTAATAAAATATCTTCTCTTTTTAGCCAGCAATCTTTGTATTCATAAATGTTGATGATCGACAATTCATCACTCATTTGATTGATTGACCGCATGATTTCTTCATCATCCGAATCAACATTGCCAATGACATGCAAATCATAATGAACACCAGATTTATCCACGCACTCAACGATATAGCTGATCACATCTCCCCAAAAATGTTCCAATCGATGAGTGCCGCCTGCTTTTTCTAACCTTGAACGTTCAGCGATACACAAAACGTTTTTCGAAGAGTATTGCAAGATGTTGATTTCCCCTAATGATTGTGCTAAGTAGTCAAGAACCGATTGGCGATCATCTTCTTGATCCACAATTAAATTTCTCTCTAAAATCGTATTCGTCTTGTTGCTGAAAAAGCGCACAGTCAACATGGTAGCATTCTTTTGTCGACTGAAATTTATTCTGGTTTGCAGCATTTTGATTCACTCCTTAAAAGAACTTTGATCCTCTGCTATTAAGGATATAGTAAGAACCAGCCGATTTTTATCGTCTTTTTTTCAAAAAAACTACAAATAAAATAATCATTATTCCTCATTTTTCTTTCTACTGACTTAAAGACCTGTTAATTAGAAACGAGTAGCAACTTCATAAAAATAAAAGAGACAAAAAAACTCTAAGGTTTCTTCAAAGAGTCTTATTGTATATTCTCCTAATATTATGAATCCTACTAAAATCTAGTATTGATGAGATAGTGATTCTAAACAGCTAATTTTTTTGAAATATTTTTAAAATGAAACAAGTACGGATTTATAATTTTAAGCTTGAAGCAACCTTTAATATCTCTGTCCCGTTAAGGTAGAAGATTTGTAGGTACAGATTACAAATTGAATAAAAACATTAATTGATAATTTTCAAATCTATGACTTTGATTGCCTATTCAATAGAAATGCATAAATAGAACAATACGTTCAATCCCCACCTATGCAATAGTTCATACTCGTAAAACTACTTCTATAAATAGTATCTTAAAAATGATAGAAGATTGTATTCTACTGAATTGCAGATGTTCACGAAAGAAATAACAGATATGAATCTTCAGAACTGATTCCCCTGACAGCGACTGATTCAGAGCAAATTCTCAGAGACTACGAATAACAATATAATTACTTTGCTAGGTCGAATCCTAGTTGGAACGACAATTCTTTCAACTCTGAGAAGATCTTGACTTAAAATATTAGCCAAATTGTAAAATTGCAACAAAATTATTTTCATATAAATCATTACCGCACGGACAATTGCTACACAGAAAAATATGTGGACTTGATAATCAACATCACTTGACTACTAGAAAATTTGATTAAATTATTTTATAAAAAATCAGATTAATAAAATACTTTCTACTTTTTCATTAAAAATAGCGCAAAAACGGATAATAACTTAATACATCATCATTGTATACTTTATTTAAGCAGTAAATCATCTGCAAAAATTAAAGTGAGGTTTTATTATGAAAAAAGTTATTTTGGGTACTACATTGGCAACATCTTTAATACTAGTAGGAGGAATCACTGCGTCAGCAGATGTTGCTATGCCAGAGGTTCCCTCTGTTCCATTTGCTGTTACTATAACAGAAGGAACATCTAGTTTTGCATTTAATGATATGAATTTAAACGAAACGTTCGAAATAAGTCCAGCATTATTTGTCAACGGAACAATGACAGGAACTATTGAAAACGTTGGCGGAACATTAACAAACTTAACTCGTTCAGTTAATAAAGTTACAATTACAGTTTCTTCTGATTCTGAAGGAATCGTTATCACCGAAAATGGTGATGTTGCCGTTGAAGCAGAAGCTATTTCCCAATCAGTAGCTACCAGCGTAGATACAACTTTCACATTCAATCGTCAAACTGCTTTGCTAGATGGCACACCCACTATCACAGTTACTGCATCAGATACTACTGACTTAGACAATGGCCAAGACCTTTAATTCTTAAAAAGGATAACATATGGATAAAATATCAAAACACAGAGACTCCTTTCTAAGAGTTTCTGTGTTCTTCCTCATATTGACAATAATCGCAAATATAAATATAAGTATTGCAACAGCGAATGAGACAACGAATACTTTAAAACTATCGCTTAGCGATACCGAATATGAGACATCAAGAAATACTATTACTCTTCCTTCTGATGTTGATAAAAAGTATACATTTGAAATTAAATTGGAAAACATCGGAGCTGGTGATTCATCAATAGTGGTCACTCCCTTTGCTTCAACTGCTATTTCAAGAGAATCCTCTATTTTGTACACTTCGAATACAGAGAACCTTCTCGATGATAAATACGACTTTTCAAATTATGTTACTATCGCTTCAGAAGCTATAGACGAAGAGAATCAAATAGAAATTGCTCCTAATGAATCTGTTGGTGTCAGCATTACCATAAATGTTCCAGACGACATAGAGCTTGAAGGTACTGTAATGGGTGGAATTAATTTTAAGCAAATATTAGGTGTTCAAACAGCTGAAGATTCTATTAGTATTGCGTCTGCCTACGAGTCTATCATTTTTATCAACTTAATTTTTAGCAAATATGAGGATATTCAAGATATTATTTATCAAGATTTCTCATTTGTTGCTCTTCAGGACACGATAAACCTACAATTTTATGCCCTCAACTATAATCCTATTTTAGGCAACTTAAACAATGCGCTCTACGAACTAATAAACCCAAATGGAGAAACAATTGCCTCTGGAGAGTTAGCAGATTCCGTTCTTTTAACGCCGTTAACCAAATCAAGAATGCAGATTCCTTTAATAGACGATAGTGAGCTTATTGAAGGCGAATACCGTTTAACAATAGAAACAACTAGAAAAGCGATCACCACTACTTTTTCTTATGAGAAAGAGGACTTGGATAACTTCAAAAAAGAGAACCGTCCAACGAACGCTGCCAACGTTCAGACAAATAATCAAATCCTTATCTGGATCATCTTTGTTCTCATTGCAGCGCTGGCAGCTGCAGTCATCTACATTTTAAAATCAAAAAGAAAAAGAGAGGGCTAGTTCCTCTCTTTTGTTCTGCTTCTACTTATTCCATTGGTCATCAATTATTGAGAGATTCCTTTTTAAAGAAATGTTGCGTATCTTCTCTCCATGGTTTCTTCTTTAGGAAGAAATAGAAGAAGTGAGACAAGAAAAACTGCTCATATCAAATAAGCGGTTTTTCCTAATATAAATCTAAACATATTTTTTTCAATGATCATTTCTTTTGAAAAAAATGTTGCTGTCTCACATTGGCTTTTCTTCCCTAAAAAAAACTCAGTACCAGCCTCATCCTCAACATCACTGATTGAATCTTCTAGTTTGGTAGAATCCTTATCAAGCGAGTCTTCTTCCAAGTTTGCTTGCTCGTCGTAAATAGATTCTGCTTCTTCCTTTTGGCTCTCAGAATCATCTTCGATGCCATTGTCTTCTTGCTTTTCATCGTCTTGGTCTTCAGTCATTAAATTCTCATCCGATATCTCTTCTTTTTCCTCATCCGTCTGATTCATTTTTATATCTTTCGTAAAGGTCTCTGAATCATCAATTGCTGTAAAAGTGACTGATAGGTAGTACTCAGAGTTGGAATCAAGATATTCCTTTATGTTCAATGTTGCAGCTACGTTAAGAATCATTGATGCTTCATCAGTATCCTCAATCTGAATGATTTTCTCTTCCGAACCGTTCACGCTGTTTAGTTCTGCTGAAAATGCCTTCCCGACAGCTGTGATCTCTACGCCAAAAGCACCTTCACTGCCGTTGCTATCGACGGTCAGCTGAAGATCTTGTGTGGTTTTCAACAAATAATAGTGTTCGTCCTTAAAGTCAATCGTGTTCAAATCAAAAATCAACGTTTCGGAAACCTCATCAGCCGCAGCCTCTACTGTTGGAAAGAAAAATATCGCCGAAAATATAAATAACAAACTTTTTAGCACTACATGGTCCCCTTTCTTCTTTCAGAAATCACTTTTATTTAACAAATAATCATTCGCTTTAGCAAAATCGATCTATAGATAACTAGTAGACTAGCAATGAGACTAATTCATTTTGGAGTTATGAAGCCATGGTTCACCAACTGAAAACTTAAGCCATCTGTTAGAAGTGCTTCAAATGAAGTTTTAAGGGCTATAACCGAATCATGCTCAGATAAAGAAAGTTTAGTCTTCACTAGTAGCATCTGACAAAAAGAACTTGTCCCTCGATCAAATGATTAAATGACCTCTATCACTGGCAATCTATTCTCTGCTTTCCCTCTACTTTCAAACAAGTGAAAATTTCCTGAATCACCAAATGCGCCTATGATATTTTTCTATTCATTTCAAGTGCACTTCCTTGCGGTCATCTTTAATACTACGCTCTTTTTCCAACTCTTTTTATCTTCTTTTAAAAGAATGTTTATAAATTAGGATAATTGTCTGATCATTGGACCATTGCCCCAATCACACAGCTTTCTTTCTGTATCAAAAGCACGTTTTCAGCAAAAAAAAGCCCCTTCTTATCCATTTTGATAAGAAAGGACTTTCTACGATCGTTCAATTCAAAAAGATCAGCCTTACGTACAGAGTTGCGCATACCTAGACAGGCTCGCGGGAAACGGCTCTTACATCAAACTCTTCAATTCGACATCTGGGTACTTATCTGCGAACCAACGCATCGCAAATTGATTCTCAAACAAGAACAATGGCTGGTCGAAACGGTCTTTCGCTAAAATGTTACGACTGGAGCTCATACGCTCATCCAAGTCTTTCGTAGCACAACTATTGATTTAACAGTATTTAAATGAATATATTGGTTAAAATAGTAGAATCACTTCGGATTTGAATTCCTTTTTTATAGGTCCCCATCTTACAACAATTAAATTTGTTTATCAACAACTTTTTTTAGACAAACCAACGCATTATTGATATAGTTTTTCTCCAGTTTAACCTAATGCCCCTGTCAATATCTTTTTGTAAAAAGTATTTATTCTTCCAGAAACGCATATTATAAATTCGATATCCGTTTGTTATTAAATCAAATCATATTTATTGGATAAAGAATATAAAATTTGTTGGGCATAAGTTGCCACATGTCCATTTCCTTGATATATTTGAAACCTTTTATTATTACTATTATATTTACTATCCATGAGTTCATTTTTTAAATTTGGCAAGCGTAGTAACAAAGAGATTGCACTTGAATAGTGTTTAGATAAGTATTCATCAATAGTGATAAAATTTTCTATTACATAATTTTGTTCATATTCATCACTTAACTGCACGATGTCAAACGCCTTATCCGAAAAAGCATATTCAATCATTTCATCTGAGGATTCTATCAATTTAGATGCCCATTCATTCAGTTCATTAAATGTTAAATACGAATTCATATGATAAATAAATTCAATTAAATGCTTATCATTTATAGAAACCATAAAATATCTCCTATATATTTTTTTCAAAGTGCTACCAATATATACAATAATAACTATACCAATTCAATTATCTAAATCAAAAAAATTTTACAGATTAAAAGATACTGCAATTATGCCTCTATAAATTCATATTCTATTGATAAGTAAAATTTCTTACGGTCTTTTAACCCAGCAATCTCTATATTCATATATATTAACAACTTCAAAACTCTCATTAAGATTATTTACCGCAGTAATCAAGTCATTATTATCGCAATCAATGTTTGCTACTAGACATAGCTCATCCGTAAATCCAAAACAATCTTTGTATTCTATAACGTAGGATATCACATCCCCCCAGTAATGTTCCAATTTAACATAATCATGAATGTCTTCTAATTCTGAAATATTTACAATACTGTATACATCTTTTGTCGCATAATGGATAATATTTATATTGTCTATGGACTCTTCTAAGTAATTCATTACATCGTCTATATTTTCATCCGTATCTATTATCAACGCTCGTTCTAAAGTAATTCCTGCTTTATCACTAAAAAATCTAACATTAACCATTCTAGCTTTTCTGATTTTTTCTAATGTTTGTTTGTTTGTATTCAAATTTAACATCTCCTATATAGTTTCTATTATTACAATATTTATTCTTGATTTCACTTTCCAATCATTGTTAGATTTTTATATATACATTTTTCCATGATAAGAGATTGGATTAGTAAATTTAATCTCTCCCAATTCTCTTTTTTTTGTATACAATCCATAAAAACAACATTTACTTCTTTTGATGTACTTCCTATAGCACAATCTGATATTACGATATCAGCTTTTACAACATTAGTCGTGAATTGGATAAAATTATGAGAGTACATTTTAGACAAAATATTCTTAACAACGTTGATATATTCTGGCTGATTAATTCCAGTCACTGCTATATAAATTAAATCATCCTCTTGAAACAAAATATTGGATGCAATAATTTGTGTTAGTTTCTTAATATAAATCATATCTTTTTCATCAAGGATACCTGTTTCATTTGCTGATTCTAAGACTATTTGTTCTATATCCGTCATTCTTTTTTGAGTACTGCTTAGAATTTCTCTTGACAAAAAATTCTCTGTAAATAAATGAGTGTAACTCCATGTATTTATAACAATCTCATAAAAGATAATATTTAGCGTTTTAGTGTCTACAAAATATTTATTACGAAGTTTGTTAGTTACTTTTTCAGAAAAGTCAACAATGGTAATATGATTAAGCGATTTTAACTTTTTTCCTCTGTTACATTTTTCATCATCACTAATGAACTCAGGAATAAATATATATCCCCAAAAACTGTAATACACTAGCTCTTTTTTTATTGTATCTGTATTTTTAAGAGGTAACTTTTCTATAATTGGAAGACTATCATCTACATTTTCCATACAGCTTAAAAGCTCCAAATCATGATTTTCCACATTCTCCACAAAATACCCCTGAGATATTGCATTTTCCATTATAGAAAACATTAGTTGGTGCTTTGCTCTTGTTGTATCCATCGCGTCATAATTTTCAGAAACAGGGTCTTTAATTGAAATAAAACTGTTGTTCAAATAAGTATCGCAAGCCATCAATTCAAATAGATAGTGATACATTCTTATGCACGCTTCAGCCCCTGAAATATGTATCCAATCTGCATTCTTCTTTATGAAAATAGGAATCTTTTGTGTAGTAAATACCCTTTTTATATATTCGAGCAATTTGTAACAATACGAAACACTGAACATCAAATCTTCTGATATATCTACAATCTTTGTTTTACGATGTTTAAATAAGTAATTTATCAACTGATAATATTGAGAGTATTTAAAATAAATTTTTTTTATTTTTCCGAAAACCTCAATTTTTTTCATATTATCTGAAGCTAATTCAAAGTATAATTTACCATCATTTTCTTTCAAAAAGAAAATATCATCCTCAATAAATCTATCAGCATCATGATTTATTTCTAAAACCAGGTGTTTAATTTGTGTGGTACTCTTATTCAGTTCTTCACATAAGCTTTTGACAGAAACCTCATCATTAATAAGTGTTTTCTTCAATATGATTAATTTGTTTACTTGCTTCTTTGTTATGAACAAGCTATAGACTTTTTCAATGTAATACATTTCAAATCCTCCGATTATTGTAATTTCCTTATCAAAAAAGAACTTAAAGCTTGTAAGGAATATAAGATTCAAATAATTATTAGATTTGTCATCTTAGGCACATACACTCCACTACTAAAAAAAAGCAGCTATACAATTAAATTTCAACAATCCATATATCTTTATCATCCAATCTATAAAAATTATCTTCTTAAATACTATAACACTATAAACAACCTATGGATTATCCTCATTTTTATGATTTTAAACAAAACATAATAAAATAAAAAGTTGACAAAAAAAAAGTCTGAATATTTATTATTCAGACTTTTTTTGTTTGCGATACAGCAAAATAATGGTGATAATAAGAAGAGCAACGATTGCTGTTAATAAAACAATTACCCATATGTTTGAGTCTTGACTTACAACTACATTATTTGAATCTTCTACTTGCTTTGATATTTCTTCCAATTCTTCCTTTGTGTAATTAAATTTAGTAATTTTTTCTTCACCATCAACAGTTATTATGAACTGATATTCTCCAGACATTAATTCCGCATCACTAACTAAGGGAATGTTTAATTTCGTTTTTGTAACAGGAGTTAAAGTAAGTACTTCTTCTTCAAATTCACCTTCTGAAATTATATCTCCTTTTGGGTTAATGACTTTGTAGGGACCACTTTCTGCATATTCCACTATGGGATTATTATTAATTACAGAGAAACTTAAAACTATAGAATTCTGTGAATTGATAAATTCAAATTCACCATAGTCTTGCTCTTTTTCAGAATCTAACTCATTCATTTTGAGGCGAAACAAGACTACCTTTTCATAAACATGGACAATATCTGCAGAATTCTCGTTTTTTTGCTCACTCAGTGTTTGAGAAAAATTTAAACCACCTAGAATTTCTCCATCAAGTTCTTTGTTTAAGTTAACAACAACGGATATATCTTCACTTTGATTAGCCTTGACTTGGACTATACCATCTTTTAATTCACCGTTATCATTAGTTATCTTCACATACTTACTAAAGTCATAATCTTTATCCATTAGATTTTCTGTATTTTCCACATAAGTTATTCCAGCCATCGTCGATATAGCAACTGATGTATATACATTAACGTCTAAATCTTTATTACCAATATTGGTAATCGTCGCTGTAAACTCATAATTGTTGTTAAGTTCAGGAGTAAATTGCATATAGCTATCTCTATACTCATATTCTTTAGGATGAACATCAACTAATATTGATGCATCAGTATCCTCCGAAGCAAAAACTTCCTGTATGTAAAATAAACTACCTATTAATAAAACGAATATAAGAGAAAACACGTTATCAAAAACGCGTTTTCTCATTTTACTTTTATTTTCCATCATGACTCCTGTTTTCTTATATCTTTGTTGTATTAATCATTTCAATCCTCAGGGCGTTACTGTGGTAGAATCAATTAAACTTACTGTAATCTTATACGAATCTGAATCCGAGGCATTATACAATGTTGGGTCAAGAGTAGCTTCAATAATAACATCACCTGTATTTCTAGTTCCGCTATTTGTTTCAGAAATATTTGAATCACCTGCATTCACAAAGGCTGCATCTAAACCAGCACCATCAGTTGATACGTCTATTGTGAAACGCCCTGCAATATTTGCAAAAGTTCTATTTTGGATATCATACGTAACAGAAAATGTTTCAGGGTTAAGTGGCTTTTCATTCTCGAAATCAATTTGTGCAAAATCGAAATCTACAGAAGTAACATCTGGATTAGTTAATGCAAGACTTCCGCTTACTCGACCTTCTTCAACGTTTACTGCCTTTGTTGACTCCTCAGTTGCGTGAACTGTATTCGTAAATCCGATTGCTGATAGAGCAAGTATTGCTGTTGATGCTAAAAGAGTTTTTTTCATTAATGTATCCTCCTAATTTTGTAATTGTGAAATCTATTACAATTAAAATTATACAGGAAATCTCTAAGCTATCTTATCTAATATTTTCGCAATCTCAAAAAAAAGGGATAATAACCTCTCATAGCGTTATTCATTAATACATTTACTTCTTTTGATTCATTTAATAATGATAAAATTCAAGAAACCTATCTTATGAATTTTCACCAGAATTATCTTGGTCTGATATATTTTGATTGTCATTGTTATCTTCTTCATCTAAGTCACTTTCATCATTTTCACTTTCGCTCATATCCTTAACATCTGAATCATCTGGTTTTTCATCAATAATTTCCCCAGATGAACTAGTTGAGTTATCGTCCTTTTTATTATTGCTCAAAGTGTTTTCATCAAGAGAGCTACTTGTTTTGTCATTTTCAAACTCTGAAATATCATCAAAACTATCTACATTTTTTTTCACAAAAGTAAATGTAATAGCAGTTTCATTCTCTGGTGAATGTTCATATTCATCCATACTCAAAACGACTTCATAATTTAAATTTACTTCTCCTTGGTTTGATGTTGGTAAAAGGATTCCAGAATAGGTATTGCTTAAAGTATCTATAAACCTAGCAGTAAGCCCCTTACCTTCAGTGGATATTACCAATGAATAATCTAAAGAAGAATTTACATCATATTTTATCTTCACAGTTTCAATTTGTTTTACTGTTCTAGTTGAAAAGTCTAAATCGTTCAATGATAAAGTAACTTCATCAGCCTCAATGTTTATCTCATCTTTAATTTCATTAGCTAAACTTTGTGTGCCGAAAATTATTAACACAAATAGTATACAGCAATTAAGAAATATTATTTTACTTTTTTGTAAAAACATAAAAATAGTATTCATATTGTTTCTCCTTTACCAATACTACTATCTAATTAATGGGACGATTTTCTATATTGTTTGCTATTATCTCACAGGTTTTTTCTAATAAAATAAAATCCGCTCTATTTTTCCTAGCTATTTTCACTTTTTTCATAAAGACTGATTTTTTCTTAGATTCATTCACTGTTTCACGAATATTATTTTCAACTAGATATTTCAAGCTATTCAAGTCACATTCCCTGAGTAAATTTTCACTTGTATTGTCATTTATTGTCTGAAAATGATACTCGAGAAATCTACTATTATTCATGACTTTTCTATATCTGTTTCTACTTACTAACAATTTCCCCCAACTTTCTTTTGGTAACCCAGATTTAAAATATAAAATTTGTTTTAATGAAAAAATATTTTAATATGATTAATAGAAGCTATTTTCTTAATCTCTGCACATAATTATTCCCCATGCTTTTCACATTAACCACATCTCCAATTTATACTTTTAAGTAATTCACATCCTTCTAACTTCGTAGAATCTATATTCTATAGTTTAAATGACAAATGTTAACTAAAACCACTTTAATCTCCTTTGGGAATTATCTCACATTTATAATACTCCACCTTTATATTGGACACTTATCTTCTTTTATTTATAATATTTAAATATTAGAGAATTATAATCTTTTTTGCGTACTCTTAAATAGAAAATTGTAAGTTGTTAGTATTTAATGTAAAAACAAAGTTATTCTTCCATGTCTTTTGAACTCAATGAATTCTTCAAATTTTAGATTTTTTTCAGATATATGAGTTTGTACCATAAAGATGTTATTTCCTAATCCTGCACATATTTTTAAGTTTGTATTTAGTCTAAATATATTATCCTAGTTTTGATATAATTCTTGCTTGAACCACTGAATTTAAATTATCCCAATGGTCCTTATTATGTATATCCCTAAAAAAAGCAAAATCCTGCGAATTGTCATGGTTTAGAATACCATCCGAGACTAATATATCTGCTTCATTATGATTAGAACTAAATTTAATGATTTTCTCATTGAAAATTGCAAGCAATTTATTTTGAATAACAGGTACATATTCAGGATGATGTAACATAGATATGGCAATAACCACAGTTTCTTTATTTTGAACAGGTAAAAAATAAGATAAGATGTGGGATAATTTATTTGCAAAAAGTTCTTTATCTCCAACTTGTAATTCGAAATTTAAGACTGTATTTAAAATAATATTTTGAACTTCATGAATTCTGTTATCATTACTATATTGACTAGTGGTGCCATTTAGATTTTCAAAATAAATATTTTGATAAGCCCAAGTATTAATAATACATTCATATAAAATAATATTTTCAACGTCATATTTTATATGAAACTTCTCCGACAATGCCTCTAAAACAGCAACTGAGAAATCAACTATTTTGTTACCTTTTATAGATTTAAATTTCTCCCCTAAAAAAACTTTGTCTCTTTTACTTGTAGTTTCTGGAATTAAAAGCTGTCTGCAAAAATAAAAAAAAGCAAGCTCGTTTTCTTTTTCTTCCATATTATTAATTGGAATTAATTTTGTTAATGAAATATCTTCATATAATTCTTTCATAATATTAAATATTTCGAGGGATTTTTTATCTAGGTCTTGAACTAAATACCCACGAGAAACGGCATTTTCTAGGATTGATAAAAGAATTTCATGTTTCACTTTAGTAGTTTGTAGACTTTTATAATTTTCACCAACTAAGTCGATATTCACCCTTGTTTGTCTATCTGCAAAAACATTATATGCCATCACTTGTACTAAATAATGATAAGTTCTTATATACTTCTCATTACCTTCCAAGGAAATTGATTCGAAATCGCTGTTTATAGTGATTGGAATTCTTTGTGATTCAAAAATATCTCTTAAACGGCTAATCAATTTATAGCTATATGATTTACTAAACATTAATTTTTCTGAAATATCTACCACACGTGTCTTGCGATATTTTAATAAATAGAGCAATAAACGAAAAAAAGGTGATTCATCAAAAAACTTTTTCTTAAGATTAACAAACACATTCAGTAAAAGTTCTTGACTAAATCCTTCGATTAATCCTATAGTATTTTTTTCTTGAAAAAACAATGATGAAAAATCATACTCCAATTGTCCAACATTCTCTTCTAATTCAACCAATAATATTTTTGTTTGATACATTGTTATGTTTAATATTTCACTTAATTTATTCAATGAAATATATTTTTCTGTTACTACAACCGTAAATAATTTCAACTTTTCATTTTGCTTTCTTGTTAGATAGTGACTGCTAAAAGTATTCATTATATATTCCATTCATTTTACCAACCTTTATTTAAAAGAGACTGTATTATTAAGCTTTTGTTTAATTATCTGTATACTTATTTCACGATTTTACATAACGATTTCACAGCGTTAAAATCACATTAGTTATATTTAAGAATGCAATATATTACAAACCATTTGAAAATAAGGAATCATTATAATCATTATCATATAAATCTTATTATTTTTATTAAATGTATTATTTATCACGTTACACTATGTGATTTTTTCAGCAAATCTTTTTAGCTATTCATAATTGTGTTTAATATTAGAAATACTATTATCAAACATCAGACGTTGTAGAAATTTCGTTTAACTCTAGAATTCACAAAGATAGTGACCAGATTAATGGCTAATTTTTTCATCTAAATGAAAAGAACAAAAGAAGGAACACTAATTCAATAATCAAAAACAGAAATTGTTATTGATTCGATTAGTGTTACTTCTTCTTCAATATTCTATGTGCTGTCCAATTAAACTACATTCGTTTTGATTCACTGTATAGCAATCTAACTCATTTTGTAAAAATTTGCAAACTTAAACTTTTTTTCTCTATTAAAGATGGACCATAGTCTATAAATTTACTTGTTAACTATTTCTCAATTCTAATTAAAATTATATTACTAAGGATTGGGTCCTTCTTGAGCTTTTAAAATAATATTCGCACTATTACTTCCATTATTACTCCAAACATAAGTATCAGCATCAAGCGTAACATCGAAATCTTTCTCAATTTGCTTAGAGGACATTCTTTGTACCCTATCTGCTTGCATGTATGGATTTGAAGGTTTAATTTCCAACCCAATACTATAATTGTCCAGTTCCGCAAAAATATTTACACTAACATCCTCTGATTTTGTGTTATTCACGGTAGCTACTGCCTTCAAGGGTTTCGTTTGTTTTCGAACACCTGAGTTTACGTCGAAATCAGATAATTGAAAATCAACTTTACTTGTTGTTCCCTCGTTAAAACTTATATCTACTATACCTTCTTGAATTTCTACAGGAACTTCTTTTTCACTACTTAATTCTGTTGCATTTGATAAAAGCGGGTTACTACCTACTAACAACAAAGTTGATAAAAAAGTTGTCGCTAATATTTTTTTTTTCATTGTTCTAATACCCTCCAAATTTAAATAGTATTGTTACAAAAATAGTTTACAATATAATATTGGTGAGTGATTATCCGAACATTCGATTTTATTTCGAAAAAAGGGATAACGATTGTATTAATTTGTTGTTTTATGACTTAAAAGCATCTGATTATTTAAATATCTATTGTTCTAAAAAGTATCCAAGACTCAATTAAATATTGATGATTCAAATTCATTGTCTAAGATGATGTTCAAATCCATCGTATTATTTTATACAAATAAAGCTTAGAAAAATCAAAGGTTTAAAGCACTACTGTCAAATTCCCCTATAAAAACAAATGCCATTGCAACTAATATTTTAATAATTTAAATAAAGATTAGATTTGAACAAATAAGAACAAAAAGCATCTTTCATATAAATATATGTACTAAGCCATGTACACCAAAAAAATATCTGCTAATCAATATTGAAAAAAACATACGTAAGAATCAAGTTTTATCCAGTTTAATAAATAGTAAAGAGCTTTCAAATTAAGAAAAAATTAATGTTAAATAATAATTTAAAATATGGTTTACACTCCAAATAACGAACTTTTCTATAATTACTAACAAAGGAAAACGACTTATAAACGATTGTTCTATTTTCTCGAAACATTGGTATAGTCAATTTTTGTAGAATTAGATTAATGATTACACAAGTATAGGTTAGTAACGTTCAACAATATATTTCCATGAATTTTAATACCGACAGTATTTTTTTATTTATTAGAAAAAATAGTCATTTAGATAAAATCCTAATAAGTGGAATGATTTTATCTGAATAACCTAATTCATGAATTTTTAGTTATTTCCAAGACTCTCAATTTGCTTTTGTTTTAAAAATAAGCGTAAGTACTGCAACATTTTAAATTTTATCAACCATTGAATTAGAAGACAAATGTGAATTCTGCTCCTAATTCAACTCTAAGATAATTTTAGATACCACTTCTAATAGTTCCGCTCTATCCCGAAATTATCGTCAAGTATCACTTAAAAAATGACCTTAAAAAAAGTCAATAAAATCAAGGGTTTCCTACTTGTTGACAATAATACAAGATTATTGTAACATCAACGATTTTTATATCTATTTTTCAAAAAACACCTATCAGATGCAATGAAAAAATTTTTGTGGGGAATTAACCACTATCTTTCATCTGAGAGAGGTTTTTGCATTTATAATTTAACTAAATACTGATTGAACGCTTATATATCAATGTTTATATGTATATTCTAAAAGTCTAAATCTAGCACAACTAAAATCTATTAGTTTCCAATTTAACAATGAATAAAAATAATTTTAGTATTTAAAGGGTTTGAAGTATTTGCTCTATATTTAAAATCAATCCTATGCTGCCTAAAATGCGTTCTAAGCGATTTTAATTCTTTGTGTATAATTTATCGAAAATAATTTTCAACACTCCGTGGGAATAAAACAGGCTAGCCAAAACGAATCACAAGTTATTTTAATATAAGAATTATAGTTTGGAATAAATTATATAGTTTATGACATATTCTTGTTTTGATGATGTTTATAGATGATTTTCTCAAAAGATTTTTAAATTACAATCCATGAATAATTATCACTGTTTTGTTATATGTTAAATTCTAAGCAGCAAACTTTCGCTATTTTAGTAAACCTATTCAAATATTCTAATAAGTAAGTAATTTAGAGACATGCTTATTTCCAATAACAAAAAGTGCGTATTAAAAGTGAGATTTTCATTCAAATCCTCCTAGAAAAAAGGCAAAAATTTTAAGGTCGGTAAATATGAGCCTAGAGATTTTTATAAAAAATGCGTATCAAAAGTGTATTTTTCATTTATTTTCTTCTAGAAAAAGGGGAGATATTTTAGGGTAGGTAAATATGACCCTCCATAAGATATTATATCTAGTATCATATTTGCCTACCCTCAAATAACCCTTGAATTTACTATCCTTTTATCATCAATTTCTTACTTTCAATACGCACTTTTTATACTTCATTTATTACTTATAGAATATTACCTTAGAAGAATATTGCTCTGTTAATCCTAATTCTTGATGTAATCCCTTAGTTAACTTTGTTCGTTTTAAAGAATATTTATTTATAATATCTGCTCTAACCTTATTATACTGTGGACGAATACTAGCTATCTTTTGCTTTTTATTTCTAGCCAATTTAGATATGAGTTCTTTTTCAAACATATATCCTTTAGAATCCAACTCTTTCATCAAGATTTTTACGATTGATTTTTCTAATTGAATACTTTTATTTGTTAGATTTGTGTCTTGTCTACTCATTTTTATCAAGCCTTTATTTACCAAAGGTTTATAAGATTGAGGAAAATCTCGATTTGCTTTTTCTTCCCCAAACAATCGATAAATCAATTCATAACCTAAACTATCAATAGTGACATTGTTACGTTTTAAAATTTTCCCAATTTCTCCCATATAATCTTTATGCTCTTCTACAAGTAAATTGGGCTGATATATATTGCTGGTTCTTACTTTGTTATCATCCTGTTTTTGTTCTAAAATCACTCGATTGTATATTTCTTCTGCAATCAATTCTTCCGGAACTTTTTGAATGATTTCTGTTACTACAATCACATTCAGAATACGTTTTGTTTTATTTATAGAAATTCTCTTATTCAAACTTCTTGATAACATTTTCGTCAACGTTTCAATACTATAATAATTTTGGATTTTCAAATTACCCTCAGAATCCTCATAAACGTAATCAAACATATATTCAAGCACAAGTGGAATTTCAAGAATATATTTCTTCAAATAAAAATATAGTTCGGGATATTTTTTCGCTATTTTCCCATTCAACAATTCCTTTTTAAATAAGTTAGCATTCAATTTCATTTTACCTAGGTCAGAATCCATAGTAATTTTTGAATTTGTGATGTAAGTCAACAGTTGAATCACTTCAAAATTGTCTTTTTTCAGAAATTTACAAAGTAATCCCTTAATGTCAGTAGTTATCTGGTTATTTTCACTGAAACATTTATAAAAGTAACTGCCTGTTGCTTCAGAAAAATAAATACTTGCACTAGGGTTCTCCTCATCGTGTAGAATATCTATAAATGGGTTATCTTCTGGCAATTCTAATAATTCTCTTAAATCCAGTGAGCAAAAATGATTGACAGCACTATATTCATCAGGAAAAACCCCACTGTAATTATCCCCAAGTTTGGCTTTCACAATGTCGTATCTGCCTAACTTTAATAATTCATAATTCGATATCGATTCATCAATTATTTCGCCACGTATAGCTTCTAAGCCTCTAGGAATAATTGTTTTTCTTCCCTCTAACAAATCAGTAGTATCTAACCGATTCCCCCAGTCAATGACCTCAAATCCACTATTGCTTCCGAAAAATATTCTGCTCGTTTGCCCAACGCTACCATCAGCTTGCGGATATTTTTTAAATAGCTCTTGATAAATTTCTTCTATTTCATTATTTGAAGTAATCAACCTATCAAGATGAAATACTACTCTAAATTTATCAACCTTTGAATCAGCATCACTAAAGGTTTGATAGATAAAACAAGCATTATTTTGCATAAATATATCTTGTTCTAAATCGTCAATGGTATAGATACTATTTCCATCTTTGTTATCAAAATCAAGCATTACTAACTCTTGACCAACAATTGGTGTATATTTTGATAATTTTTGTTCCGATAATTCAGCTAACACCACTGTTTTTCCTTTTTGAGTTAATTCTATTGCAAGTTCTTCTAAAGAGATATCTACTAATTCTTGTAAAATTGTTGCAGAAATTGCTTTAATCAGTGTTGCATCAGGTTTTGTATCATTTACAATACTACTTACATATAATCTCATATTCTACTTACTCTCCTCAATCAATAACTTCCCATATTTTTCAATCAAAAATCGTTCTAAAAAAAAAAGTTTCTCCACACTAAGTGTTTGTTTCCCTTTTTTAAAATTATGTAGGTTTTGAATCTGAATATCTAATTGCCTTGCAATAAACGTCATTTTTACACCATACGTTTCATCTAAAATATCCAACCAGCCCCTCAAAATCCCCCTTTTTTCTTTCAGTTTCAATTCGATTATTTTTTCTTGTGTCATTAAGAAACCTCCTAGACCTATCTATTATTTTATTAATAATATTTACCGGGACTATACCATCCTCAACTACTGAAGTAAAGTAAACATCTCACTTTCTGACAATAAAAATTAATTGGTGTATTTTTTAAAAAATATGCTTTATTTTATATGATTCTTTCCATAGTCTTCTCAGAGAAAAAAATGTTAAAAACGTCGTTATATCAGTGTTTATCAGAACTTTAGAAATATGCATATACTAAAAAACACTCCTCAGATTCATTTTAGTGGGTAATTCCCCATAAAAAAAGTTTCGCTTCACCTGAGAAGTGTTTTTTCAAAATTAGTACTTTAAAATGTTGATATAACAGCAATCTTTTAATTTTGTCAACAAGAATGAAACCCTTGATAAATAAGGGTTTTTTGAAGGTCATTTTTTAAGTGGTTTTTATTGTAAATTTTGAGCAAAAAAAGAGACATGATTTTACTCACATCTCGTCCAACATTTCTTTATTGATTTTATCCATGTGTTTATTCCATAAATTAATCACTAAATCCTCTGAAAACAACAATTTTTCCTGTTCTTTATCAGAAAATTTTTCAAATTGACTATAAAGCTCATTAGACAATTTGTTTAAAACAACCTGAGGTATAGTTACGTGGGCTTTCACAAACGTTTGTTTTACTTTATTTTTCACATACTTTTTCATGGCTATTTTAGTAAACATCTGTGTCTTCTTTTATCTCCAATCGTTCTCCTAGTTCATTCGTATTTTTGTAAGAGAAGAGTGCATTATCTATTAGTCCAACTTTTTGAATACTTTTATCTAATGTCATTGTGTTAGATTGCTCTTCAAATTTCGTTTTATCATCAATAATTCGTTGATTCCAGTCCTTCATATTTTCATTAAGTTCCTGTTCTTCATTTGCAGGAACACTATACGTTCTTAAATATGCTGTCACTGGGCTGTATATTCCAATACTATAGTCTTCAGCTACCACATAACCCAATCTTCTATAATCGTAATTTCCTCTAGCAAAGTAACCGTCTTTTAGGCGTTCAGAAAATTGTCCTTCGAATAAGTGCGACTTTAGAATTTCAATTTGTTTAGGAACATTTAGTTGCACCGCTTTTACTAACTTCACAAATTCTTCATTAGATAAGTCTCTCGTTACTAAACTTATGACGTATTCTGTATAAGAAGTATACCTAACAAAGTCAGGCTTCAATCCTCTATTCAATAACTCAATATAACCACTCATTCCAATGGAATAAAAGCTATGTTCTTTTGCAAATTTCTCTTTATTTAGGTTTCCTAACCGTTTTTCTTCTTTTTCTAGATAGCCTTTTGGAACTGCCAAAAAGTAAATTTCATCATTTTTATACACATCGTTTAGTAATTGCTCCATCCTATCTTCATCTGGTGTAAATTGTCCATTCTCACCTTCACGGATGTATTGTTGAATCTTTCTCTCTGCAATTTGTTTAAAATCAATTGTGTATTCTGCACTATCTTGACTATTCAACGGTAATTCTATTTGTTGATTTGTATGCGAATCATAAATATAGTAGTCCATTTTTTTACGTTTATTCGGATTTAAAAATTCATCGATTTCAAAAGTTAGAGTTACTGTTCCGTCATCTTTCACTTTTGAGTTATGAAATTCAGAAAAAGAGATAGGTTTCAAATCAGTTGTTTCTTTTATTGTCAATTCTCTATTCTGCTCTTTTTGATACAGTCCATATCCAATCCCTACACCTATTAGGACAACTGCACCTAAAATACTCACTCCAACTTTCATACGTTTATTTATTCCCATTATTTCAATCCTTTCTCACCATCATTAGATGTAATAAATCAAGGTTTTTGCCAAGACAAAAAAAGCCTGCTTTATCAACTTCAAATCATTGATAAGACAGCCTTTGCCTGTTCGTTATTTTTTTATTTGTTCATCGGTAAAAAACCTTGATTTATTACCGGTCATAATCTTGCTTCCCTTTTCTATGTTACCTTCAGTCGAAAAATTAATCAAGGGTTATTTTCTTGATAAACCCGCATTTTTAGCTACATTATAAACTGTTTTCACGCTAACATTACATTTCATAGCAATTTCATTCAGTGATAGTTCTTTTTTATCATACAATTTAATAATTCTCTTTTTTACGTTATTTTTAATAGGTGGTCTGCCCAATCGTTTATCTGTATTCGCAAGTGCTTCTTTTGTTCGGCTGCTGATATTTTCCGCCTCAAATTCTGCTATTGCTGCAAGCATCGTATAAAATAATCTACCTTGAGCAGTTTTAGTATCTACATTTTCCTGAATACTTTTTAAGTAAACACCCCTTTCGTTCAGTTCCGACATTAAATTAACTAATTGTCTTGATGACCTGCTCAATCTTGATAGATTATATACAAGTAACGTATCTCCTTCACCCAAACTATCTAGAGCTTTTTGAAATTCACTTCGATTCTCTTTTCTTCCAGATATTTGTTCTGCATAAATAATGGACGGTGAAAACTTTTCTATCGCTTTCTTTTGGACCTCCAATCCAAGTTCTTGTCTATTTGTTGACGTTCGAATATAGCCGATAATTCTATTATTCATATATATCCCTCCTTTTTTGTTCCTAGTTTAGTTCAAATTAATAACTTTATATACAAAAATACCCTGACTAACTGGGGAATAGTCAAGGCAATTGAAAAACACTTAAAGATTTAGAGGTCATTATAAATGGTTTTCGTCAAGGTAACTATATTATCTCATCAAATATAACGATTGTCCACAAAATGAATCATGCCTTTACTTTTCTATTATATCCCCTTAACCAAAGCATTATTTGCTTATTTATCAACTTATACACAGCATTTCTATACACTGGAAATTTGTAAAAAAACTCAGAGTTGATATAATAAAGAAGTGATTAAAATAACATAAAGGAGGTATTATTAATGACAAATGGAAGCTCACAAGGACTATTTGTAGTTGTAGCAATCGTAATATTCGGTATTTTTGTATTCTTGAGTTATTTACTGTTTAGGGACATTATGAGTCCTAGTTTATCAGGGATTTTCAAGGATGGTTTAGAGCAAGCTGAAAATAATTTGATAAATACGGCAACTGACAATCCCATAATAAATTCTGAAATATCCATTGAAATCAGCGACTTGAATTTCAATTTTAATAAATTGGATTTTGATAGCCCTACTTTCCCGAGGCTATCAGAGAATATCAATGTGACAATCAAAAATCTAACAGACAAGGAATTATCATATAAAGTAAAATTTTCAGCTGAGGGTAAAGGTTTATTTATCGGAGATATAGATACAACTGATATTAATTCAATTTATGCAACCGAATTAGAAAAAACAATAAAATTAAAGCCAAACGAAGTACATCAATTTGATTTTATTGGCATATTAAATGCTCATGAATATGAGTCTAGTAGACCTGAAACTTATAGTATCAACTCCTCAGCAACCAAAATATAAATTATTAAATTTTTTTTGGCTAGTAAAGGAGCCGTTATGCTAGACAAAATCCAAAATCATCATGTCGGTCAATTTTTATAAATAACAATAAAATAATCAACACGATTTTTTTATACAGAGAAAGGAGGTTAATAATGTCAGATGGGAGTTCACAAGGACTATTTGTAGTTGTAGCAATCATAATATTTGGTATTTTTGTTTTGATAAGTTATCTATTATTTAAAGATACTTTAAAGCCTAGTTTAGCAAATATCTACTGTGATGCATTTGAACAAGTTAGTGGAGATACTCATTTATTAGATGGTAATGAAGGGAACTGTGTAGGGAAATTTCATAATTCATTTGAAGTTAAAGGTTATATAGGTATTTGGTTTCAAAACGTTTATAGGTGTCCAGATATTTGGACACCTGATAATATAGGTATGAGAACAATTAATTTGAAGAAATTGAGTAGTGTTGATATGCCTATTTTAGAAGATGGTTATGTATTAATAGATGCTATTTCAGACGATAACGTTGGCGTTAAACAGGAAGCAATAGACAAAGGTTTTGGAAACAGACGAAATAGAAGCACCACAATTGAGATGAATGGTGTTAGTTATAGATTTAGTGAGGTATCTTACGGTAATGCTTATTATAAATTGGGTGAAGGTGCTAAGCTGAAGGTTAATGCAATAAATGATATTAAAATTACTTATACAAATGTTCATGGTGGAAAAACTACCTATAACATTCAAGTTAGAATAATAAACGAGTAAAGTCAATTAAGAAGCTAAGACGAGCAAATAATGTGTATTGGGTTATGAATTATTTGTTCGTCTTTCTTGTCCCCAAATCAAATACCTTCCTCTCATTTCACCATTTTCTTTGTCAACAATTCTAGATATGTCATTCAAATTTCCATCATCATTTTTCCGATGGTATAATATGGATAGGAGTAAATTGAAAATGGATAATTACGAGATGGATACTTGAGAGAAATTTCTCGATTTTTTCTCTCAATTTTCTGCCCCTACATTATCCCTACATCTGCAATTTTTACACCCTACACAAACCCTACATCAACCCTACATAAAGTGCTTTTTCGATACTATGGATGATAACTTTTAGATAACTTTCGTGATAACTTTTTGAAAACTCGGTGATTTTTGATGAAATTTTACAAATTTTGAATGGAAACCTCCGTGAATTTTTCAAAACAGCAGCTACCTAAAAAAATTTCTAAAATTTGAACAAGAGATTCCCTACTATGTAGGGGTCACAAAATTGGATTATTTCGACCTTTACCAACTATGTAAAAATGGATACTTTTGAGAATGAAAATTATTGAAAAAAATATGTAAAAAATTATTGGAGGGAGTGAATTTGAAAAAATATATTGTCAACAAAAGAGCGATTGATAGTGATGAATTATTACAACTAGCTATAGCATCTAATGGGATTTATGAATCCACCTTAGAAAAACTACTACAATGTAACAGAATTGGCTTGGAAGCCCGTTTAAAAACGTTAGAAAAGCATAAGTGGATTTCTAAAAAGAAGTTATCTAAGCACTTCTACTACGCTAAAAAGTTTGATTTAGACAATTTAAAGCACTTGGACTTACAAGCCAATGCCTTACAAAAAATGTTGACACTAGGATTTAGAACAGCTAATCTTTCAATAGCTACGAATCAACAAAAACAAGTGACTGCTTCTTTTTATAGTTCTGTAAGAAATATCTATAATCATAAAAATTTCAGTCAGAAGCCACAAGCTTCCCAATTGTTTAATCAATGCTTATCCAATGAGAATAAAGAATTTTATATGAAATTCACAGAATATCAACACGTTCAAATTCCGATTCAATTTTCTAGTGCTTTTGATGAGAATCAATTACCCCACACTCATTCTTTAGATACTTTAGATATTATTGCAATCCCTACTAAAGAACAATTACCTGCTATTAGAAATAAACTCAGAGATTTTAATATGTATAAAGTGCAGAATAATACAAAATTTATTCGTGATGACATCCTAATCTATATTCAAAGCGAAGACTGCTTCTTTTTCTATGCGAAAAACGAACAACGACAATGGATATTATATAGAATTGAAAGACTATTTGCATTCATTTATTATTTGTCTAATTATTTTAAATCCAATGAGAAAATTACTTTTTCAAATGATGTAGAAAAATATACCAAGTTAGAAACTTTATATGCAAAAAGCAGTGAAAATAGAAAACAATATAATACAATTACTAAAAAGAAAGCAAAAAAAGAAGCACAGTCTTAGTTGACTGTGCTTTTACTTTTATAACAATACTTATTGAAATGGATTAAAATTATCAAGACTAGATTGAAGTTCTTCTTCCTCTATACCAATATATCGGAGAGTAACACTCTGAGAGCTATGGTTCAAAATCTTCATTAAGCTTGTTAAATCCTTTGTTTTTTTATAGTAACTATATCCAAACGTTTTCCTTAAGCTATGCGTTCCGATATAATCTAGATTGAGTGATTCAGCAGTCTTTTGCATAATCTTATAGAACTGATGTGTAGCTAAATGTTTCGTATTATCCCTAGGAGATGGAAATAACCACTCGCTTTGTCCATCGTGCTCTTCATCTAGATATATAATGATTTGATTAGTCAATTGCATCAAGTTAAGTGTTCTCTTCTTTCCTGTCTTTTTCTCAATAATATCAGTCTTGAGCTTTCCTTTCACATCATTAACTTTTAGATTGAGTATATCCGAAATTCTTAATCCTGTAAAAATACCAAACACAAAAATCGTATAATCTCTTTGTCCATGTTTATTTCTTAGTAATTCAGATGCAAAATTCTTCAATACCTCTTTATCTTTAATTGGTTTGACATTAATTTTTCTTTGTGTCATATTCCTCCCTCCATAATGATGATTGATGGATACTTTATATCTCATATATGTTAACACTATCCATATCTACAGAATACGTATTTTAACTATTGATAGAATAGGAATCGTGATGGATAGAAATTGAAAAAGTATCCATAAATTAATTATATCTAGAGAATAATTTTGTAGCAAATTTGTAGAACATTATAGTTTTCAGATTTCCTCTCTTTAAAACTAATAGAAAATTATCTCAAATTCATCAAAGTACTTGTTCTAATCGACTTCTCAATGAAATCTCCACTATTTAACGTCTGAACATATCTTTGAGTCATCTGAATTGTACTATGTCCCATATTTAGACTCAGCGTATAAATATCTAATCCATTTCTTAATTGCATACTCGCATATGTATGTCTTAATGTATGTCCTGAGAATCTTACACAACTCCTTACTTGTATTTCTTTCTTTATTTCTTGCATAATTTGCCAAATTGCTTTTTCGTTAAGTTTGCTTGACTTATTACTGATTATAAACGGATTGCCTTTAATTGAACCATACTTTTTCTTCTTTAAACGCTGATACTTTATTATCTCTTTTTTTATAATTGGACTAATCGCCACTGCTCTATCCTTATTATTTTTAGAATTTTTAATAAGAATTTGATTACTCATTATATCCTCGTCCGTGATTTCGCAAACTTCGCTAATTCTTAGTCCGCATTCAATCATTAACATCAGAATCACAACATTTCGTTGTGCTATATATTTGTATCTATGATTTCTTGCAGCTGATAACATTTGCTTAATCTCAAAATCATTCAATGGATAAATTACCTTAGTCTGCTCTTTCAATCTTTCAATTCTTTCGAAAGGATTATTCTCAACATAATTTTCTTTTAACATATAGTCATATAGCTTTTTCATCCGACTTACGCTTAGATTTATTGTCGATGCTTGCATTTGCTTTTCTTGCATATCTAAAATCCACAAAGACACGTGAGTTTTTTTCAAATTTGATGGACAAACATTAATGGATTTAAAAAACTTTGCTGTGTTCGACAATTTAGATTTATAATTCTTAATTGTTATTTTTGAAAATCCTCTGACAGTAATATCTAAACAAAACTCTACAATTATCTCT
Source organism: Enterococcus sp. NPDC086594 (assembly GCF_044746145.1). Lineage (NCBI taxonomy): Bacteria > Bacillati > Bacillota > Bacilli > Lactobacillales > Enterococcaceae > Enterococcus > Enterococcus sp. NPDC086594. The sequence goes on from NZ_JBIVBP010000005.1 coordinate 56,631, forward strand.
TCCCATTCCATACAAAAAAAGCCCCTTCTTATCAATTTCAATAAAAAAGGACTTCTTACAAACCAACGCATCTAATTATTTCTTTTCAATAAAATACAGATTAAATCAGCCTTAAAACACCGTCATATCAGCGGTTCTTACATCAAACTCTTCAATTCGACATCTGGGTACTTATCTGCGAACCAACGCATCGCAAATTGATTTTCAAACAAGAACAATGGCTGGTCGAAACGGTCTTTCGCTAAAATGTTACGACTGGAGCTCATACGCTCATCCAAGTCTTTCGGATCGATCCAACGGGCGATCTTGTGGCCCATTGGGGTCATGATGACTTCCGCATTGTACTCATTCATCATGCGATATTGGAAAACTTCAAATTGCAGTTGCCCGACAGCACCGATGATATACTCATCACTAAGATACGTCTTGTACAACTGGATAGCCCCTTCTTGGACCAACTGATAGATTCCTTTATGGAAAGATTTTTGCTTCATCACATTTTTCGCAGTAACTTTCATAAAGAGTTCCGGAGTAAACGATGGCAGCTCTTCGTAAGCAACTTTTAGTTTTCCTTCATAGATCGTGTCACCGATTTGATAATTCCCCGTGTCATAGACACCAATAATATCTCCGGCGACAGCTTCTTCAATATTTTCACGGGTATCAGCCATAAATTGAGTCACATTGCTGAGTTTCATTTTTTTGCCAGTACGTTCTAAAGTAACGTCCATGCCTCGTTCAAAGGTTCCTGAACAAATGCGGACAAAGGCGATCCGGTCACGATGGGCAGGATTCATGTTTGCTTGGATCTTGAATACAAACCCAGACATTTCTGGTTCATAAGGACTGACTTCCTCACCAGCTAGTGTTTTATGTCCGTAAGGTGCTGGTGCAAAAGTCAAGAAGGTTTCTAAAAAGGTCTGTACGCCAAAATTTGTGAGAGCAGAACCAAAGAATACAGGGGTTTGATCGCCCCGAGCGATTTTTTCTGTATCAAAGGCGTCGCCAGCTTCTTGCAGCAATTCCACTTCTTCTAAAACTTGTTGGAACAGCCCATCTTCGGCAAATGGATGATCTGCTGGGAATTGACCATTTTCATCTAGGGCAACTAAACGTTCCCCACCGTGATTGTCAGGACGGTAAAATTCGACCCGTTGGTTGTGGATATCATACAGTCCTTCCAAGCCTTTCCCCATGCCGATCGGCCAATTCATTGGAAATGATTCGATCTCTAAAAGATCTTCTAGTTCTTCTAATAATTCTAATGGTTCTCGGCCATCACGGTCGAGTTTATTGATAAAAGTAAAAATCGGAATACCACGTTTTTTAACGACCTGGAAGAGTTTTTTCGTTTGTGCTTCGATCCCTTTTGCGCTATCGATCACCATGACAGCACTATCCACCGCCATCAAGGTACGGTAGGTATCTTCTGAAAAGTCCTCATGCCCAGGGGTATCTAAAATATTGACCCGTTTGCCTTGGTAATCAAACTGCATAACGGAACTGGTAACGGAGATTCCCCGTTGTTTTTCGATTTCCATCCAGTCGGACTTTGCGAAATTACCAGTCTTTTTCCCTTTGACCGTACCAGCTTGGCGAATCGCGCCACCGAATAATAATAATTGTTCTGTAATGGTTGTTTTCCCCGCATCCGGATGGGAAATAATCGCAAAGGTACGGCGACTATCGACTTGTTGTTTTAATTTTGGATTATCCATTGATTCTATTGCTCCATTTCTTGTATTTACAATGCGAACAGTGTCTATTTTAGACTGTCGCTAGTTTTCTGACCAAATCAGTATATCATGGATAAGAATGATAAAAAAGCAAAAAAAGACAAGAAACCCCTTTGACTACTCTCTTTTAGAGAGTTAGGCAAAGGGCGCTCCTTCCATTTTGATAGAAATAAATTAAAATGCTGGCAATAAGGTATCGCTATGCTCGTTTTCTAAAAACTCACGAACTTTATCGCTAGTCATGGCACGGCGCAATACAGCGATTTTTTCAGAATCTTGATTGTCTTCTCGAGCAACCAATGAGATAGCAAAGCGATCATCGATGGTTTTTTCTAAGAAAAGGGCATCTGCTGGTTTCAAACCGATTTTCGCGATATAGGTTGGGTAATTATATACCAAAGATACGTTTGGTTCATCATAGGCTTCCGCAAGATTCAGTAAATCGACAGATAACCACTCAAAATTTTTCGGATTTTCGGTAATGTCTTTTAATGTCCCATTGACACCAACGCCTTCTTTAAGGGTAATCAATCCTTCTTCTGCTAAAATCGCTAACGCTCGACCTTCATTGGACACATCATTTGGCAATGCGACTTTCGTTCCTTCTGGAATATCATTGATATCCGTATACTCTTTGGAATAAAAACCGACTTTTGCGTTGTAGATTTTATCTAGTGCCACTAGGTTTGCATCTTTTTCTTCATTATACATTTGCATATATGGTTCATGTTGCGCAAAGTTAGCATCAACCTCGTCATTATTCAGCAACTCATTGTACTGGATATTGTCATTGACTTGGACCAATTGGATTTCCCAGCCATCTTCCACTGCTTCAGCTGCAACATTTACGACATCGGTCATTGGCGTCGTTTGCGAAGCGACCTTGATGATTTTCTCTTCGCTCGCCTCATCAGAACCTGTACCGCAAGCCCCCAATACACCTAATGCCAATACACTCAATCCTAAAACAAATCCTTTTTTCACTTTCATTCCTCCTATTTTCGTTTATCAAGTTTTCTTGCTGCTTGATTGCCAATCCCTTGCAGGATAAAGACCAAAAGAATCATGATGATAATTGCAAAATACATCACGCCATACTCATAACGCTGGTACCCATAACGGATCGCAAAATCGCCGATACCGCCGCCACCAACGATCCCCATCACCGTCGAATAAGAAACCATGCTGACTGCTGTCGTCGTTAAAGATAAAATCAAGCCGCTTCTAGCTTCCACTAGTAAAAACGACCAAACATACTGCCATTGACTGACACCAAGAGATTTCGCCAAATAAGAAACTTCTTCTGGAACATCCAACAGCACTTGCTCCGTCAAACGAGCAAAAATACTCATAGCAACGATGCTCAAAGGAAAACTGGCGGGAATCGGTCCAAATGAGCTGCCTAAAAGCATCCGCGTCAACGGGATCAAAGCTACAACAAATAATAAAAAAGGAAACGAGCGGATGATCGTCACAACGAGATTCAAACACTCATAAAGAAATGAGATTTTTTTCCCTCGGCTGCGACTGAGAAAAAGCCAGACACCTAACGGTAGACCTAAGACAATGGCTGCGAGCATCGAAATGCCCATCATGATCGCTGTTTCTTTCAAAGATTGCAGCAATTCAGGCAGATAATACAAAATACTCTCACTGATCGTCATGCAGCAGACTCCTCTCCACTTTGTTCACATAAGAGCTTTCAATGCGGACGATTGGTTGTGGCTGATTGGCAAACTCAGCCTCAAAGACGGCATCCTCCAATACAAACACACGTTGACAAATTTGTCGGACGGCCGATAGCTCATGACTGACAAAGACGACAGCTGGTTGAAACGTCTGTTGAACTTTTTGCAGCAAAGCAAGAACATCGGCTTTCGTATCTTCGTCCAGCGCACTAGTGGGCTCGTCACACAGCAAGATTTTGGGCTCACGGATCAAAGCCCGTGCAATAGCCACTCGTTGTTTCTCTCCGCCGCTTAACTTGGCCGGATAGATGTGGGCTTTATCTTCCATGCCAACAAACGAAAGCATCTCAAGTACCATATCTGCTGACTTTCCCATTAACTTCAAGGGCAAATAGACATTTTCGAAAACGGTTCGATTGTGTAACAGATTGTAATTTTGAAAAATCATGCCGATTTCTTGTTGTGCACGTAGCAGATGCTTTTTATTCGATGTATCGATTTTTTTGCCATCAAAAAGTAATTCCCCGCTGTCAGGGGTTTCAATCAAGTTTAAAAGCCGCAACAACGTCGATTTTCCTGAGCCGCTTTTGCCGACGACCCCAACGATTTCTCCTGCCTGAACAGAAAAAGACAAACCATCGAGAACCTTTCGATCGTAACGCTTTGTGAGATTGATCGCTTCTAACATCTTTTTCCTCCTAATCAAACAGCAATGCTAAAAATTCAGAAGCGGTCATCTGATGGATAAACTGATCGATGGCGATTCCCTCTAGCAAGCGGCTAATGGTGCTTTTTTCAAAATCAATACCTTGCAACATCGCTTCAAGTTCACTGATCTCTTTTTGTCCAAAAAAATCACCGGTAATTTGAATCGCTGCAATCTTGCCTTTGTTGACAGTAAAATCGACTTCAACAATCCCAACCTGCTCAAACCGCTTTCTTTTTTGCCATTCGAAAGCAGGCGCTTCATTAAAAATCCACTCATTATTGGCATATCGTTCTTCAAACAGTCTTTGGATCGCTTGTCGATCGGTTTCTGTTAAGACGATCTCTTGCTCACTGATTTCATCAATCGATTCTACTTCATAGATTCGGCAAAGGAGTGTATCTCGAAATTCCTTGGTATCCATTGATTGGTATTGCTCTGCCAAAAAGGGCTTGATATTCGTCACACTTTTCCGAACTGATTTCGTTGCTTTAGAAGCAATTTTTTCTTGGGCAACATGTAGAACTTTCGTCAATTCTTCTAGATCCACATCATACATCAATGTGCCATGGGAATACGTCCGGCCTTTTTTTGTATACATCGCATTGCCAGAAAACTTTTTCCCATCAATGAACAGATCATTACGGCCATGTACTTCAACATCCTTGGCTCCCATTGCCGCTAAGCCTTTCATGATAGGTTGTGTTGCACTTTGATAGTCACCAAAGCTCGTGGCATCTTTTTTGGTGACAAAACTAAAACTCATATTGCCTAGATCGTCATAAACCGCTCCACCACCAGACGTTCTGCGAGTCAAAACGATCTTACGGCTTCTTAGATAGTCAAAATCAATCTCTTGATACGCATTTTGATTTCTGCCGATTATAACACATGGTTTTTGTATGTATAACAGAAGACAAGGTTCCGAAACATCTACGTTATTCATCAGATACTCTTCAGTCGCCAAATTGTAACGGATATCTTCACTAAGCATACGGTAAAATTTCATTTCAAGCCCCTCATTCTCATTATATTTCTATGGATATTCTCGCTTTTCTTACGGAAAATTGCAATCAAACTGCTTAACGATAAGATACACGTGTTTTTTTATCTGTTTTTAAACTGTATTATTCAATAAATTTATCGTAACCGTTTCTTCCATACAAATCAAGGGGAATACGTAAAAAAACGGACAAAAAAGACCAAAGCAACTGCCTTGGTCTTTCTCATTTCATTTATACGGAACTTTAACGGCGAGGCTCATCTTCCTCAAAATCTTTACGGAAATAGCGCCGCTCTTCCTCTGGTTCCACTTCCCCTTCTTCTGGGTCGTGGAAAATCACCCGGATCTTCAAGACGCGTGATCCTTCCATTTCTTCAGAGATCAGCTTCACATTGTCCACTTCGAAGGATAGTTTTTCTCCTTCATCAGGGATTAATCCTAAAGCAGTGATCAAATATCCTGCCATCGTATCCACATCACTCATATGCAAGCTCATGTTGAAGGCTTCATTAAAATCATCGATCAACATGCGTCCTTGGATGACATATTCTTTATCAGAGATTTTTTCATAAAGCTCTTCGACTTCATCTGATTCATCATCGATCTCGCCGACGATTTCTTCTAGCAAGTCTTCTAGTGTAACCAATCCAACGACGCCGCCATATTCATCAAGCAAAATCGCCATTTGGTTTTGGGTTTTCTTTAATTCATAAAGCAAATCATCGATAAAGACCGTTTCTGGCACAAACAATGGTTCCTGCAGGATTTGTTTGATGTCCATCGTATCAAAGCCGTATTTGTACGCACATTTCAAAAGATTTTTGGTATGTAGAATCCCTACGACTTTGTCTTTATCTTCATTATATACAGGAATACGAGAATAATTTTCTGCTAAAATTTCAGTCAAAATTTCTTCTACTGAGTCATTGATGTCCACCATAAAGGCTGAGGTTCTAGGAACCATGACTTCCCGGGCGACTTTCGTGTCTAATGAAAAGATCCCTTGCAGCATCTCTAATTCATCTTCTTCAAAGACCCCTTCTGTTTCCAACATATACCGCATTTCATCACGGGTCATCTTCGTGTCTTCATCGTCAAATTCCATTGGAGTGATGCGCGCCAATAAACTTGTCGAAGCAGATAAGAACCAGACGAAAGGTTTTGCAATAATCCCGATCGTTCGAATGACACCAGAAGTGAACTGGGCAACTTCTTCTGATTTGTTCATGGCGATCCGTTTTGGATACAACTCACCGAAAACGATCGACACATACGTCAAGATCGCTAAAACAATAATGTTCGCTAAGCTTTTAGCCGCCGTCCCTCCACCTAATAAAGGTGCCAAACGGGTCGACAAGGTATCTGCCAGAGATGCCCCAGATAAAATATTCACCAAGGTAATCCCAACTTGGATCGTTGACAAGAAATTTGTTGGATTATCAATGATTTTCAATAATTTTTGTGATTTGACATTTCCTTCTTCCGCTTTTTGCTCCACACGGTTTTTGTTAACTGAGACAACTGCGATCTCAGAGGCCGCTAGAAAAGCGTTGATCAATGTCAAAACGATCAATAATAAAATTTGCGCTAGAAGCGACTGACTCTCGGGGTCAGCATTCATAATAGCATTCTCTCCTTATTTTTTCATTTTCTAAAAAAAATCGTGGGCTTAGCCCACGATAAAATCCTATCACAAAGTTTTTTTCTTTGCAATAAAAAACACCAGTCATTGATTATTCGATCAACCGTTCCTGATTTTTCTTAATTTTGTCGTCTTTGATCAGGCGAACAATAAAGACGACGATCGTTCGGCAAATCGCATAAAATGGCACACCTAGGAAAATCCCCAGCAAGCCAGCTAGATTTCCAGCAACTAATAAGACCAAAATGATCGTTAACGGATGGATCGCCAATGATTTTCCGATTACATTCGGGTAAATAACATTTCCGTCTAATTGTTGGACGACCAGAACCACGATACAGCATAATAATGCGCGAAATGGTTCATCAAAGACCGTCACTAACACCGCCGGAATCAAACCAAGATATGGGCCTAAATAAGGGATCAAGTTTGTGACGCCTGCAATTACCCCAAAAAGAAAGGCATAGTTAACGCCGATCATCCAGTAACCAATAAACGTGAAGGTAGCGACAAAAATACATTCGATCGCTTGCCCACTAATGTAATTGGATAATGTCTTGTTTAAGTCACCTAGCAACCCAACAATCTGATCTCGTCTTCTTTCTGGAAAGACAGTTTTCAGATTAGGAACTAGCTTTTCTCCATCCTTCAACATGTAAAAAAGGATGAATGGTACTGTAACGATGATCATCGTCGCGGAAGCAATCGTACTGACGATCGATCCTAAGCTAGTGGATAACCCACTAAGAAACTGCTGCAGCAAAGAACCATAAGAAAGATTTAGGTTTTCTAACTGCTGCGCGATATCGATTTGTTTGAAAAATGGATCATCTGCGATTCTTGAGATCCAACTTTCCATATTTTTGGCAAATGTTGGAATATTTTCCGCCAATGAAGTAATCTGACTCACTAGATTAGGAATAACGCTGACGAAAATCAAGATGATTGCTGCTACTAATAACAACAGAACCAATATGACAGCAAACAGTCGTTTTATTTTTGTGGTTTTCATCAAAAATAAGACGATTGGATTTAGCAGGTAATACAGAAAGCCAGCAATCAATACTGGTGCAAATAAAGTAGAAAAAAACGTGCCGATCGGTGCAAATAGAAAATTGACTTTACTTAACACAAACACGAGTGTCACTAAAACCAATGCTTCCAATGACCAAAAGAACAGTTTTGATTGTTTGAATTTGTCGAACAAAAGATTCCCTCCCTTTTTTATAACATTATAGATGATTTTGAAAAAAAAAGCTTGCGACTTTAGCCGCAAACAAAAAAAATTTGTAAAAAAAGTGGTATACTATTAAAAATAACGGAGAAATCTTAGCTGAGGTGAATTTTTTATGCATATTGCACAAACAAAAGATACGCTGAGTGACATTTATTTGGCGTCATTGAAAATACGAAATCAAGTATTCGTGAAAGAGCAAGGTGTTCCATTAGCATTGGAAGTAGATGAAAATGAAGCATTGGCAGTCCACTTTGTCTTATATGACGACGATAATGAAGCAGTCGCAACCTTGCGTTTCTTACCTATCTCTGATCATGAAGTGAAGTTGCAGCGAATGGCGGTCCCCGCTGCTCATCGAGGTTCAGGTTATGGCAGACAACTGATCGAAGGTGCGGAAGCCTTCATTCAAAAACAAGGAATCAAAAAAGTCACTTTAGGGGCACAAATAACCGCAAAAGAGTTTTACTTGAAGTTAGGCTATCAGCCTGAAGGCGATGTCTTTTTAGACGCAGATATGCCCCATATCAAAATGAGCAAAATCTTTAACGAGAAGTGATTCCTTAAAACAGCGACCACAAAACAGATCCTTCCTCTGATTTGTAGTCGCCGTTTTTTATTCCTCTGCTTCAACGATCTCTTCAATCGCTGTCAGCAACGCTTGCGCCACCCTTTGATCATACCCTTCCCTTGTAATCATTGCCAAATCATTGTCACTGTTCAAATAGCCTAACTCCAATAATACTGCTGGAAGATATTGTTCTCGCAACACATAATAGTTACCAAAACGAGTGCCGTTGGAACTCAATGCCACTGAAGAACTCAAATTGGCAGTGATCGTTTCTGCCATCTCTTTTGCCCCAGTATAGTAATAGTAAGTTGTCAGTCCTTGATTGCTGTTTGGTATTTCTGAATTATCGTAATGAATACTGATAAATAAATCTGGTTCTTCTGAAAGCGAAGCAGCGGTGATATCAGACAGCGAGAGATAACGATCTTCAGTGCGTGTATAACTGACTTGAATACCTGCTTCTGTCAACACTTCGCCGATCGTTTGGACCGTTGCTAGCGTCAAGTCTTTTTCCAAGATCGTTTGATCCGTTGACAGTGCCCCAGAATCTTCGCCGCCGTGACCTGCATCAAGGACGACTTTGAAGTTCGATAGATCTTTTGGGATTGCCGAAAGCGCGACTTCTTGAATCGATGCTGATTGCTTTTCAATATAACCAGTTACCCCATCGTCTGTTTGAATTTCAACCATGTCTTCTGTTTGACTGATGAAGGTTGCCCAACTTCCCCGATGGATTTTCCCAATGACTGTCTCTTGACTTGTTGACTGATAAATCGGTACATAATCGTTCTCACTTTCAATCGCTGCATCGTATTCTGAGGGATCTACATAAATTTGAACCATACTGGCAGTCTGAGCGGTCTCTTCAGTTTGAGCGTTAAGCTCAGTTTGAGAAGTACTTTCTTGACTCTCCTCACGAGCGGATTGGTCGTTTCTCAACACAGCAAACCCCGCTGCAAAAAGCAGAATCATGGTGGTCCCGATAACAAGCTTCCCTTTTTTCTTCATGTGCTTCCCCCACTAATTTTCTTGGTCTCTCTATCATGGGACTGTCAGCTTAAACAGAACTTAAAACCTGCTGATTGAAGCAATCCATTAGAAACACAAAAAAACTCCAACCAACTTGGTTGAAGTTTCTTAGGGAAAATGAGCGATTCGACCCATTTTACTTATTTTTGAGACAACTGCTTGTAGCGATCATACCAAATGTCCACATACCCTTGCGAAAAGGGTCCTTTGCCATTATTGATCCAATCTACTAAAATTTTGACATTTTCTTTCAAGATAAAATCAATGTCTTGCGGATATTGCATAATCTTACTGTGCAATTCATACTCATCCACATCTAGTAAACGTTTCTCGCCATCAGGAAATACTTTGATATCAAGGTCATAATCGATATATTTCAATGCCTCTTCATCAAGTAAATACGGTGAAGCAAGATTACAATAATAGGAAACCCCCTTTTCTCGAATCATTGCAATAACATTAAACCAGTATTTTTTATGAAAATATACAATTGCTGGTTCACGGGTAACCCAGCGTCTTCCATCTGATTCGGTCACTAATGTATGATCGTTGACCCCTATCACTGAGAATTCACTGGTCTTTAAGACCATCGTATCCCGCCACGTTCGATGCAAATTGCCGTCATGTTTGTAGCTTTGAATGCTGACAAACTCTCCTTCTTTTGGAACTCGCATAGCAACCCTTCCCTCAGCAAGAAAACTTGCGTTTTGTTTGGGTGTTCATTACACCGACATCGTTAATATTATAGCAATAAAAGAAAGCTTTGCCTAGAAATCTTTATCGAGTTTCTGATATTTCTTTAATTGCTCGACTAATTTCTGCTGAGGTTTTGGAAAAACATAGTTTTCAAAGGATTCTTTGGCAGCCCATTCGCTGTCTTGTAACGGGATTTCTCCCCGTTTTCTACCGTAAAATAAAAGGACATGCCATTTCAAATGGCTAAAAATATGAGTGATCTCGCCGAAATGTCGTTTTTGCCAAACGACAGGAAGACCAGGAAAAATCTCGAGTGCATCCTCTTCTGCAATCAAATCCAACTGCAACTGTTCCTCTTTTACCCATGTTCGCTGCAAAGCATCATATTGTTCTTTCGTTACTTCTACCAACGGAAAATGCCACATAGAGGCCAATAAGCCTGTTTCAGGTCGCTGCACGAGTAGAAACGAACCTTGATCTTCGATGGCGCCAGCGATGTAATAGACATCTTTCGGCTTTGCTTTTTTCGATTTCACTGGAAAGTCTGTTTGTCGATTCTCCGCATATGCAAGACAGTACTGACTGATGGGACACTCTTCACATTTCGGTGTGGTGGGTGTACAGATTCGTGAGCCAAGATCCATCAAGGCTTGATTAAACTCACCGGGTTCATCGGGGGAAATGATCGTTCTCATGGCCTCATCAAAGGGAGCTCGGCTGCTGGCTTTCGCAATATCTGCTTCGATACAAAACAAGCGGCTAACGACCCGCATCACATTTCCATCGATTGCCGGTTCTGGCAAGCCAAAAGCAATACTGCCAATGGCTCCAGCTGTGTAGGGACCAATTCCTTTTAATGAGCGAATCTCTTCAATTGATTGGGGCATTTCTCCGTCGAATTCTGCAACGATTTGCTGTGCAGCAGCCTTAAGATTGCGGGCACGAGAGTAATAACCTAAACCTTCCCAAACCTTTAAAAGCTTTTGTTCTTCGGCTGCCGCCAAGTCTTGGATCGTTGGGAATTGTTCCATAAAACGATAAAAATAGCCAATCACTGTTTCCACTCGTGTTTGTTGAAGCATGATCTCTGAGATCCAGATTGCATACGGATCGTTGGTCGCCCGCCAAGGCAGATTGCGTTTTTCTTTATGATACCAAGTTAAAAATGTTTCTTGGAACGTCTTGATTTTTTCTTCATCCCAAGTTTCCCATTGCTTACTCATCCATTACTTCCTCATCTAAGAATCGTTGTATATCATCGATGGCAAACCCTTTTTGATAAAGGCCTTGCTTGATCTTCATTTTTCGTTTCATCAAGGGCAATCGCTGATGCCGCCGCATAAGTCGGGCCCCTTCTCTTTGGAGCGCTTCATTTTCTTGGTCCTCATCTTTTTCCATTGGTAATTCATCCAAAATCATCTGAATGACTCCTTGATGAAAACCTTTTTGCATCAAATGCATTTTTATCTTTTGGATCATTTCTTTATGACTTTTGTTGTGAAAACGACGCATCGCTTTCTCAGCCGTATGATAACCGACTTCAAACTGCATTTCCTCGGTATACAAAGGCAATACTTCTTGAATCACAGGATCTTTCAAGCCTTTTTTTCTCAATTGCTGACTGATTACCAAGGGTCCTTTATCGCTCATGCGGACTTGGGTGCGAATGTAGCTCTCTCCGTAGTTTTTGTCATCGATCAGATTCAGCTCTTTCAGCCGTTCAACGACTAAGTCTCGGTCTTGTTTTTCGATTTCTTTGTCTTTCAAATAGGTACGGACTTCCATTTCAGAACGCAGCTGATAGCTGATATAGTTCATGGCTTGCTGCAAGCCTAAATCAAACCCCGCACTTTTTTTGATTTCTTTTAATTCTTCTTCACTCAGTTCCTTGCCTTTTAATAGCCGAAAACGGACCAAAAGATCTTCTGAGACCCGCAGTGTTTCACCTTCTGATGTCGCCACTTCATAAAATGGTCCTTTTCCTTTATTGATACGAATAATTGTATTCATCTTCTTCACCTCGCGAACGTACATTCTATTTTACCACAACTACGATGAAATTCCTTCTAATCAAGCTGAAAAAATGTGGTAAAATGAACTGACTATTTTATTTAAGGAGTTCACATGGCAAATATACAAGTCCAGCTTGGACAAAAACTACAACTAACGATCAAACGCTTGGGGATCAACGGAGAAGGCATCGGGTATTACAAAAAGCTGATCATCTTTGTTCCCCGTGTTCTGCCAGGGGAACAGGTCATTGCCGAAGTCACGAAAGCCTCTCCCCGCTTTGCTGAAGCCAAGATGACCAAAATCATCAAGCCAAGCAGCAATCGCATCCAACCACCGTGCAAGTTTTACGACCGGTGCGGCGGCTGCCAATTGCAGCACTTAGTCTACGACAAACAATTAGACTTCAAAAAAGACCTATTGAAACAAGCACTTGAAAAATTTAAGCCAAAAGGCTACCAACAGTTTGAACTAAGGGATACTTTAGGCATGGATGTTCCTTGGCATTACCGCAACAAAGCACAATTTCAATTGCGTTACAACAGTCAAACCAAACGAATCGAAGCGGGTTTATACGAAATGGAGTCTCATCGCTTAGTCGCCATTGATGATTGCCTCGTACAAGAACAAGATACGCAAAAAGTGATCAACGGCATCGTCCAATTGTTGAATAAATACCAGATCCCGATTTACGATGAACGCAAGAACAGCGGGATTCTACGGACATTGATGGTTCGTATCGGGATCGCGACTGGCGAAGTTCAAGTCGTGTTTATTACCAACTCTGTCAAACTGCCGCAAAAAAATGCGCTGATTCGCGAGATCAATCAGCGCTTGCCGCAAGTCGTTTCCATCATGCAAAATGTGCAAAACAAAAAAACGTCCGTCGTCATGGGAGAGGAAACGATTCATCTTTGGGGCAAAGAAGCAATCGAAGAACGGTTGAATGAACTGACCTTCGATTTGTCCGCCCGCGCATTCTTCCAGCTGAATCCGCAGCAAACCAGCGTCTTGTATCAAGAAGGGTTAAAAGCCCTTGACTTGAGCAAAAATGAAACAGTTGTTGATGCTTACTGTGGTGTGGGGACGATTGGGTTGAGTGTGGCACCTTATGCCAAAGAAGTCCGCGGCATGGACATTATTCCTCAAGCGATCGAAAATGCCCAAGAAAATGCCCACCGTATTGGTGCCCAAAATACCCATTATGAAACGGGAACTGCTGAGGAGCTCTTACCAAAATGGTTCAATGAAGGCTTCAAACCTGATAGCATCATTGTTGATCCGCCAAGGACAGGCTTGGATGAACGATTATTGCAAGCTTTGCTGAAACAACCACCGAAGAAGATGGTCTATATATCTTGTAATGTTTCTACTTTAGCAAGAGACTTAGTCCAATTAGCCAAAGTGTTTCACGTAGAATATCTGCAATCAGTAGATATGTTTCCACAAACCGCACGCTGCGAAGTGGTGGTAAAATTGACCCGCAAATAAACATTCGCCTGACAAATCATTTTGTGATCTGTCAGGCTATTTTATTGCACCTATCGTTTCAGCGTATTTTCAATGGAAAAATGAATCGGTCTGTATGATGAGAATCTTTGTATCATTATAAGCATCATCAAATCCCCAATCATTAAAGCCGAAGAATCGTTCGATCCCTTGAAAAGTAATGGGTCAAAATGTTTTTTATTATATAATATTTAACACTGCAAGAAAGCAATTCTAAGTACAAAAAAAATCGAGAAACATAGAAAAAAAGCCAGAACTGATTCTTTCAGTTCCAGCTTTTTTATTTAGAAATGTGCAACTGCAAGCTTCTTTTATTTTGTAATCAAAGCATCTAAACTAGCCACTGCCAGACTCATCTTCGCGATTTTATCCAACAAGGCAAAACGGTTGCGGCGAATCTGTTCATCTTCCACCATGACCATTGTTTGATCAAAATAAGATTCAATCAATGGGCGCAGTGCCACTAAGCTTTGGTAGTTTTCTTCCATCGTTTGATGTGGGAACTTGTTCTCTACTGTTAAGACCGCTTCATACAAGGCAGTTTCAGAGTCGTTTTCAAACAAGGCAGGATCAATTGCTGCTTGTTCCAATTCGGCTTTTTTCGCTAAATTGATTACTCGGGTCAAGGCTTCCATCGATGGTTTGAAGTCGGTGTCTTGCAAATGTTCTCTTAACATCTGAGCCGTTTCAAATAGCGTACTGATATCTGCTTGGCGTGCGCCTAAAACAGCTTCAATGACATCATGACGCGTATTTTTGCTGAGTAAGAATTGACGCAGACGGCCTTTCACAAAATCGGTCACTTGTTCTTGACCTGCGGCAAGTTGAATACCAAAAATTTCCGGTTGGGCATTAATAGCTTCACGAATCTCTTCTTGTAACTGAGCAAATGGGAAATACCAGCGTTTTTCAGCTAGGATGCGGATAATTCCGTACGTTTGCCGGCGGAGTGCGTAAGGATCGTTTGAACCACTCGGAACCATATCGACAGCGAAGAACGCAAGCAAGCTGTCCAATTTATCCGCAATGGCTAAAACAGCCCCGATTTTCGATTGCGGCAGTTCACCTTCTGCTGAGATCGGCATGTAGTGTTCACGAATCGCTTGGGCAACTGTTGGTTTTTCTCCTTGGATCAAGGCATACTTTTCCCCCATGATTCCTTGCAATTCAGGGAATTCTCCCACCATATTTGTCACTAAATCAAATTTATAGATTTGAGCTGCCCGTTGGAGATCAGTCAGTTCTTCTTGTGTTAAACCAACAGTATTCCCGATGATTTGTGCAGCTAATCCAACACGCTGCATTTTTTCATACAAACTGCCAATTTTTTCGTGGAAGGTGACTTGCTTAAGCTTTTCCACGCAATGGTCGATGGTCAATTTTTTGTCCTCATTATAGAAAAACTCAGCATCTTCTAGACGGGCGGTCAGTACTTTTTGGTTTCCTTTGATGACATTATCAATTTTCACGGCATCCCCGTTGCGGGCAGAGATGAAATGCGGCAGCAATTCTCCATCAAGGGTGCGGACATCGAAGTAGCGTTGATGTTCTTTCATAGAAGTAACTAACACTTCTTCAGGTACAGAAAGATATTTTTCTTCAAAGTCCCCTACAAAAGCTGTTGGGTATTCAACCAGATTTGTCACTTCTTCGAGTAGGTCTTCATCTAAATCGATCCGCCAGTTGTTTTCTTGAGCGATCGCATTGATTTGTGAGGTGATCATTTGTTGACGTTCGCTTGGATCAGCAATGACAAACTGATGCTTCATTTTCTCCAAATAGTCGTCCGCATGATCAAACGTGACTGCCTCACCTAAGAAACGATGACCTTTTGACTCGCGTCCGGTAACAATATCAAGGATTTGGAAAGGAATGACTTGCTCACCAAAGAGTGCGACGATCCAATGAATTGGCCGGATATATTCAAAATCGTAGTCTGCCCAGTGCATCGTTACTGGGAAAGTCAAACTCGTAATTACTTCCTGCAATCCTTTCAATACCTCAACGGTTGGTTGACCTTGGGTATGTTTCGTTACATAGACATACTCAACACCTTTTAATTCACGGAAGGTGATGTCATCGGTTGTCAATCCTTGCCCCCGAACAAATCCTTGAGCTGCTTTCGACCAATTGCCTGCTTCGTCTAAGGCGATTTTTTTCGCTGGCCCTTTGACCTCTTCTTGTGTATCGGCTTGTTTTTCAGGAAGACCGGTGACATAGACTGCCAAACGACGAGGTGTCGAATAAGCTTCAATCGCTGTATAAGGTAATGCATGAGCATCTAAGAAAGCTGCCGTTTTTTCTTGTAATTGTTTCATACTTGGGGTTACGACATGCGCAGGTAATTCCTCTAAGCCGATTTCTAATAATAGGTTTTGTGCCATCTTATTTTCCCTCCTCAATCAGTTTTTGCGCCACTTCTGGATCAAGCAATGGATAACCGAGGTTTTCCCGTTCTGCTACAAATAGTTTTGCTACTTGACGGGCCATATTACGGATACGTGCGAGGTACCCAGCACGTTCAGTGACGGAGACTGCGCCACGAGCATCCAACAGGTTGAAGGTATGGCTGCATTTTAAGATATAGTCGTAAGCTGGATGAACTAAGCGTTCATCGATACAGCGTTTTGCTTCTTTTTCAAAACGATCGAAGTTCCCTAAAAGCAAGTCTTGGTCACTGACTTCAAAGGAGTATTTTGAATGTTCATACTCAGGTTGGCGGAAAATCTCACCATATTTGACACCTGCAGACCATTCAAGATCGTAGACACTTTCAACTTCTTGAATATAAGATGCTAGACGTTCTAAGCCGTAAGTGATCTCTGATGTCACTGGCTTACACGCTAAGCCACCAACTTGTTGGAAGTAAGTAAACTGGGTGATCTCCATCCCATCTAACCAAACTTCCCAACCAAGACCTGCACAACCCATTGAGGGGTTTTCCCAGTTATCTTCGACGAAACGAATATCATGTTCTAATGGATTGATCCCTAAAAGACGCAAGCTTTCTAAATAAAGCTCTTGAATATTTTCAGGAGAGGGCTTCATCACGACTTGGAACTGGTGGTGCTGATACAAACGATTTGGGTTTTCCCCGTAGCGGCCATCAGCTGGACGGCGAGAAGGTTCTACGTAAGCGGCGTTCCATGGTTCTGGACCGATTGCACGTAAAAATGTGTATGGGCTCATGGTTCCAGCCCCTTTTTCTGTATCATAGGCCTGCATCAGCATACAGCCGTTTTCAGACCAGAATTTTTGCAAAGTCAAAATCATCTCTTGCACAGTTAGTTTACTCATCTTTTTCTTCCTTTCTTATAACGCATTGACGACAGGATAAAACTCGACAACTGATCCGGGGATCAATTTTACTTCGACCACGGCATCTGCTTCTAAAATATCAGATAAGTCGTAAAGCATTTGGTCTGGACTCGTTGTAAATTCATGTAAAAGCTGTTCATCCTTTAAAAGGCGAACCTGCAGTGGAATACTTGCTAATACTTTGAGCTTTTTTTCGGTAAACGCACTTGCTGGAATCGTCATATCAAATAACATAAAAAAACCTCCTTTGTTTTTGGCTATTCTTGGTGTGAAACATAAAAAAGTCCCTATATCTATACAAAGTGTATAGATATAGGGACGATACATTCGCGGTTCCACCCTACTTCCGACAAGTCGGCAGCTTCATTGATCATGCTCACGGACGCCTGCGAAATAAGGTTCCAACTTGGCTTTCACTCTCCCAAGTTCGCTTCATGGAATGGACTTCTTTCTTTCTTCCGATCATTGCACGGATTCGATTACCCTTATGATAGTAGCTGATGCTAGGGTTTGTCAATGATTAATTTGAACTTTTATCCTTCTGGACCTAAATCCGCCTGATCATGAAAGACGATCTCATCAGCGATTTTCCCATCACTTTCAAAAACAATGATCTCATTCATTCCAGTTTTTAAAAATGGCGCCGGGACGTACAAGCGCTGCTGCGGTCCTTTTTCCCAGAAACGGCCGATCATATGACCATTGACTTGGACAAACCCTTTGCCCCAGCCCGGCAATTCGATAAAGGTATCTGCACATTCATCAAAAACACATTCAAAGCGTGAGAAACTTGGTTGGCCTTTTTGCCATTTCCCTTGGAAATCAATGGCATGCAAATTATCCATCGGCAAGGGATAGATTTCCCAGTTGCTTTGGAATGCGCCATTGATGATCACACCGTCTTTAATGCCTTTGTGCTGATGGTTCATTTTAACGGAATAATTGACCCGCCCCATATTCTCCACCAAGATCCCCAACTCGTTTTCTGATTCTGATAGATCGAAACTGTAGGATTGACCGATTTCTCGATCGTAATCGATGCGCAAAAGTTCCTGGTTGATAAACGTATGGGCACGATCCATCGTATTGATCAGACGGTAGTCGGCAATCTTCCGTGCAGGCCCAATCAGTGAGCGATAGTAGATATAACCTGTCGCTTGATTGCAGGCTTCCATCGATAAAGGGTAATTCCTTATGATCGGTTGACTGATCGTGTCGATCGTCGAAAACAAGGAGACTCGTTCTTTCACTGAGAATGTTCCATAAGCTTTTCGCTCAAGTTTCATACTCAAGGGAAACTCAGGAATTTCCGCATAGTCAGCGATCACTTTTTTGAAGGCTTGGTATTTGGCAGTAGGTTCTCCCCATTCTGTCAACAAGGCATCATAATCATAGCTAGTGACATCCGGCGCTAAGCGCTCGTAATAGTTTGACCCGTTCATAAAGCCAAAATTGGTCCCGCCATGGAACATATAAATATTGACAGAACCTTCTGCCAAGCAATCCTGAAGTTCCTTTACTGCATCAGCCGTTGATGTTGTATGATGATGGTCATCACCCCAAGCATCAAACCAGCCGATCCAAAATTCCATGACCATCAGTGGCCGTTTTTCTCCGTGAACTCTTCGAAGTTTTTCAAAGTTTTCCTTGATGTTGGAGCCGCAGTTGATCGTAGGCAATGCCAAGTCTTTGATAGTGCCGTTTTCTAACATATCGTGCCAAGGTCCGTCAGAGGTCACTAACGGCGTTTCTACACCCTGTTGCCGCATCGCAGCCACCATTTTCCGCAAATACTCTTTATCATTGGCGTAGCTGCCGTATTCATTTTCTACTTGCATCATTAAAATCGGACCGCCTTGGGTGATCTGCAGATCCCGCACTTGTGGAAACAAATGGGCGAAATAACGAGTGATTTTTTCCATAAATGGTGGATAATCAAACCGAAGCTTCATCATGGGATCTTGCAAAAGCCAATAAGGCAGTCCCCCAAATTCCCATTCTGCACAAATATAAGGTGCTGGTCGCAAAATGACATAAAGCCCTACTTCTTGTGCCGTTTGGATAAATCGCCGCAAATCAAGGATCCCCTCAAATTGATAGACGCCTTCCTGTGCTTCATGGAGATTCCACGGAACATAGGTTTCCACAGTATTACAACCCATCAAGCGTAGTTTCTCTAATCGATCTTGCCAATATTCAGGAACGACCCGAAAATAATGGATCGCTCCAGAGATCACTTTGAACGGCTTTTTGTCTAGATAAAAGTCATCTTCGATAGCAAAAAGTCGCATCAGTTACGCTCCTCTTTGACGATATAGGTGGTGTATTGTGTCAGCATCATTTCTGAAGAAAGAACCTCACCCGTCAGAAGATCCGTCTTTCCAACAAACATTGCTGGCAACGGTTGTGCTTCTTCGTGGAAATTGATGATAACGAAGAATTTCGCCTCTGCATTTTCACGACAGGCAACTTCTAGTTTTGTTGCTTCCTCGATCACTGGGGTGATATCGTTTTCTTCGACAATCGTTTTGAAAAGCTGATCTTGCAGCTGATCTTCCAACTGTCCACCAAAGTAATAGACGGTGCCATCGCCAAACATATTTTTCGTCACTGCCGGCATTCCTGCATAGAAATTGCTTGTGTAATGCGCTAGCGCTTCGGCGGTTTCTAAATGGATCAAATCGCTGACTAAATTACTGGTTCCTGTCAGTTCTTCATTGACTAAGGAAACGCCGTTTGATTGTTCTGGGGCTAATGCATCGATTTCTTCCACCCAGATGCCAGCTAACTCCCGCAATGGCCCAGGATAGCCCCCTAAGTGAACGTTGTCAGATTGATCAACGATACCGCTCATATACGTGGTAAGTAAAGAACCACCTTGTTTGACGAAATCAGTGAGCCGCTCTTGCATTCCTTCTTTGATCATGTAGAGAACAGGTGCTGCGACTAATTTGTATTTTGATAAGTCAGCATCCACGGGAACCAAGTCGACGGCAATATTTTGTTCATGAAAATAACGATAGTAGCGATGGATCTGTTCTACATACTTCAGATCAACGGTCGGACCACTCGTATATTCTAATGCCCAATAATTGTCCCAATCGAAAATCACGGCAACCTGTGATTGAGTTTGCGTCCCAATAATGTCTGAAAGCTGCGCTAATTCAGCACCAAGAGCTGCCGTTTCTCGGAAAACTCGCGTGTCTTCATGACCGACATGTTCGATAACAGCTCCATGGAATTTCTCACAAGCACCGATGGAACGTCGCAATTGGAAATATTGGATCGTGTCCGCCCCATGAGCGATCGTTTGGTAGCTTTGCGCCCGCATTTGTCCCGGTTTTTTTAATGAGTTATAGGGTTGCCAGTTTTGTTGAGAGGGTGTTTGTTCCATCAGCATAAAGGGCTGTTGTTTCAAGCCGCGCATTAGATCATGTGTCATGGCTACTAAACTCCATGGCGTATTATACGCTGGATAATTATCCCACGAAATAAGGTCCATTTCCTTCGCCCACTTGAAATAATCCAGTCCTTTAAAGGTTCCCATCAAATTCGTTGTAATCGGTGTCGTGGGATCGATTTTCCGAATAGCGTCCCGCTCCATCATATAGTTTTTTAAAAGGCTATCCGAGTTGAAGCGTCGGTAGTCAATAGAAATTCCTGCAAATGCCGTCTTGTCATAGCCGATTCCTTCTGACAGCGCATTTGGCAGAACGATTTCATCCCATTCATATACAGTATGACCCCAAAATTCCATATTCCAGGCTTTATTCAGTGCTTCGATCGTTTGATATTTATCCTTTAGCCAAACACGAAACGCTTTTTCACAGTTGTCGCAATAACATTCGCCGCCGTATTCATTATTGATGTGCCAACAAGTCACTTGTGGATTTTCGCCGTAACGTTCGGCTAATTTCGTTGCCAGACGTTCTGCGTATTTTTGATAAACCAAACTATTGGGACAGGCATTATGCCGTTGCCCAAACTTATGATGGCGTCCATCATAATCGGTGCGAGCGACTTCCGGATACTTCTTAAACATCCAAGCTGGCAAAGCGGCTGTGGAAGTGGCTAAGACGATGTCGAAGCCCTCCGTACTTAATTTTTCGATGATTTGATCCAATTCCTCAAAATCATAACAATTTTCAGAGGGTTGGATCTTTGCCCATGAAAAAACATTGACGGTCGCGCTATTGATACTTGCTTTTTTAAAGATCCGAATGTCTTCTTCCCAAATCTCTTTCGGCCACTGATTTGGATTATAATCGCCGCCGAATAGAATTCGATCAAAAAATTTTGTCATATAAGTGAACGCTCCTTTAAAATAAAATGATTTCTACTCTCTTATTGTAAGGCTTTTCATTTTGTTGTAGTATAATACATGAAACACTATTTTATAACTTTTCGAAACATGGAGGTTGAACATGCCTATTTATTTTTATCAAACAAACCAGCAGTTGCCTTTGTCGCTTGAAAGTATCGGAAACGATTGGCCACAAGATGACGTTGTTCGTCTCGATGGCTACCCTTACTTTCATTGGCTGCAGACAGAACAAGGAGAAGGTCGCGTCACCTTTGGTCAAGAATCCTTTATTTTACGTCCCAGTGAAGGCATCTTGATTTTCCCTTTCACTCCTCATCGCTACTATCCCTTATCAGATTGGAAAACCTCCTTCGCTACCTTTCAAGGACCTTTGGCAGCTGAGATATTAAAACAATTTACAAGTCAACCTTATCTTTTAGTTGAAGAGTCTAAAACTTTTTCCTATATGACTTGGATCAAACAACGCATTAAAGAAGACCCAAAAATCAGCTGGGATCCGTTACGGGCTTCTAGTGAGTGTTATCGTTTTTTGCTGGCGATCATGCAAGAGCGCTCTGGGAATCCAACCGAAAAACACCCCTTGTTTCAACAATATCTGGTCCCTGTTATACAAGAAATCGAAACCAATTATGATCAGGCGATCACGATCAAAAACTTGGCTGGTTTAGTCTATGTTTCGCCTCAATATCTCTCTCGGTTGTTCCAGCGTTTTTTAGGACAATCCACCGCCCAATACTTATTAAACTATCGCATGACCCGTGCCAAAGAGCTTTTGGTGGCACAGCCGGATCTGCCCATTCAGCAAGCCGCTTTTGCTGTAGGGTTTCAGGATGCGAGTCACTTTACCGCATTATTCAAAAAAAGAGTCGGCTTAACTCCATTGAAGTTTCGCCAACTCTATCATTGATTTTTCGGTTTTAAGACGTCTTGCCATTGCCCCATCTGATCGATAAACTTCTTACTTTTTAAATGAATGCCCACATATTCATCATACAATAGATCGATCACTTGTCGAATCGCTGCTTTCGTTTCTGGCTTTAATTTGATCGAAGCAATCTGCTCGTAGGATATTTGCGAAAATAAGCGAATAAAATGGATCGCACGAGAATCCGCATGATAGCGACGTTCGTCCATCCCCCAGTGTTGTTCGCATAAAATACCGCTATACTTTGAGGAATAGTCAAACCGACCGTCGGTTTTTCCGCAGATGGCACAATGGGTCCAATTCGGAGTGATCCCGAAACGGTGCAAAATCTGGATCTCAAAGATATTGGTGATGATCTCTGCGTCGTTCCCTTGATCCATTAAGTGCAATGCCTCATGTAAAAATTGGTATAGATGTGGGTCATAGACCCGATCATCGATAGCAGAATCAGCCAAATTCAACAAGTAGGTCGCATAACCAGCAATAAAAATATCACTTTGGATCGTACGAAAAGGATGGATGTCTTTGGCATTGTTTAAAAAGGACAAGCCTTCCGTTTTGATGGTTCCCATGTAGGTGGCTTCAGTATAGGAGAGCAACGCTGGTGCCAAGGGGTTATTTTTCCGATGAGCACCCTTGACATAAAACATTTGCTTCCCGGCAGATTCCGTAAAGATTTTGACTAGCTTGTCTTTTTCTTTATGGTCCTTTGAAAAAAGCAAAATTCCTTTTGTTTCAACAAGATTCATCGTCGCACCTCATTTCTTGAAAAAAACTGATCCAGTTCGCTAACTGCATCAGTTTTTCCTCTTTAAAGCAGACCGTGATGGATCTGCCTTTCCTTAATACTCATCTTTACGATAGCCGTAATCCGTTAAGAAGGTTTGCTTGTCGCGCCAATCTTTTTGAACTTTCACCCATAATTCCAAGAAGACTTTGTCATCTAGTAAGTGTTCAATATCTAGACGGGCTTTCGTCCCGATCTGCTTCAGCATTTTACCGCCTTTACCGATGATAATGCCTTTTTGGCTGTCACGTTCGACAATGATCGTCGCTTGAATATGCACCTTATCATTATGATCTCGTTTCATGGAGTCAACGACGACCGCTACCGAGTGAGGCACTTCATCTCTGGTCAGCAGCAAGACTTTTTCCCGTACCAGCTCGGAAACGATAAAGTATTCCGGATGGTCAGTGATTTGATCTTCTGGGAAATACTGAGGACCTTCAGGCATTTCATCGACCAATAGTTTCATTAGCGTTTCGAAATTATTGCCTTCCGTTGCAGAAATCGGTACGATCTCGGCAAAGTCCATTTGTGAGGAGTAATCTTCAATGATTGCCAATAAAGCATCCGGATGGACTTTATCAATTTTATTGATCACTAGGAAAACCGGCGTCTGGCTTTGACGCAACCGTTCGATGATAAAATCATCACCCTTGCCGCGCTTTTGATCGGCACTGATCATAAATAGTGTCACGTCAACTTCACGAAGTGCGCTATAGGCGGTTTCCACCATAAAATCGCCTAGACGGTGTTTGGGTTTATGGATCCCTGGTGTATCGATAAAGATCAGCTGTGCGTCATCTGTCGTATAGACCCCTTGGATTTTATTACGAGTCGTTTGCGCCTTGTCACTCATGATAGCGATTTTTTGTCCTACAACTCGATTTAGTAGTGTGGATTTCCCAACATTTGGCCGTCCGACGATCGCAACGAAGCCTGATTTGTGTGTTGTCATTGTTGTTCCCCTTTATCTTGTGGTTTTAGTGCGTATCAGAAGAGCTGCAGTAATTTTGGCAAGAAGATGATCGCTGCGACCACTAATGCAAAAACTGCGGTCATCAGCACAGCACCAGCTGCCATATCTTTGATTTTTTTCCCGATTGGATGGAAATGAAAGTCCGTAAACATGTCAACGACATTCTCAAAGACTGTATTGATGATCTCCACGATCCAGACCAAGAAAACGGCTAACAGCAGCCAAAGCCATTCCATTTGATTCAAACGGAAAATAAAACCTGCAATGATCGCAACGATGCCTAACCCAACATGTTTACGCATATTACGTTCCTCTTTAAAGACGGTTTTTATACCGGTGAAAGCAAATTCGATTGACGAGATAAACTGTTTATTTTTCCCAATATTCTTATCTTTTGAGTCCATAGGCATCCAGTATTTCCTTTTGCAATCCAAACATTTCCTTTTCATCTTCTGGTGTCATATGATCATAGCCATTGATATGCAAGAAACCATGCAGCGCCAAGAAACCAAGTTCCCGATCATAGGTATGCCCATATTCAGCAGCTTGTTCCTTTGCCCGTTCTATGGAGATCATAATGTCTCCTAGATCACGAGGCATCTCTTCAAGGGCTTCGTCAAAAATAATCGGCATCTCCTCCGCCGTTTCTTCTTCGAAGGCAAAACTGATGACATCTGTCGGCATATCTTTGCCGCGATACTCCCGATTGATTTCTTGGATGGCTGCATTGTCCATAAACGTGACGGACATTTCCGTATCCTCTGGAAGGTCTAAATGTCCGGCAGCAAATTGCAGAAGTCCTTCGATCTCTTTGATCTTCGTTTCCCCCACTGAATTTGTCTCATCTAAAAAGGTAATCTCCATTAGCGCTCTCTTCTTTCTTGTTCTTCTTTCATTTTCTCTGCTTCCGATTTCATTTTTGGGTATTTGATCCGTGAATGGAAGGTACTGCATAGTCCGTTGACCAGTGATTTTTCAATCATCCGGATTTCTTTCAACGTTAGTCCCGTTTCATCTAATTGACCGTCTAAGATCCGATCATTGATGAGATTCGCAACAAATTCTTGAATTTTTTGATTGGTCGGATTTTCCATCGCTCGAACAGCTGCTTCACAACTGTCAGCGATACTCACGACACCCGCTTCTCGTGTCTGCGGTTTTGGCCCAGGATAACGGAAATCTTCTTCCGTCACCTCGGGATTACGCTCTTGAGCTTTTACATAGAAATAACGCATCAGAGTTGTGCCATGGTGTTGACGGCAAATATCGATCACCATCCGCGGCATTTTGGCTTCTTCGAGAATTTCCGCTCCGTCGATCACGTGACCGAAGATGATTTGTTTGCTGTCTTCCGGCAGCAAAAAATTATGCGGGTTTTCGGCACCAGCAGGTAAATTTTCTACGAAGAAATTGGCATGTTTGACTTTGCCAATATCATGGTAATAACAAGCCACGCGGGTCAGTAAGCTTTGCCCACCGATCTCGGCGACGGCATTGGCGCTAAGATTAGCAACCATCATACTGTGATGATAGGTCCCTGGTGCTTCTTCCAGCAACTGCTTCAATAACGGGTGGTTCGGGTTACTCAATTCATTCAACACGATCATACTTTCATCCGTTACCAATAATTCGATATATGGATGCAGCCCCATCGTCAGCAAATAGCTAAGAAGCGAGCCAGCCAATCCACAGACGAGTGTTGTCCACGTATTGCCGCGGGCCAAATCCATTCCTTGGAAAATGACCAACATGATGCTTAAGAGTAATGGGAAAACGATCACCCACATGACTGCGATTTTCCCTTGACTGGCGATACGTGCTCGTTTGATCATCGTCCCCATCAACCCAGAGAAGAGATAGGTCACTAAAACAGTCGTCAACAAGTTGGTCCCACTGGAATCAAAGTAAATGAAGAGTGCACTGACCACTTGGAAAATCGCGGCTAATATCCCTAAACGTCTGCTGGAGAAAATGCTTAGAATCAGCGGTGTAAAGGCTGCTGGGAAAAAGAGCGGAATAAAGGTCACTAATTCTGATTGGAACAGTTGGAAAAATTTCATGATCAAGATACTGAATGCCATCGCCAAAATATAAAAAGTGACGGCGTTCATTCGCTTTTCAACATCTTTTGTCTGTCTTGTATAATAAAACAGCATAAGCATTTGTAAGCAGGTCGCTAAAACTAAAGCGATTAATGGAAAAACTGAGAAGGTCTGATTGGTCATTCCTAAAAGCTGCAGCTTTTCCAATGCGTTGGCATCGATCTGTGATCCTTCACGAACAATGATCTCTCCTTGATAGATCATTACCGGTGGAACAGCATCCATGGCGGTTTGTCTCGCTTCTTCCGTCCGCTTTTCATTGGGAATATCATTGACGACGATTCCTTGATTGACAATGAAGCGTAAAACGGACGCCATATCCGAAGTAACATCTAGAAATTGGATCTTGTCTTCCGCCTCTGAGCGGAAAGTACTGAGTTCTGTTTGACGGATCTGTTTGGCCATTTGCTCGTCTACTAGCTGCAACGCATAGGTTCGTACCGTATTCAATTCATCGGTACTTAATGAAAACAATGTCGACAAAAAATTATTCGTCAATGACTGATAGAAATCAAGTTCATCATCACTCATTTTTTCAAACTCTTTTTTCAAGGCTGCGATGTATTCATCCGTACTCGGTTTAGGGATATTTTCATCCTCATCCGCCTCAGCAACTTCTTTTGCATGTGCCTCATCCGTTGATTTTTTGACTGAATCAACTAAGTCAAAAAGGTGGTCGATGCGATCGTGCTGTGTCTGCGCTAGAGTATCCTGATAGGTGTACTCTGGCGGAACCGCTTCTGCTGCCAATTTGCGTTTTTGTTCCGTTGCAGTAGTGTTTTCGATCGTTTTATTGGCACGAATGTTTTCTTCCGCCACCTGGCCTTCGCTATAATCGACATTATTCTGTTTGACACTGGTGTACATGATACCAATCGAAAAAAGAAAGAAGAGAAACATCAAAACTGGTAAATAAAACTTCCCGAGTCTTTCTCTAAGTTTCCGTAGTGGTTGAATGATCATAGTTCTCCTCCTGAAAGACGATCAGCGCTTGTCTTTAAGATCTGCTTCTTCATAAGCTCGAATGATATCGGCCACAACTGGGTGCCGCACCACATCTCCTGCTTCAAAATTAGCAAAAGCAATTTTAGGGATCTCCTGCAACGTTCGCTCCGCATGGATCAAACCGCTTAAAGTCCCTTTTGGCAAGTCGATCTGACTCGTATCGCCATTGACGATCATTTTGGAGTTGAATCCTAAACGCGTCAGAAACATTTTCATTTGAGCGATCGTCGTATTTTGCGCTTCATCTAAAATGACAAAGGCATCTTCTAGCGTACGTCCACGCATATATGCCAATGGTGCGATCTCAATGACGCCTCGTTCCATCAGACGGTTCGTATGATCCATCCCAAAAATTTGATACAACGCATCATAAACGGGGCGTAAGTAAGGATCGACTTTTTCTTTCAAATCGCCTGGCAGAAAGCCAAGGTTCTCTCCTGCTTCAACCGCGGGCCGTGTCAAAATAATCTTTTGCACTTGACCTTTCTTTAAAGCAGCGATCGCCATTACGACGGCCAGAAAGGTTTTTCCGGTTCCGGCTGGTCCGACCCCAAAGACCACATCATGTTTACGGACAGCTTCGATATATTTCTTTTGACCGGCATTTTTTGCCCGAATCGGTTTCCCATTACGGTCCTTGATGATTTCTTCTTCATACATATCTTTGAAATAATCAAGACTGCCTTTGTTTACCATGTTCAAAGCTGTGATCACATCAGGAGTACTGATATTGATGCCTCGTTTGATCAACTCTTGCAACGCTCGGATCACGGATTGTGCTTTTTCTGTAGCTTCCGCTTCGCCGACGATTTGGATCAGCTCCCCACGAGTGTGAATGACCGTCCCCGTCGAGTCTTCAATGATTTTAATGTTCTTATCGTGAGCACCTAAGAGTAAACGAACGTCATCGTTCTCACTAAGTGTTATCTCGATCGTCATAGTTTTGTCTGTCAAATATGTTACAGCTCCTTTTTTGGCGTTCTTATTAATAATAACATAAGATGCAAAAAAGAAAAATTACTTATAAAGTCCAAGGGTAGTTTCCTTTTTGTCCTTATGCTTTTTTTAAGTTTTTGAAATCAGAAAAAAAGCCGCGAGCATGTCATCCATACTCGCGGCGTGAGCTTACATTTGATCCAATAATTCTTTAACGATCGCATTGACTTGATTGCCGTCTGCTTTGCCTTTGACTTGCGGCATTACAGCACCCATCACTTTTCCAAATTCTTTGGAAGAAGAAGCACCAGTCTTTTCAATCGCTCCAGCAACGATTTGGCGGATTTCCGCTTCATCAAGTTGTGCTGGCAAATATTTTTCAACAACTGCAATTTCAACTTTGACTTTCTCAGCTAGATCATTTCGGTCAGCTTTCTCAAACTCATGTAAAGAGTCCCGACGTTGCTTCATCTCACGAGATAAAACGGTCAACTCTTCTTCTTCATTCAAGTCAGAACCTTTTTTGATCTGCTCATTTTGAATTGATGCTTTCAACATGCGGATCACCTGCAAGGTTTCCTTGTCTTTGGCTTTCATCGCTGTCTTCATGTCATCATTCAGTGTACTTAGTAGTGTCACACTACCAGCTCCAATTCTCAAAACAGTAGAAAATTAGAATTTTTTGCGTTTTCTAGCTGCTTCAGATTTTTTCTTACGCTTTACGCTAGGTTTTTCGTAAAATTCACGTTTACGAGATTCCTGTAAAGTACCCGCTTTTGACACGGAACGTTTGAAGCGACGAAGAGCATCGTCAAGTGATTCGTTTTTGCGAACGACTGTTTTTGACATGTAAATTCCCTCCCTCCGAGCTTAAAAAGTAACCGTAGTTGTTATTGAAATAAAATCCCAAAAAACACGACTGTCCTTTAAAAATTATAGCTAACCCCTGAAAAAGTGTCAAGGCATTCTGTTAAAAAAGTCTTCGATACTGTCAAGTTTGTTTGGGTTTTCATTGACATTCTTCACAACGACCCAAAATCTCGAAGCGATGACCCTCGATCAAACAACCGGGAAGCTGTTCTTGAAAGAAGTCCATTGGGCAAATATGCAGTTCTTTTGTTTTGCCACAAACCGTGCAAATAAAGTGATGGTGATGATGGTCTTCTAATTCTGCACAACAGTTATAGCGAAACTTCATCTCACCGTTCAGTTCTGTTTCTTCTAAAATACCGATCTCAGAAAAATCGTGCAAATTCCGGTAGATCGTATCATAACTCAAGCCAGGGTACTTTTCCGACATGTATTCGTGAATTTCTTTTGCCGGTAAATAGCGATTGCGTTTCACTAAATAGGTAATGATCGCTTCTCTTTTTTTCGTATTTTTAAAGCCATTTTCTTTCAACGTTGTCATGGCATGCTCTATGAGCGTTTGATTTTTCATCGTAGACCCTCCTGATAAATCAAAATCATTCCGATTCTATCAATCTTAAGTATGGTATAATGAAATCAATAAAAAAGCAAGAGAGGATTTTTCTTATGAAGCCAAATGAACCAGAACAACTAGACTTGCAAGAAAAATTGCAAACCAGTGCTGCAGTGACGATGTTCGTTTTGTCGGACTCTGCCGGTGAAACAGCATCGAAGCTTGCCCAAGCGACAATGGCACAGTACCCCAGCGTCGAATTTAACCTTTTTAGACGCACATTTATCCACACGAAAGAGCACTTGATCAAAGCATTATCAGATGCTAAGAAACACAATGCCATTATTCTTCACACTTTGATCAAAGAAGAACTCGTGGATTTGACGAATCATTTTTGTGAAGAAGCGGATCTCTATCATTTCGACGTATTAACACCGCCTGTCAGTGAAGTGGCACGCCGCACTGGAGTAGCACCTTCACGAGAGCCAGGGGCTTTGCACCACCTGAACGAAAATTATTTCAAACGCATCAAAGCCATGGAATTTGCGGTCATGTACGATGACGGAAAAGACCCTCGTGGCTTCTTGGAAGCAGATGTCGTGTTACTAGGGGTTTCTCGAACCTCAAAAACACCGTTGAGTCTATTTTTAGCGAACAAAAACTTAAAAGTCGCTAATTTGCCTTTGGTTCCACAAGCCCACATCCCGAAACAGCTCTGGGAAATCGATCCGAAAAAAATCGTCGGGTTAACAAACGATCCGAATGTGTTAAACAGTATCCGCAAAGAACGGATGCGTTCTTACGGCCTGAACCCTGACTCTGCATATTCCGATATTGAAAAAATCAAAGCGGAGCTGACGTTTGCTAATGATCTTTATGAGAAATTAGGTTGTGTCGTGATCAATGTCGCTTCCCTTTCCATCGAAGAAACCGCCTCAATGATTTTAAATGCATTAAACTTAGAAGACCATAGCTATTACACTTCAGAGACAAAAGACTGATAACGATAACGCAATAAAAAAAGATGAACAGACTGCCGTCTGCTCATCTTTTTTAGAATATCTATCATTTCAAAGTTTTTTAAAAAACTTGCAGCCCTTCACGATCGATTTGTAATTGTTCGATATACGCATTGCTCTCCAAGGCATGTAAAAGTTTTGAGATTCGTTCTGCCCGTTCCTCTGGGACGATCGCTAAGACCGTTGGTCCAGCGCCGCTTAAGAAACAGCCATAGCCGCCTTCTTCTTCGCAAATCTGGCGAATGGTCGACAAGTGTGGCACAAGCTTTTCCCGATAGGCTTCATGAAAGCGATCCTGCTGCATCAATTTCCCTGCAAGAGGCAGATTGCCATTGATGACCGCTGCGATCATCACGTTGGCGATCGCACTGGCCTCAACTGCTTGCTCGTGAGAAAGTGTTTGCGGCAAGACTTGACGACTTTCTTCAGTCAAAAGTTCTTCATGAGGAATATAGGCAATGATCTCGCACTCTGGAAAATGATGCTTTACTAAATACGTATGCTTGTGCTGATGGTCATAAGCAGCAACTGCAAAATCTCCATAGATCGCTGGTCCAACATTGTCAGGATGCCCTTCAATGGCAGTTGCGATCTCAAGCTTTTGTGCTGCACTCAGATTCATGTGGGCCATTCGGTTGGCTAGTTCAATACCAGCGACGATCACCGAGGAACTACTGCCTAAGCCTCGTGCCAAAGGAATATCCGAACTCATACGGATCTTCAGGGGTTTCATGTCTGGTGCTAATTTTAGTGCCACACGCAAAAGTAAGTTAGTTTCATCGTTTGGGATCTCTGAGCCTAGCTCATGGATGATTTCCCATGTATCGTTTTCTTTTAAAACTTCGATGAACAAATACTTTGACAGGGCAATCCCGCAGGAATCAAAGCCAGGCCCTAAATTCGCACTGGTTGCAGGAACGCGGATCTTCATAGATTGGCAACTCCTTCACGAAGATGCTGACGCATTTCTTCTAAATCACTCATTTTATTGATGGTTACTTCCGTTGCTTTAATTGCTGTATCAGGATCTTTCAGCCCGTTTCCAGTAAAGACAGCAACGACAGTTTCACCTGATTTGATTTTTCCTGCTTTCACGTGCTGGATGACACCAGCAAGCGAGGCAGCAGAGCCTGGTTCAATAAACACACCATCTTGCGCAGCAATTTTACGATACGCATTCAAAATTTCCTCATCGGTTACTGCATCGATGTATCCTTTTGATTCATCACGAGCGGCTTCTGCCAACTGCCAGCTGGCTGGATTGCCGATACGAATCGCTGTAGCGATGGTTTCCGGCTGTTCAATGACTTCCCCACGAACGATGGCAGCCGCACCTTCTGCCTCAAACCCATGCATTCTTGGCAACGTGGTGCCTTTTTTCTCATGCCATTCTTTGAATCCTTTCCAATAAGCCGAGATATTCCCAGCATTACCAACTGGAATTGCAAGAACATCAGGCGCCTGTCCTAGCTGTTCGCATACTTCAAAGGCAGCTGTTTTTTGTCCTTCTAAACGATAAGGATTGACAGAGTTCACTAATGCCACAGCTTCTGTTTTCGCAATATCCCGGACTGCTTTTAACGCTTCATCAAAGTTTCCTGGAATCGAAATGATGTCCGCTCCATAAACGATCGCTTGCGCCAGTTTCCCCATAGCGATCTTGCCCTCTGGAATGACGACATAAGCTTTGATTCCTGCTCTGGTCGCATAAGCGGCTGCGGCTGCACTAGTATTTCCTGTCGAGGCACAAACGATCGCTTTCGCGCCTTCTTCCACCGCTTTTGCCACCGCCATCACCATGCCGCGGTCTTTAAATGAGCCTGTCGGATTCAGGCCTTCGTATTTTCCATACAATTGGATCCCTAATTCATTTGAAAGACTTGGTAATGGAATCAGAGGTGTATTTCCTTCAGCCAGCGACAATGCTGGGGTATTTTCATTAACTGGGAGATATTCTTTGTATTGATGCAATAATCCTTGATACATGTTTATTCCTCCATCACTTTCATTATTTGCACGTTTTGCGTTTTCGCGTATGCCTTGAGTGCTACTGTTAGTTCCTTTTCACTGATTGGCTTCGTGATTCCAGCTATTCGTTGGCTTGCTTCATCAAATGCTGTGTGCTTTGATTCAAACCATTCTGGGAAAGAAGCTGCATTAAGGTCTTTACTTGAAAAGGAAACATAGTGTTGCACAGGAACTTCTTGTACCGAAGCCAATGCTGTTTCTTTTTCAAAGGTTAAAAAAGGTTCAACGATCCCGAATGTTTTGTTTTTAGCCAATACCGTCAAATCGGCAACCACACTAGTGGCTGTCGGCCGCGATCCAGCCCCTGGTCCATAAACCATCGACTGATCAATTCCTTCGCTCTCGATAAAAATACCATTGAACTCATTTTGGATCGTCGCCAAGGCGTGGTTTTTTGGTACTAACACCGGTCCAACCGATACAGTAAGGGAACCGTCATCAGTCTTTTGAGCTGCGCCAATCAATTTCACTTCATAGCCAAAAGCTTGTGCCTGCTTAATATCTTCTACAGCTAATCCGCGAATACCTTTTGTTGCAACATCAGCAACGTCGATTGTTTTCCCAAAAGCAAATTTGGTCAGGATCACCATTTTATAAGCCGCATCGATACCGTCAACATCATTGGTGGGATCTGATTCGGCAAAGCCTTTTGCTTGAGCTTGCGACAACGCATCTTCATAGGTCAGGCCATCTTCCGTCATTTTCGTCAACATGTAATTGGTCGTCCCATTGACGATACCAAAAATTCCTGTGATGGTATCAGGTAGATAGTGGGTGCTCAATGTGCGCAAAATCGGAATTCCTCCCCCCACACTGGCTTCATAATAAAGAGAAACACCGGCTTTTTCAGCAATTGCCAGCAGTTCAGGTCCATGGGTGGCAATCAAATCTTTATTTGCCGTCACAACATGCTTTTTATTTTCTAAAGCAGCTGAAATAAACGCTTTTGCCGGATCGATCTTCCCGATCAATTCCACAATTACGTCGATGGTCTCATCTTCAAACAACTCATTTGCCTCATTCGTCAAAGCAAACCCATACTTAGCTGCTAACGCAGACTTATCCTCATAAGGCGAAGCTAATGCTTTCGTGATTTGCACACTGACTCCTGTGCGTGCCAGAATGGCTTCTTTTTGCTCTGCCAACACTTGGCATACCCCGCTGCCAACAACACCCATTCCTAATAATCCAATGTTCAATTGCTTACCCATAATGCCCCCTAACTGAAAACGTTATTAAAAACCGTTCATCTAATTTTAATATTTCCACTAGCATACCAAAAACAATAAGAAAAAACTAGGACTTTTGAGAAATTCTCGCCCTAGTTTTAACGGTGATGGATATGTTCGAATGTTTTTTGCAAAATATCCACAACATGTTTGTCATCAAGACTATAAAGGATGGTTTTTCCTTGTCTTTCCGACTTTACGATCCGATTATCTTTCAATAGTTTCAACTGATGAGAGACTGCTGATTGTTCCATATGTACTTGTTCCGCGATTGAAGTGACATTGCGTTCACCCTCTTGAAGGGACAACAAAATTTTTAATCTGGTCGGATCACTAAGCATCTTAAAAATCTGCGTTACTTGCTGAATTTCCTCTAATTTAGGCGGAGTCATCGCGCCACATCCTCTCTTATTTCCTTTTGCATTTTAGCCCTTGATAGACGGCTTGTCAATCAGCGGCCGCCAAACAAGGAGAAGTAATTAAATAAAAGACAAGAATAGATCCAAGTGTCAGAAAATTCCCTTTAGAAGCTTAGGTCCCTCAACAACTGTTCGTTGAGGGAAACAAATGCTTCTTTTTCTACCACTCGGATCATTCAGTCAAATTGCAATTTTTTGATTATGAAGGCAGCAGATGACTTTATTCACCTGTGATTTCTTCAATCGCTGCTTGCAGATCAGCAATTTTTTGTTCTGCTGCTTCTGCCGTTTCGCCTTTTACACCAATATAAAACTTGATTTTCGGTTCGGTCCCAGAAGGACGAACCGCAATCCAGCTTTCATCTTCCAAGGTGTATTTCAAAACATCAGAAGGCGGTGTGGTCATTTTTTGTTGGTGACCATCTAAGCCCACACGAGTCAAAAGTTTAAAGTCTTCTGTTTGTACGACAGGGGTTCCTGCGAAGACAGAAGGTGCTTTTTCACGGAAAGTCTTCATCAAGGCAGCAATCTTAGTTGCCCCTTCCATGCCGCTCATCGTTACAGAAATCGTTTTTTCTGCATAATAACCGTACTCTTCAAAAATATCTTGCAGACCGTCATACAATGTTTTGTTTGATTGTTTGTAAAAAGCAGCCACTTCTGCTAATAAAACGAGCGCTTGGATCGCGTCCTTGTCCCGTACGAATGGTTTTACTAAGTAGCCATAGCTTTCTTCAAAGCCAAACATAAAGGTTTGAGAATGGTCTTTTTCAAATTGTTGGATTTTTTCGGCAATAAATTTAAAGCCGGTCAATACATTGATCATATCCACATCGTAGGATTTAGCGATCGCTGTTGGCAATTCACTAGAAACGATCGATTTTAAGACTGCTGCATTTTCTGGCAATGTCCCAGCTGTTTTATGGGCTTCTAAAATGTAACGGATCATCAATGCGCCTAACTGATTACCTGTCAACACTTGGTAGTTGCCATCTGGCATTCTTACTGCAGCTCCTAAGCGATCGGCATCTGGATCTGTTGCGATCAACAGGT
The DNA here is from genome assembly GCF_044746145.1 of Enterococcus sp. NPDC086594. Taxonomy (NCBI): domain Bacteria; kingdom Bacillati; phylum Bacillota; class Bacilli; order Lactobacillales; family Enterococcaceae; genus Enterococcus; species Enterococcus sp. NPDC086594. Next base: position 91,999 of record NZ_JBIVBP010000005.1, read on the forward strand.
CAGCACCTTCTTTTTCTCCTAAAGCAATCGCATATTCAAAGGCAGAGTGCTCTTCTGGATTCGGTGATTTCACTGTACTGAAATTTGGATCGGCAACCGCTTGAGAAGGTTCAATAATGAATTGTTGGAAACCAGCTTGTTTCAACGCTTTCTCCCCAAGCATCCGCCCTGTTCCGTGAAGTGGTGTATAGACAAGTTTCAAATCTTTGCCCACCGTATCGATCAATTCTTGATCGATCGTGACTTCTTTGATCTCTTTCAGATAGGCAGTATCGATTTCTTCGCCAATAATAGAGATCAAGCCGCTGTTTTTGGCTTCTTCTTCACTTAATACAGGGATCTCTAACGGATTTTCAATTTCCCGAACGAATTTTGTCAATGCATCCGCATCTGCTGGTGGCATTTGTCCACCATCTTCCCCATATACTTTGTAGCCATTGTATTCGGCTGGATTGTGAGAAGCTGTGATCATGATTCCAGTAAAGGTTTTTAAGTATCGCACAGCAAAAGATAATTCTGGCGTCGGACGTAAGCTTTCAAAGACGAAGGCTGGAATATCGTGTTTTGCCAATGTTTTTGCCGCTTCCATCGCGAACTCAGGTGAAAAATGACGGGAATCATAGGCGATCGCTACGCCACGACGTCTTGTTTCAGGATCTTGTGTATCCATAAAGCGAGCCAATCCTTCGGTTGCTTGACGAATCGTATAAATGTTCATCCGATTGATACCAGGTCCTAAAATTCCTCGCATACCGGCAGTCCCAAATTCCAAAGGCATATAAAAAGCGTCTTCTAACATCGCAGGATCTGCTTCTAATGCGGTCAATTGTTCTTTTAATTGTGGATCTAAGTGTTCACTGTTTTTCCATTGATTAAATGTTTGTTCCCATGCCATAAAATAACCTCTCCTTTTTCCGTTAAAATGCTCTAAAATTAGTATAACACTACTTACAGATTTCTCAAAGAATAACCAAACGAAAAATAAAAACAGCTGCTATCAAAAGTGATTGACACTTTAAAAATAACAGCTGATTCCATTAAACTATTTCGTTAATTGAGCATCCTTTTGTGTTTCAATAAAATCAAACACTTGTTGACCAGCAATACTGCCATCGCCGACTGCCGTCGTGATTTGACGCAAGCCTTTTTCACGAACATCGCCAACCGCGTAAACACCAGGAATTGAAGTTTCCATCTGCTCATTGGTTAAAATCCAGCCAGCATCATTCGTGATACCGCTGGCTTTGAATGGTTCTGTCAACGGATCTAAACCAACATAGATAAAGACACCGCCAGCAGCTTCTTCTGTCACTTCATCCGTTTTTACGTTTCTGATTTGCACGCCAGTCACGACCATCTCATTGCCTTTGATTTCTTCAACAACAGAATCCCAAATAAAAGAGATTTTCTCGTTGGCAAATGCGCGATCTTGAATGATTTTTTGTGCTCGTAATTCGTCACGACGGTGAACGATCGTTACTTCGGAAGCAAATTGTGTTAAGTAGATAGCTTCTTCGACTGCCGAGTCGCCTCCGCCAACAACAATCAAGCGTTTGTTACGGAAAAAGGCACCGTCACAAACCGCACAGTATGAAACACCGCGTCCCGCGAATTCTTCTTCGCCTTTGACGCCTAACTTTCTATGTACGCATCCTGTGGCAATGATGATTGTTTTCCCTTGATAGGTTTTGTCTTCGGTGGCAACTTCTTTGAATTCACCTTGATCCGTGATGCTCTGAACGATCCCATAGGCATTTTCAACACCAAATTTAATGGCACCTTCATACATTTTAAATGCTAATTCAGGGCCTAAGATTGATTCGTATCCTGGGTAGTTTTCAACTTCAGCCGTATTGTTCATTTGACCGCCAGGTGCGCCTCGTTCAATCATTAGTACTGATAAATTCGATCTTGACGCATAAAGCGCTGCTGTCATCCCCGCAGGGCCTGCGCCGATGATAATTACATCATACATATATTTCCCTCCAATTTGGACTACCCATACTTTACTTTCAAAAGCAAATTCTATCAACTCATCTGCTTACAAAAAATAATAAGATATTCCTGCTTTTACTTTTGAAAATTACATTGACTTTCTTTTCAATTTTTGTAAAATTTTCACGATACGTCTATTATATAGAAAATAAGGAGTCCTTACAATTGAATAAGAAAAAACTTTTAGGAAAATCAGACCGTGAACTGCTTTTCCTCAGCTGGCCGATTTTTGTTGAGCTATTTTTGCGGGTCGTTATTGGGAATGTCAACGTTTGGATGATTTCTCATTACTCCGAGCCAGCAGTAGCGGCCGTCAGTGCTGCCAATCAACTATTGAATTTAACGGTCTTTATATACGGTTTCATCACCGTGGGTACTCAGATCATTATCGCACAACTGATTGGTGCGAAAAAACGCGACCAGATACCCAAAGTCATCAATACCGCTCTCTTTGGCTCATTGTTCATCGGGATTTTGATCAGCTTAATGTTCCTTTTCGGCTCAACCTATCTCCTTCGTTTCATGGGATTGGATGCTGAATTAGTTGCTTTAGGTCATGGATACTTACAAGTGTATGGAGGAAGTCTGTTCCTTTCATCGATCACGGCGGTCATAATTGCTGTCATGCGTAGCCACAGTTTCACAAAACCTGCGTTATTGGTGCCGATGTTTGCTAGTATCCTAGCCGTCATTGGGAATTACTTTGTCTTATATAGCCCCTTTGGTTTACCGAATTTTGGTGTGACCGGATTGGCATTTTCTAGCGTCTTTGGTAATTCGATTGGTTTAATAATTGCCGCAATGTTGCTGAAGAAGCATGTGAATTTTTCTGTTTTATCTGCCCGTTTCTCGAATGTCTCTTGGGGTGTGATGAAAAACATTTTGACTTACGGATTGCCTTCTTCTGGCGAGTCTCTTTCCTATCAAGGAGCGCAAGTCGTAGTGACGATGATCGTGGCTCAACTTGGTGCCAGCGTCTTGATTGCAAAATCTTACGTAACAGCTATCACCCAATTTGTTTATTTGATTGCCTCCGCATTGAGTCAAGGGAATCAAATCATGATTGGCCGCAATGTCGGTGCTGGAGAATACGATCGCGCGCATCAGCGAGGCATGCGCACGATGGTGATCGGGATCATTGCCTCGGTAACGATCTGTTTATTGACTTACTTGTTTATTGAGCCAATCATGGGAATCTTTACCACCAACGCGGAAGTGATCGAGATTGCCAAAGGTGTCTTTTTGGTAGAGATCGTTTTAGAAACGGCGCGTGCAGTCAATATGATCCTTGTGGGTTCCTTAAATGCAAGTGGCGATGTGAAGTTCCCATTGATCTGTAGTCTAGTTGTTCTATGGGTCATCAGCTTACCGTTTTCCTATTCACTGGCGATCGTCTTTAAATTCGGCTTGATCGGCGTTTGGATCGCTTATGCCATTGACGAAGCATTGCGCAGCGTCTTAATGATTTATCGTTGGCACTCCGGTGTATGGAAAACTAAATCTGTCGTTCATCCACAAGAAACAGAACCCGAAGTATTGCCAGAAGCATAATTAAAGTCCAGCGGTCTCGGTGACTGCTGGACTTTTTTGTTTTCCATAAAAAATAAAATGCGCCAAGAAGTTTGCTTGGTTTTTTTGAAGACTTTGCTCTATACTTGTCTCAGAAGCTATCGACTACGATTTACATTAAAAGGAGCGTTTGCTATGTCAATCTATGACTACCAAGCAACATTGGAAAATGGCGAAACTTATTCGCTAGCAAAATACGAAGGTCAACCGCTAGTGATCGTCAATACAGCTACGAAGTGTGGTTTGAGCCCGCAGTTCAAAGAATTACAAGGTCTTTATGAAACTTATAAAGACCAAGGATTGGTCGTTTTAGGGTTTCCTTCTGATCAGTTCAAACAAGAAGTCGGGTCAGCCGAAGAAGCCGCAGCCGCTTGCCGAACCACCTATGGTGTCGACTTTCCGATGCACAAGTTAACAGTGATCAATGGAAAAGACGCGGATCCCTTGTTTCGCTATTTGGAAGAAGAAGCACCTGGCACGCTAGGAAAAGCCATTAAATGGAATTTCACGAAATTCTTGGTGGATCGCCAAGGTAAAGTCGTTGAGCGTTTCGCTCCCCAGACAAATCCTCAAAAAATGATTCCAGAAATTGAAAAAGTTCTTTAAAAAACAGAGAAAGGCGATTTTGAGGACAAAACATGTCATCCTTAAGGTCACCTTTTTGTGATTGCTACAACATAAACATTATACAACAATCACATTGGCGCTTGTCAAAATATCTGAATGTCTATTTCTTCTTAAAGAAACCATTCGTTACAAAGATTTCAAAAAGACTTTAAAAAAACTGCAGTTGATCCCCTTTGATTTCTCAACGGGATCAACTGCAGCTTCTTTTGATTAGTTATTCGATAAATCTTCACCATTTGAAGCAATCACTTGTTTGTACCAATCAAATGATTTTTTCTTGGTTCGTTTCAAGGTGCCGTTTCCTTCATTGTCACGGTCCACATAAATGAAACCATAGCGTTTTTTCATTTCACCTGTTCCAGCTGAAACTAAATCGATACAACCCCAAGTCGTGTAACCCAATAAGTCGACACCATCTTGTTCAACCGCATCTTTCATTGCTTGGATATGCTCTGCCAAATATTGGATGCGGTAATTATCTTCCACATAGCCATCTGCATCTGGTGTATCCACAGCGCCTAGACCATTTTCAACGATAAACAATGGTTTTTGGTAACGGTCATAAATGTCATTCATTGTAATCCGCAAACCAAGTGGATCAATTTGCCAACCCCACTCACTTGCTTCCAAGTATGGGTTTTTCACAGAGGCAAAAATATTGCCAGCCGTTTGTTCTAACAATTCAGCGTCCGTTGTTGATACGCGTGAAGAATAGTAAGAGAAAGAAATAAAGTCTACGGTGTGAGCTTTCAACAGCTCAAGGTCGCCTTCTTCCATTTTGATTTCGATCCCATTGCGTTCCATTTCTTTCAGCGCATATTGTGGATATTCCCCACGTGATTGAACATCAATAAAGAAATAGTTTTCGCGATCTGCTTTGCGTGATTCCCAGACATCTTCTGGTTTGCTTGTATATGGATAGTACGCGCCAGCAGCCAGCATACAACCTACTTTGTTTTCAGGATCAACTTCGTGAGCGATTTTCGTTGCGATTGCGGATGCCAACAACTCGTGGTGAGCCGCTTGATATTTCACTTGCTCAACGTTATCGCCTTCTTCAAAATAAAGTCCCGCTCCCATAAATGGCGCATGTAGAATCATGTTGATTTCGTTGAAGGTCAACCAGTATTTTACTAATCCTTTGTAGCGGTTGAAAATCACGTTACACAAGTTTTCATAGAATCCGACTAATTCACGAGAACGCCATGCTCCGTATTTTTCAACTAAATGCATTGGGCAATCAAAGTGAGTGATCGTTACTAATGGTTCGATCCCATATTTGTGGCATTCTTTGAAAAGATCTTCATAGAACTTCAAGCCGTCTTCATTTGGTTCTGTTTCATCCCCTTTAGGGAAAATCCGACTCCAAGCGATCGACAAACGGTAGGTTTTAAAGCCCATTTCGCCAAATAGCGCGATGTCTTCTTTGTAGCGATGATACATATCGATCGCTTCTTTTGCTGGGTAGAAATGTTCGTCATCAAAATCGAACATTTTCATTTGACCAGTAATGACTGGAAAACGATCTTTGCCGATCGGTACCACGTCAACGTTTGCCAAGCCGCGTCCGCCTTCTTGGTAGCCTCCTTCACATTGATTGGCAGCTGTTGCGCCGCCCCATAAAAAGTCTTTTCTAAATGCCATGTTTCTTTCCTACTTTCTCTTTATTTAACTAGTTCGCGATCAAGTTCGCGAGCTACTTCATCTTGTACTTCTACGCCTTCTTTTTCAAGACGTGCGATCGTTTCCTTAAATTTAGGCAAGTGATCTTTGTGGGCAATAAACAGTTCGTCCATGACACGTTTTGCCGTATCACCTGATGGAACCAATGGGTTGATGGTGAAGGCTTGTAATGCGATATTGTAATCCCCCGTCACAGCTGCTTCGATCGTTAATAATTCCATTGCTTTCATTACCTGTAACCAACCTTTTTCAGCTGTCGGTAACTCACCAAAGGCAACATTTCTAGCCCCTTGTCCGCCAACGTAAGCTGTTACTTCGACTACGCAATCGGCAGGAAGATCTGGAACGGCGCCTTCATTTTTGGTTGAAACGACGATTTGGGTATTTTTATTAGCATAAATGGAAGCAATCGTTTCACACGCTGCATCTGAGTAGTAAGCACCACCACGTTTTTGCAGCTGTTCTGGTTTATGATCCAATTCAGGATCTTTGTACAACTCAAACAATTCGGCTTCTGTTTGTTTCACTTGCTGTGCGCGTGTACCGACAGTCTTGTACTCTTCGATCGCATGATTCAACATTTCTTCTTGACGATAGTAATAACGGTGATACCCGCAAGGAATCATCTTCATTTGTTCCAGCTGTTCTTTGTAAAATGGTACATCAAAGATATTCTTCGGTAAGCCATTGTCTTCTTCATACATTTTATCAATAATGTCCATCGTAACGTCATTGCCGTGTGAGTCGGTAACTTTGTGCCAGTGAAAGTGGTTCAATCCTGCAAATTTGTAAATCAATTCGTCAGGTTCTTTGCCAAGCAACGCAGGTTCAACCATCGTTGCCATGACAGGCACGTTACACAACCCGATGACTTTGTCCCATTTTCCGTAACGCACGATTGCTTCAGTCACCATACCGCTTGGATTCGCAAAGTTGATCAACCAGGCATCGGGACACAAGCGTTTCATGTCTTCAACGATTTCAAGAATGATTGGAACCGTACGAAACGCTTTGAACATACCACCAGGGCCGTTGGTTTCTTGACCAATCATGCCGTAATAGGCAGGAATTCGTTCATCTTTGATACGGGCATTCAGCAATCCTACTCGGAATTGAGTCGTAACGAAATCAGCATCTTTTAACGCTTCTTCTCGATCCAATGTCATGTGGATTTTTACATCGTAGGGTGACGCATCCCACATCCGTTGTGCCATCGCACCAACGATTGCTAATTTTTCTTTTCCTGCTTCGATATCTACTAGCCAAATCTCACGAATCGGCAATTCTTCATAGCGTTTGATAAAGCCTTCCATTAACTCCGGGGTATAGCTGCTGCCGCCACCAATGGTTGCAATTTTAATTCCTTTTGTCATTGTATTGCTCCTTTGCTATTTTATTTACATTCTTATTATCATTCATAAAAACATTTGATTCAATGTAAATAGCATATTTAGAAAAAGCGTTTGCAAATCTCGTTTCTTCTTGCAGATGTTTTGTAAAAAAGATTTACAAAGAGCATCAAATAAGGAATAATTAGGATGTAAACGATTCGCTAGGTACTGAATAAAAACGAATTTTTGTAAAAACCATTTACAAATAATCATAAAAAAATGTAAAAAGGAGCATATATACCATGTTGTTACAAGAAAAAATGCGCCAAATCAAACTAGCACCAGCGGAACGATCGTTGATCGATTATTTATTAGCCAACCCGACTGCGATGGCGGATCAAACCATTAAGGAATTGTCAGAAAAGACCTACGTTCATCCTTCTACTTTTATTCGGATTGCCAAAAAATTAGGCTTCAATGGTTGGCTCGACTTAAAAACGGCCTTTGTGGAAGAGCAAACTTATATGAGCAGCCATTTTACAGATGTAGATGCGAACTTCCCTTTTTCCTCCCATGACGGCATTATGACCATCGCCAAAAAGTTGGCAAAGCTTGAACAAACAACGATTGAAGATACGCTTTCCTTGATCCATCATGATGAATTACAAAAAGCGAAACAATCGTTGCTCAACGCCAACCATATCAAGATCTTCGCCAGTAATGCCAATACCTTGATTTCTCAAGACTTTGTTTTGAAGATGCGGCGTTTAGGAAAAAACATTCACGTCTGCGACACCTTCGGCGAGAGTGCTTACGAGGCATCTAACTGTACCTCCGGTACGACCGCGATCTTGATTTCTTACACCGGTGAAAACAAAATGGTCAAAGAAATCGGTAAGATCCTTGCCGAGCGGCAGGTTTCCATCATTGGCATGACGAGTATCGGGGAGAACTCCTTGGCGAAATTAAGTAATTGTGTTTTGAATATCACGACAAGAGAACGGCTCTACTCAAAGATCGCCAACTTTACGATCAATACGTCCGTTTGCTACTTGCTGGATTTGTTGTACGCAGTCGTCTTTTCGGAGCATTATGAAAAAAACTTGCAGCATTTGATCGATATTGGCATGGCTTATGACAAGCGCCCTACATCATCGACGATAATCGCTGAGCCAACCTACGATAAAAATCTTCATTATAAAGACTCACTGTTTCCCAATTAAATGACTGACAAAAAGCGATCGCTTCACATGGGCGATCGCTTTTAACCTTACGTAGAACTTGTTAGAAAGTTTTTGGCTAAACTAAAGCCGTGATCAAATCATCGGAACAGCCTACCTCACGTTTGTCTGACTCGATGATATCCAAATAATCGGCGGAGTTGGTGACTAACACTGGGGTCTCAATATTAAATCCAGCTTTGATCAATGCATCCTTATCAAAGGTGATCAATTTTTGTCCGCGAGTCACCGTGTCTCCTTGCTTCACATGGGCTTCAAAGTATTCACCGTTTAATTGAACAGTATCTAAACCAATATGGATCAAAAGCTCTAAGCCGTTCTCAGAGATCAACCCAATGGCATGTTTGGTTGGGAACAAGGTCATTACTGTTCCGTCAAAAGGAGCCACAACTTCGCCTTTTGAGGGATGGATCAAGATGCCTTTTCCTAGAATCCCTTGTGCGAAGGCTTCATCTTTTGCACTGCTTAGTGGTGCGATCGTTCCTTCAACAGGGGAAGTGATTACTTCTTTCCGAACAGTCATCGCTGGTTGTCCTTCTGCGATTTCTTCTTCCACCGCATCATCTTTCCAGAAAGCCATCGTCAAACCAAAACCAATCGCTGCAGCGATCAAGATCCCGATGACCGAGAACCACATGCCACTGGCATCGCCTTCTGGAGTGATATAGTTAAAGATTCCAAAGACGCCTAAACCACCAGAGGTATAGCTCGTTGTGCCATTGATCATTAAGAAGGCACCTGCGACCGCCCCACCAATCATTGAGAAGAAAAACGGCATTTTTTTCGGTAACGTGATCCCATAAATTGCTGGTTCTGTTACACCAAAAAGTCCTGAGATAATGGCTGGTGGACATAGAGCTTTTAGTTTTTTGTCTTTAAGTTTAAAGTACATAGCCATCACTACCGCTGTTTGGGCAAAGCTGGCACCAAATGATGCTACCAAAATTTGACTGTAGCCGAGCTGTGTCACTTGCATAATGTGTAGTGGCACAACTGACCAATGCAAGCCGAAAATAACCAAGACTTGCCAGAAGAAGCCTAATAACAAACCATAAATCGCTGGAGAGAAGTCCATCAATGCTTCAAATCCTGAGCTTAAAAGATCCGTCAACATACTGATCACAGGTCCAATCACCAAAAAGCCAATTGGCAATGCAATCAATAAAACCAAGAAAGGCACTAAAAATGTTTGGACAACAGACGGAATGATTTTCTTCGCCAATTTTTGAACTTGTGCAGCGAATGCGATGATAAAGATTACTGGAACCACACTACTAGTATATGTCGCACCAACCCACGGAATCCCTAAGAAGGTTTCATACGCTGGCAAGCCTAATAAGCTATAAGGTGCAGCAGCTCCCTCGCCAGCTCCGGCAACAAATGCCGCTTGCAAGGCTGATCCTTGAATCGTCGGATAGCAAAGCGCCGACCCGATCACGATTCCCACCATTGGATTTAAGCGGAATTTTTTTGCTGACGTATACCCTAAAATCACCGGCATAAACATGAAGATCGAATCACCGATCGCATTGAACATCACATAGGTACCAGTCGTTGTTGTATAATCGATCAAACCTGTTGTACCAATAAAAAGCAACAGTGCGTTTAGTCCTTTGATCATCCCAGCCGCACACAAAGCACCTAAGAAGGGTTGGAAGCAGCCGCTCAAAATATCGATCAAACGATCAAACAAGTTGCCACCTGAGGCTGTTTCTTCAGCATCACCACTGATTCCTGCAACATCGATCACTTCTGCATAGACATCTGGCACATGGTTTCCGATAACCACCTGGTATTGACCGCCACTCTTCATGACCGTCACGACACCTTCCATGTTCTTTAAGACTTCATCATTTGCGACGCCTTCATCCTTTAATTTAAAACGCAGGCGTGTGATACAATGCGTCAAGCTATTGATGTTCTCTTTCCCACCGACATTTGCGACGATTTTTTCTGCTAATTCACGGTATTTTCCCATTTTTGATTCCTCCAATTTTTTTGTATTGAAGGTTTAGCCAACTGAATGTCACTATCCAAAATGTTTCGTCTTTGATATGCTGCTTCTTAACTAGCGGTCCTAAAAATACGTTTTAATAAAAATCATTGCCAAAAAATTATTCTTTCTTCTATATCTTGCACTGAGTAAAACTCTTTCTCCTTTCTTCTTTATTTCAATCAACGATTTTTTTGCACAAGTCTGGCAATATGAATCGTTAAATACAAACTTTCGTCACTGGACATTTGATACTGATACTGATTTTCTAATAGTTCAGCGATTTTTTGTACGCATTGATACGCATTTCGGTACTTCACTTTGACCATAGCCAAAAGATCTTCATCGGTTTCATCCGTATGAGGGGTATGGTTTTGCATTCTTGAGACAAAAAATTTCAAATGCGTAGTGAAGCGATAAAAATAAACGGACTCTTCATCAAAGGTGGTTTTGAAAAAATATTTAACAATGTTAATAATGTCTTGCATCGTTTGGGTTAGCTCAGCAATATTGCCTTGGTCACCATTTTCGGTTTGCGCATTGACCAGATGCAGAGCAATAAAGCCAGCTTCATCATCTGGCAGCTGAATCCCGTAATGTTCTTTGATTTTTTCTACTGTTTTGCAGCCTATTTGGTACTCATCGGGGAAAAAACGCTTGATATCCCACAATAAGACATTTTTGACCGTCATTCCTTTTTTCGATCGTTCAATGGCACAGTGCATATGATCTGTCAGCGAGATGTAGATGGAATCATTGATGGGGGATGACAATTCTCGCCGAGCATACTCAATGATCTCATTGGATAATTCAAGATATTCCAGTGGTAAGTCAGCAAGCAGCTCTTGAAATTGAGATAAGATCGTCTGATTTTCTAAGCGATATACTTTATCGACCGTTTCTGAAGAAATGTCATCTCCCACTTTTTTCTTAAAGGCAATCCCCCGCCCCATAACAATAATCTCGTTTTGACTTTGATCGGTAGTGATCACAACATTATTGTTTAACACTTTACTGATTTTCATGTCCTACCCCCACTTACTTTATCATTGCGGATATGGTTCATTGCTTGTCTTTATTGTTTAGCCAACAGTCAACACAGAAAAAACCTCATGAAAGCAGCGCAAATACCGCAGCTTCATCAGGTTTAGCTTGTTAAAAATCAACAATCACTATCCATTAGAACCAGTTCTATTATCTTTATCATAGCAAAGGTAGAAAGCGCTGTCAATCGTTGTTCGTTATTTTTATTTTTCATCCCTTCCTTCTTTTTTTCGTACAAAAAAACCTTAAAAACGAGAGTCTTTAAGGTTAGCATTACTATCAAAGCTATTAAACTTCACTTGCCTGCAAACGGTACATATCGGCATACAACCCTTTTTGAGCCAAAAGTTCATCATGGGTGCCTCGTTCGACGATCGAGCCTTTATCAAGCACCAAAATCAACTCAGCATCGCGAATGGTAGACAATCGATGGGCGATCGCGATCGTGGTTCGCCCTTGACGCATATTTGCCAAGCCTTCTTGGATCAGTCCTTCTGTTTCAGTATCGATATTGGCAGTCGCCTCATCCAAGACCAGCACTTTCGGATCGGTCACCATCGTTCGGGCAAAGGAAATCAATTGCCGTTGCCCGCTTGAATAACTGGCACCCCGTTCAATCACTTTGGCGTGGTATTTACCAGGTAGTTTTTGAATAAAGGCATCTGCTTGAACAAATTTTGCTGCTGCTTCGATCTGTTCTTCACGAATGTCCTGATTCAATAAGCGGATATTGTCAGCGATGTCCCCATAAAACATGAAAGCATCTTGCAATACGAGTCCAACTTTTTTCCGAAGCTCTTCCATCGTGAAGTCGCGGATATCTTGATCATCGATCAAAATTTGCCCTTCCCCAAATTCGTAAAAACGCATCAACACATTGATGATCGAGCTCTTGCCACTTCCTGTGTGACCGACTAGAGCCACGGTCTCACCTGGATAGGCGATGAAAGAAATATGATTCAATACGTTGTTTTTTCCATCATAGGAAAAACTGACATCACGAAATTCAATTTTTCCTTTGGTGATGGTTTGACTGGCATCGGAGTTTTGCTGCGGCGTATATTCTTCGTTATCCATAATCTTCAAAATCCGGCTGCCGGCTACCATCCCATCAGTAAAGACGCTGAGAAAATCCATCATCTGTGTCATGGGATTAAAGAATCCTTGAATATAGGTCGTAAAGGCGAAAATCAACCCAACTTCAATGGGCGATTCTAAGGCATCAAACCCAAAGAGCGTCAATGACAAGGCAATCGCTAAGGCATACAACAAACTAATGATTGGTGATAGTAGCAGCGCATTCGTGCGGATCATGGCGTATCTAGTTTTCAAATAATCATCGTTGGTCGCTTCGAATTCTTCATTCAGCCGCGCCTCTTGGCGGAATTGCTGAATGATCTGCATGCCAGAAATCGATTCATTCAATTTCGTATTCAGTTGACTCAGTTTTTCCCGCATTTGACGATAGATACGAGAGCTGAATTTTTGATAATACCAGATGACTACCATTAGGATTGGCAGAAAAATCAAGTTTAGTAAGGCAATTTTGACGTTGATGCGGAACATGGCGGCAAAAGAAGAAACCACCGCAAAAATTCCTGTCAATACCATCAAGAAGACATACCAAAATTCATACAATGTTTCTGTGTCGTTGCTGACCCGTGAAACGATCGAACCCGCTGGCGTCTGATCGAAATAGCGCATCCCAAGACTATGCAATTTTTCAAATAATTTTGCTCGAATATATTGATAGGTTTTTAAAGAACCCATTGAATAAAGGAACCATTGGAAAAACCAAATCACGGCTTTTACCAACACCCCAAAGAAATACAACGCAGCAAAGAAATAAATGACTTGCTGGGTCGCCGTCTGATTGGTCAAATAATTATCCATAAAGGTTTGAATGATCAAAGGCAACAAGATATTGATGATCGATAGCACAAAAGCAAAAAAGATCGCTGCATAGAAGGTTTTTCGAAACGGTTTGGCAAAAAGAAACATTCGTTTGATGATGTTTTTTTGCTCTTTAAAGGGAATCGATTTGCTCCATTCTGATTCTTGCATTAGGCTTCACTCCCTTCGATTTTGGCTTCTAGTTGCTGCTTGTCCCACATTTTTTTATACCAGCCATTTGCAGCCAATAATTGTTCATGGGTCCCACGTTCACTGATTTTCCCATTGTCGATCACGAGAATTTCTTCTGCATGCTTGACACTGCTTAGGCGGTGGGCAGCAATGATCGTTGTTTTATTCTGACGGAATGTCCGTAATTGTTGTAAAATAGCTTCTTCCGTTTTGGCATCTACTGCTGAAAGGGCGTCATCTAAAATCAATAATTCTGGGTCAGTGATCAAGGCACGGGCAATGGATAAACGCTGTTTTTGTCCGCCGGAAAGAGAAACACCACGTTCCCCCACCATCGTTTCGTACCCTTCAGGAAACTGACTGATATCCTCGTGGATCACTGCTAATCTAGCAGCCGCTTCAACTTCTGCTTGAGAAGACCGTGGTTGCGCGAAGCGGATATTGTCTCGAATCGTCATGGAAAATAAGAAATGATCTTGCGGAACATAACCGATCGAACCCAAAAGAGCATTCAAAGAGTATTGCTTGCTGTCGATGCCCCCGAAGGTGATCGCCCCATCAAATGAATCATACTCTCGCAACAAGAGCTTCATCAAAGAGGTTTTTCCTGCACCAGTTTTCCCGACCACACCAAGTGTTTGCCCGGCAGGCAAAGTAAAGTGGATGTCTTGCAGGACAAAATCATCTCCTTGATAGTGAAAATCATTGATTTGAACGTTCACCGTTCCTTGGGCTGGGGTATCGACCGCATCTTTGGCTTCAATGATATGGGTCTTTGCCGCCAATAATTCGGCAACCCGATCATAACTTGCATTGCCTCGTTCCAGCACATTGAACAGGCGTCCGATGGCAAACATTGGCCAAACTAACATACCGATATAACTGATGAAAGATACCAATTGACCGATCGAGATGGTACCGTCCATGACATAATTGCCGCCAACGATGATCGTCAGCACATAGGAGATTCCAATGATGATCGTAATAAACGGATCAAATAAGGCATCCAGAAAATTGACTTTGCGGTTTTTGATGATGGCATGGTCGATTTTGGTTTGAAAATCAGCGATGTCCTCTTTTTCCTGTCCAAAGGTTTTGATGACTTTCATCCCAGTAATACTTTCTTGGGCTTTGTCGTTGATGGAAGAAAATGCTTCTTGCGAGTCACGAAACGCATCATGCAATTTGCTACCAAGAACCCGTGCCATGACTGCTAAGAAAGGCAGCGGCAATAGAGCAATGATCGTTAACCGCCAATCGATAAAGAGAACCATCGCAATGATGGTAGCTCCACCAGAGATGAAGGAATCAGCAAAGGTCAAGATCCCCGCCCCTGCCACATTCTGGATGGCATTCAAGTCATTGGTGGCATGGGCCATCAAATCACCTGTCCGATGCTTTTGATAAAACAACTGATCCATCCTTGTAAAATGTGCAAATAACTGTCTGCGTAACGTTTTTTCTAGCCGAGCGGCACTGCCCCAGATATGCGTTCGCCAGACAAAACGAAACACATATTGAGCGATAGCTGAAGCAATCAAGATCATGACCCAAAAAAAGATCGTCTGCATCGAGATCTCTTTTTCCGCAATTTCATCGATGATGATCCCGATAACTTTGGGAGGGGCCAACTGTACCAAGGCGACTAGGACTAAAGAGCCTACGCCTAACAAATAATGTTTCTTTTCTTGTTTAAAAAACCAACCTAACTTCCTAAATATTGACATAACACTCTCCATTTCTTTGTGACCTGTTGCCTAAATTTTGCGATTTTTCCGAATATTTATTAGATTCAGATTCGATTGCTACCCCGCTATTCACAGAACGTAAATAGAAAAAGCAGCCTGGGGACATTCTTTTAGTTTCTGCATTTTGCCGCAATAAAAAGCGAGCTGATAAAATCAGCCCGCTTCTTAGAAAAAAACCTACTTTTGGTTTTTCATTTGCTGCATCATCTGACGAATCTTTTTCTCAGAAGGTTTTTGACCCATTGACATCATCATCGAGCGAAGCATATCCTCATTAACGGGAGGATTTTTCTTTAGATAATCTTGCATATATTTACGCGCCAAAAAGAAGCCGCCGACAGCGCCTAGTAATGCTGCAACAACAGCGATCACGATTACGATTCCTACACTAACCATTTGAAAACTCTCCTTTCTCTTGTACTCTCAATGAATCATTTTACTAGAAAAAAACACAAAAAGAAAGAGTGAAAGTTGGATTTATCCAAAAACTTTCACTCGTTTCCTCAACTTAATGCGACATCTCTTTTATTGAATAACCAATTTGTTAAAAGGTAGATTAAAACACTATAAACAAGGATCCCGATCGCCATTTCCCAATAGCCCAATCCCGGATCAAAGGCAGTCATCTGCATGTCAGGACTATTTAATAAACTCGGTATCTGCTCTTTGATATTCATAAAATTAAACGGGTTCCACTTCAGCCATGGGTATTTTTCTTGAGCAAAAAGCATGATCGAGTTGATGATGCTGCTTCCAAACAACATACCCAAGCCTAAGCCAACCGCCAGGCTTTGAGAGCGAATGACGGCTGAGATAAAGATGGTCAATGCAATATAAAAGACAATCAATAGCAAGTTGGTTCCCGCAAAAACAAAGGCAACGAGAATCGCCGCTAGCCCGTTGTAGCCAGTAGCAGCAAAAGGTGATTCAGCTGCTAAAAATAAATTGGCGGCTGCTAAACTACTGATTAGTAAAACAGCAGTCCCTAAAAGCGCAAATAAAAACGTGTTGATGGCTTTTGCTGCTAAGATTTGGCTTCTGGAAAAAGGCCGAATCAATAAGAACTTGATTGTTCCACGACTGAACTCTTCCGCCACTGAAGAAGCTGCCACAATCACCACAAATAAGTTTAAAAAGGAAGTCATGTCGCTCAAAGAAGCGAATAAATCATTGGCACCAATCTCGGGACTACCTAAGCGAACCACATAGGTCAACCCAAAAGTCATTAGAACCAATAAAAGCAGCATGATCCAAGTAGAACGTTTTTTGGTTAATTTGATCCATTCATTTTTAATCAATGTCAGCATGCTTACAAACCTCCTTCTTCGGTCCAAGCCAAGAATGTATCTTCTAGAGAAGATTGCTTTGTCCGTAGTTCTTTCAAGCCGATCCCAGCCGTCACGATCGCTGCAGCGATTGCCGAACGCTGATCTGTTGCTAGAGTGACTTGCAATTCATCTGCAACCTGCAAGACCTCGACCTCAAAGGAAGCTTTTAACAGTGCTTCTGTTTCCGCATTATCATCAGTTTTAATAATCAGTACATTTTTCTCTGCTTTCAACTCTGCCATTGCTACTTGATGAGTGACTTTTCCTTTTTGCACCACGATCAAATGATCGGCAATTTGTTCGATATCGCTTAATTGATGACTGGAAACTAAGACAGAAACGCCTTTTTCTCTCAAAGAAAGAATCATTTCTCGAAACTCCCGCATGCCTTTAGGATCCAGGCCATTCATCGGTTCATCTAAAACTAATAAGTCTGGTTGATGGACCAATGCCTGGGCAACACCTAAACGCTGACGCATCCCTAATGAATAGGTTTTGACTTTTTGATGGATGTGTCCTTCTAAATGTACCTGACGAATAAGAGCTTCTAATTCTGCTGTCGTACTTTTTTTCTTCGCCATGCGCTGATACTGCATCAAATTTTCATAGCCTGTCATATAATTATAAAACTCAGGATTTTCAACGATCGCACCGACTGAGGCAATCGCGGTTTTAAAAGAAGAATCCAGTAAATTCCCCATAATGGCAATCGATCCTGTGTTGTGCTTCATCAACCCAACAATCATCCGAATGATCGTCGTCTTCCCAGCCCCATTAGGCCCTAATAAACCAACGACTTGTCCTTGGTCCACCACAAAGGAAACATCCTCAATGATTCGTTTGGTTCCAATCAATTTGGAAACATTTTGCAGTGCTAATACTTCTGTCAAAGTTACCCCTTCTTCCTAACACCTTTTCTGCAACGATTTTAAATAAAAAACGTTATGATAATATGTATACCATGCCATCTCTGTAAAAAAAAGTCAAGAAGCGAAAAAGGAACGACGATGTTCCTGTTTTTGCTTCTTGACACCTGTGTTTATCAAAGTCGCTTTTCACTTTCGCCTTACTGCCGAAACTTACGAAATTATAAGTTCTGTCTGCTCAGCCAACCCACGCGGCTGATTATTTACATGGTACGATCAAATCGATTGGGCAAAAACGAGCTTTTCAAAAGCTGCCTTGTTCTTGGCACTTCTGATCTGTTTGATCGTTTGTTTAAGTTGTTTCCACTCCTTTGCGCTTGGTTGACCGTTCCAATAAAAGATATAGGGCTGTTCTTCCTCAGAAAATTCTTGATGAATCGGATAATCACTGATGACCAAATCTGGTTTTTGAGTAAGTGAAAGATGCGCCATCGCTCGATGCGTTGCATTCAATAGTCGGTTCTTCATCCAAAGTTCTTGCGTTTTTCCGTATTTCGAATGGATCGAGAAAGTGACTGGCTGTTCATATTTGATAAAAATAACTCTCAATAACATACAGTATTGGAAAATCAATCGGTCATTCTTTTGCAGCAATGCACGCAAATCAGGTAAAGAAACAGTCGCTTCCTCAAAAAATCGTTTCACGGTCGGATAAAGCACTGGGAAAGCCGCTTGTAGCTCTTGCTTGTCGGTCGGTTTACCAAAACTATCACTTTTTTGTCGGGTACCAAAAAGGTTGGAAGCAGAATGGATCATTACGAAATTAACTAGTAAATAGTTTTTTTCAGCATCGGTAAACCTCAGACGAAAACACTGGGCTAGTTGTTCAACAAGTAATACTTCTGGCTGATACTTGGGTTGGGTCAACCACGAGAGTTCCGCCTCGCAAAGATCCTCTTCAAGATAGGTGTTCATTACGCCAAACATAAAATACAAGAAGCTGCATTCAGGCTCCGAGATTTCAGATAGAGAAAGGTGATTGCCGTTGAATAATGGCTTTAAAAAGACCTCAAAAAACTGATTCCTTTCAATCAGTGGATGTTCAAAGGTACTTACTTCCTCTGGTAAAAAAGTGATTGGATGCTTTTGATGAATTCTTTGCAGGGAGATAGCGAATAGATTAAGAAACTTATCGATATCGATTTTTCTCATATAAGAAGCATTAGTTTCAAACAAAGCCATAACGCTTTCTTTATCCTTGATCGATGCCACGACCTGTGAGTGCTTCTCATCGAAAATCTGCCAATAGGTTAAATGATAAAAATAGCGGATTGCGTATTCCTCACCTGTCAAGGGATCTCCTTTCTTCAGACTATAGGACAAATGATAGTTCGCCAAAATGTGATTTAGTTCTTTCAATTTTCGTTGGACCGTTCGGAGACTGCTGAAGGTTTTGAGGCTGAGTTGTTCAAGGGAGTGATAGTCCCCATGAAAGAGTGCATCGAGTAAGATAAACCCAACGGTTCCCTGTAACAATACATTATATGCTTGACTCAATAAAAATCGTGGAGAAAAAGCAATCACCACTTCTTTTTCTTGTTCATCATAAATCAGCGTAAACTGAGGATAGCGGGCACAAAACCATTCGACTTGTTGCACGATCGACTGCATTTTATTCGTTCTCCTATTGAAAACATCAGAAAGCTCTTTAATTGTATATTTTGGTTTGTTCGTTTCGTAACAATAACTTAGAAACTGA
The DNA here is from genome assembly GCF_044746145.1 of Enterococcus sp. NPDC086594. NCBI lineage: Bacteria > Bacillati > Bacillota > Bacilli > Lactobacillales > Enterococcaceae > Enterococcus > Enterococcus sp. NPDC086594. The sequence goes on from NZ_JBIVBP010000005.1 coordinate 111,268, forward strand.
AAAATTTGTTTTTCTGTGGTATCCAAAAGTGCGTGTAACATGAAAATTCCCTCGCTTGTATGGTCAGCCAAAGCTGTTTTTTGCTTTGAATCTATCACCTTACAAAATTGTAAGCTGTGAATGTTTGGTGATCGTACCACTGTGCCCTCTTTTCTGTCAAATTACTTTTAACAAATTTTCCTTTTGTTATCTGTATATTTTCATAAAAAAAGTCTGACGCCTCAAAACGATCGTCAGACTAATTATGAATTACGGCAAAACAACACGTGATTGTGCATTCTGGGGAAGAAATTTCCAATCGTGGGTTATCAATTTTCTCATGATTTTTGGGTATGTTCGTTACAGCTTCTCATCATAAAATAACTTTCACTTCAGCCAGTAAAGAAACACAGTCAGAACCACTACTAGACCAAAGAGTAGATAGCGAAGATTGGTAGTTTTGCTGCCGGTTTTCGGTAGTACGGCTGCATTGACCTCCTTGCCACTGCTTATCTCCGTGGGTTGAAGTTGTTCCTTTTTGTCTTGAGAAGATGTTGTCGCTTGGTGCTCTTCTGTACGGACACTAGATGAAACGCTCGCCTGACTTTTCTGGGATTGATTGGCTGGCAATCCTTTGGTTTTCTTTTGTGAATCTGAATGCTTTGACGAAGCAGATTCCTTCTCGGTAGACGTTATGGCTGTCGCTGCGTTTTCTTGACAGCTCTCTGTCTGACTTGGCTCGCTTTTAGTGACTGGTTGGGTGCTGACGGTTTCCGAATCACTGATATCGATAGTGCTTTGTGTGCTTTGGATGTCTTCACTGGTAATTTCAGCCTCAGAAGTCGTTGGACTCGTCGATTGAGACTCGCTAAATTTCGGCTCGATACTACTAGAGGAAGCGCTTGTTGCTACCGTTTCGTTTGAGCTTTTACTTGTCTCAGCTGTCGTACTCTCATTACTGCTTGGCGGCGCGGTTACTTGCCAATGACCGGGCTTCAGGTTTTCAGTTATTGTTGTTTCACCATCATATATAACAACTAAATCAACTTTATCCATACTTTTTATCTCATCAATAGCCATCTCCGCATGGATCCTTAAGTAGTTTTCAACACCTGAAAACCAATCGACTTTCGTTAAAACTGTTTCGCCGATCACTTTTTCACTGTGTCCGTTCCCATCCCAACCATAAGTTAGTAAGACACGAACCTTTTGTGAAGTCAGTGTTTTGTTCGGACGTACCGGAACCGTGATCATTTTCAAGGCTTCGTCATAAATCACTCGGTTCGTTTGTACAGAAAACGACAGATTTCCTCTGGAACGTTCTTTTGCTGAAGTATGATCGAAACCAAACACAAGAATCAATAACCCTATTAGCAGTATTGTGATTAAAACACCAACCAGTTTTCTCATTTCCTCACTTCCTAAATGAATATTTCAAGATAACTTGATAAAGAAATTATAATAAAATCTCAGAGAAAACATGCGCCGAAAAAAAAAGGAAAGTGGCCATAAAATGGCATCTTTCCTTTAAATAAGTCTTTATTAATTTTTCTTCCAAGTAATAAAACTGCCTCCAAAATTTCAGTTTCTATCTACCTGATAAATTTACTCCAACCTAACTTCAATGCGCATCCTGCTAAAACCATTCCTATTGCAATCCATAAATGATTATACACTTCATTCGTTTGAGGAAAGTGCTGTTTTTCTGATTGATTATGCAAATTATTTGTTTTGGATGACTTATTGATCCCAGAGGATGAATTTTCAGGTGACACCGCCCCAGTATTACTAGAACTACTCCTGTTAGTTGATTCGGTGGATTCACTGGTGCTACTGTCGCTACTTGGTTCCGTGCTACTACTAGTGCGGCTTTCACTACTTGGTTCTGTGCTACTGCTGGTGCGGCTTTCACTACTTGGTTCCGTGTTACTACTTGTACTGCTTTCACTACTTGGTTCTGTGCTACTAGTAGTACTACTTTCACTACTTGGTTCGGTAGTACTACTAGTGCTGCTTTCACTACTTGGTTCTGTGCTACTGCTGGTGCTGCTTTCACTACTTGGTTCCGTGCTACTACTTGTACTGCTTTCGCTACTTGGTTCCGTGCTGCTACTGGTGCTGCTTTCACTACTTGGTTCCGTGCTACTACTTGTACTGCTTTCGCTACTTGGTTCCGTGCTGCTACTGGTGCTGCTTTCGCTGCTTGGTTCCGTGCTGCTACTGGTGCTGCTTTCACTACTTGGTTCCGTGCTGCTGGACTCCCCTGGTTCACCGGTTCCGCCACCACCGCCACCATAGCGTGGCGTATAGCCAGTAATACTGCTTGTTCTTGGCACATCATTGACCACGGCATCAAGGATGCCCCGATTGGTATATTGTTCCAATGTTCCATCCGTTTCTGTTTTGTAGGTAATGTAGATCCGTTCCTCCGTATCCCGCAAAGGAATTTCAAAGGAGCCATCACTATTTAAAACGATCGGTACTTGCTCAACATACGTTGGGTTGGAAACGCTGGGGCCGTAAACTACTCGGGCAGTCGTACTGATGAGTGTCTGATGGGGACCTAAAATATCAATAAACGTTCCATCTTTGATCGTCACTTGATTTGTATCAAACGAGTTGATGTACACACGCCAATCAATAATCCGTTTGGGTTCTTGCGTACCTAAATACAGTCCTTGTTTGGTGAGTAAGGCTCCCTCCCCTGTATCATCCACTGCTTGAATAAAGATAGGCACCGATTGCGTTCCATTTACTGTTTCGAAGTTGAAGTTGTTGATTTGGTTCTCTGTCACTTCATCGCTGAACTTTGTCCAAAAATAAAAGTCCCCGTGTACATTGGTATTTTGTTCGACAAATTCCGTGAAAACAAAGGTCAGCTGATTGCCAACTTGGGTAACATTGACCACTAAGTTGTTATTTTCATCGTATAAAGCATACGTATTATTGACGCCTTCAATCTCAACTGGCAAGGTGACAGTCGCTTTGTCACCGGCTTTTAAATCTCCTAAATCCTCCAAACTCCAGGTCATATCTATTTTGAAGGAATCATCCTTTTCAATACTTGTGATGACCTCGTTGCGGCTATTAACGATCGATACATTTGTGATCAGGTTGGCACCCACATCGGTTTCCCCATAAACAATCCGGATACCAGCAAATAAAGGAATCAGCAACAGTAAGACTGCAAATGCTTTTCCAAGTCGTGTGATCATTGGTCTCCTCCCTCAAATAAGTGCTTCCCTAAATCCATCGACCGCAGCCTTCACTGTACTCGAAATGAATTTTGCATCTGACAGTTGTCGTGTTCTAACAGTGTCTCTTCGTTTGTTTGACAAAATGAGCGTTACTTAATTTTATCTGCTTTTCAATGATTTGCACAATTAAAAGGCTTCATGGATAGAAATTTAGACAAACTAGCTAATAAAAAGCCAAATCCCAATCAGTACAAACTGAAAGAGATTTGGCTTGAAGAATAAATTACTCTGTAGGATCGGCGATCCTATCAATTTGCTGCAAGTACCGATACTGACAAACAAAGTAAAAAACGATTTGGAAAATCAAAAAGAGACTAACGATCACACCATAGTATTGCCATACAGGCAATTCTACTAAAATACGCAAAGCGGTCATTGCCACCGCAAAATGGATCATTGCCACGACTGTTGGCAAGAAGTACATCACTTGCAGTTGGCGTCGCAGAACTTTGTGACGCTCCTTCGGCGACACACCTAAGATATGCAAGGAACGGTGGTACGCCCCATCTTTATCTAAATCTGCAAATAAACGGAAATAGATAATTGAAGCGGAGAAAATAAAGAAAACCGAACCCAGTAATACCGTGATCATTAAGATGATGCCATTTCCTTGACGATTTTCTTGGAAAACTTGGTATTTCGAGGTATAAGACGTACGCATCGGAATGTCTTTTGCTGCTTCTGCCCACTCTTCATCCGTATAGTCACCTTTGGCTTCAAACTCCTGACTGAGCTCTTCGTATTGCTGATCGATCAAGGCATTTTCTTTATCTAAATTCCCATTGAAATCAGATACCAATTCAGGTGTTTCAGCCCATTCTGGATAGTCTAACCAAATAAAACCAGATTCCATATCGTCGGTGGATTTTTGCAAGAGGGCTTGCCACTCCTCAAAGGTTTTATCTGTCACAACTGACAGTCCAAAGTAATCCAGAGAAAGCATTGAGGGACTGTGGACAATCGTAACATCTTTTTTTATACCGGTCTCTGATCCCAATTCGATTGGATAGATACTTGTACGTTCGTTCTCAGGGACTTCTAGAAGCTGTTTTCGACGTGAATAATTAGCACTAAGTGTCATTATTTGATTATCTGCAACAGAATCAGCTTCCTCACCAATTTGTTTCATCATTTTCTGATAGTCGCTTTCTCGCATAATTGAAAAGCCATTCGTCGTATAGAATGAATCATTCGTAACTGCAGATTCATCCAGATTCGCATATGCCCATAGTAAGGAAACACTATCCGTTACAGGCGCATACCCTTTTTCTTCTATAACAGTTTTAATTTCGTTTACTTTTCCCTCGGTATGATCGAGGTCTTCTGGCCCAGACCACGGAAACACATAGGCTACACTGATTCCTTGGATCGAAGAAAAAGAAGAGCTACCGATTGCCAACATCACGGAAATCCCAACGAATGCCACGGAGGTACTAATAGCGATCAGACTATACATCGCCGCATTGTCTCGCATGCGAAAGATCCATTCGCTGATAGTCAACATCCGAGTGCCCCGTAAGAAGGTCGACCGTTTCTTTAATCGTTTCAACAGAAATACGCTGAACTGATGGAATGACAAAATCGTGCCTGCAACAGTCAACAAGACTCCTAGCATAAGTGGCAGCATTGAGTACGTTTGGAAGCTAAAATAAAAGACCAATCCATAGCCAACTAGCAACAGCACAATTCCTGAAAATGCCAATGCCCAATGACTTTTTGGCTCAGGACGCGGTTTTTCATTTTCCTTGATCAAGGAGATGATCTGCTCTCCTTGCAAAGCCCGAGTACTGAAAAAGGAGATCAAGAGAAAAATAAAAACATAAATCCCAAAGGTCAATCCTAAACCTTCCATAGGAACCATAAATTTCAGTCCTTCTGTTAGATACATGACATTTTGCGCAATCAGCAGCAATAATTTCGTCAATAAAATCCCTAACCCAATACCGGTCACTGTGGCACAGGTTCCTAAAAGGGCATTTTCGACAAACAAAATCTTTCGCAGATCTTTTTCTTCGATCCCCAAAATCAAGTAGATTGCCAGATCACGTTTGCGTCGTTTTAAAAAGACCACAAATGTATACCATAAAAACAACAGCGACAGTAAAGCGATCACCACAAGTGCGACGGATAGACCGACCTTCGCCAATTCTGAAAGTGTACCGCTATTGGACAAATTTTCTTCCAATTGCGGATGAAAGAGCAAAAGACTAAAGATATAAAACACCATCGCCGCAAAGGCGCTACTGACGAAGTAGGCCGCATAGGTTCGAAAATTCCCCCGCAGATTACGAATGATCAACTGTCTGAAATTCATGACGGCGACCTCCTAAATGTGCTAGGACTTCAAGAATTTTTTGATAAAATTGCTGTTGATCAGCCCCGCGATAGACTTCGTTATACAGCTTTCCATCTTTGATGAAAACGACCCGATCAGAAAAGCTGGCAGAATAAGGATCATGGGTGACCATCATGGTGGTGACCTTAAGTTGCTTGTTCATCTGACTTAGTATTTCCATGACATCTCGTGCTGCCTTTGAATCAAGATTGCCCGTCGGTTCATCTGCTAAAAGCAATTCCGGTTGATGGATCAAAGCTCTAGCAATCGCAACTCTCTGCTGCTCTCCACCGGAAAGCTGATAGATGCGTTTGTCTTTTTTCTCATAGATCCCAAGCTCACGTAATAGCTGTTCCGAACGTTCTTTCATCTCAAGAACCGGCACCCGATCCAATGTCAGTGGTAAAATCACATTCTCAAGCACGCTCAATGGCGAAAGTAAATTGTAGTTTTGAAAAACAAAACCTAGTTGCCGACGACGAAACTCCGCGAGTTTTTGCTTAGATAATTCTAGGGGCTGCTCGCCCTTGATGATCACCGAACCTGAAGTCGGTTTATCCAATGTTGCCACCAAATTCAGCATGGTGGTCTTGCCACTGCCAGATGGACCCATAATGCTGATAAATTCTCCTTCTGGCACTTTGAGATCGATTTGCTGTAAAACCTCAACAGACACTTCCCCTGTATAGGTTTTCGATACATTTTTCAATTCTAGTAAAGCCATCATCTTCACTCCTTTGCTACCAGTTTAGCAGGCGGCACCGCAATCAGTTATCGATTTCATGATAGAAAGCTTACAAAATTGTAAGAAAGCCTTCACCTCCGAAATGTTAGGGTAACTGTCGTGCCTTGATTCTCCATAGAGGCAAGCGACACATCGATATCTAATTGCGTACTGATCGTTTCAACTAAATAAAGACCGATCCCAGTTGCCTCTCCTGTTTGCCGCCCATTCTGCCCTGTATAAAAGGGGCGAAAAACCCGCGGGAGATCCGCTGCTGCAACCCCGCATCCTTCATCTGCGATCGTCAAGCTTCTAGAAAACGGATCAATTTCAAAATAGACTTTGCTCTCTGCTGTTGAGTACTTAATGGCGTTGCTAATGAGCTGAAAGAGCAAAATACCTAGCCATTTTTTATCTGTTGTCACCGTGATATCCGCTTCACTCATCAGCTTCGGATAGACTTCACTGCGAATAAAATTCCGCTTCTGGTCACCGATACTGTGTTTTAACAATTCCAACAGTGAGGCTGACTCGATAACGAAGTCCTCTGTGAAATCTTCCAAGCGCACAAAATTCAGCGCAGTCGCCAAGCCACTTTTTAAGCGATCTGTTTCAGCTAAAAGATCGTAGCTGTCGACCTCCTCACTTTCAGCCATTAGCGCTAACACTGAGACAGGTGTTTTCATTTGATGAACCCAGATATTCATGAAACGAATATGATTTTGATGGTGCTGATCTAGTTCTGTCAGCCGTTCTTGCTCTTGCTGTTCTTGTGCATCGAACTGCTTGCGCCATTGCTTGGAAAGGTAGCCATTGCTCCGGTGAGTCGCTCTTCCATGCTTGATATAATGATAAAATGCAGTATTGGAAAGGTAATCTACCAAATAAACAAGAACAATGAACAGCCCGAATAGAAGCAGACCATAACCAATCACGAGGTAATTTCGATAGCCATCCAACCAAATCACCAAAACGAACAATGAAATGGCTAGGAAGGTAACGAGTAGTTTAGGTAAATGAACACTTGCATATGCTCTCATTCTTCTGTACCTACTACCGATAAGGCGTAACCCTTGCCGCGAATCGTTTGGATCGGATCATTGATGCCCATTGCCGCCAATTTTTTTCGCAAACGGCCAACATTGACAGAAAGCGTATTGTCATCAACGAAACGCTCATCATCCCATAATAGATTTAAAATCCGTTCCCGTTTGACCATTTCTGGGTGCGCTGACATTAAAAGGGTCAATAATTCTCCTTCTCGAACAGTCAGCCATTCACTGGCTTCACGATAGACCATCTTCAACGCTTCCGGATAATAGGTCAATTCGCCAGCTTTCAAGCTTCTCGCCCGATCAGACTGTGCATAATCCCCATAGACTCTGCGAATATGGCTCTTCACTTTAGCCAGCAGCAAGTCATAAGAAAAAGGTTTGACCAGATAATCATCAGCACCGTATTCTAATGCCATCACTTGGTCCATATTGCCGTCACGTGCGGAGATGAAGAGAATTGGAACCAAAGAATGTTCCCTGATTTTTTGGCACCAATAAAACCCATCATAATAAGGCAGATTGACATCTAACAAAACCAAATCAGGTTGGATCATCAAGAATTCAGCTAAAACCGCAGCGAAATTTTCCGGAACAAAGGTTTGATACGCATAGCGGGATAATTGATTTTCCATCATTTTGACTAACGATTTGTCATCTTCGACCACGAATATTTTCATAGAACCCCTCCTGTTTTCTCTAAAGTTTACCAAAACTACGTGAAAAATACTGCAAAATTCCAGCTTTTTTAAAAAAAGTACACTTATTTATTGTAAGCAAAATTATTTTATAGTATACTACGTTTTGTGATTAAAACTTACTTAAAGTAAAGGTGGAAAAAAATGAAAAATATTTTAGTTGTTAAAGCCAATAACCGTCCTGATGGAGTATCTGCAAAAATGTTTGATACGTTCGTTGAAAATCTTGATACGAACAATGTGGACGTTGTAACCTTTGATGTGTACGCACAACCAATGCCTTATATCGGTCAAACGTTATTTGAAGCATTTGGCAAACTTTCACAAGAACAAGAATTAAACCAAGAAGAACAAGAATTGATGACTGTCCGTCAAGACGTGATGAACAAATTCGCAGCAGCAGATACCATCGTTTTCGCTTTCCCAATGTGGAACCTAACGATCCCAGCAGCTTTGCACACATTCATCGACTATATCTTCCAAGCTGGCTTTACTTTCTCTTATAACGAAGATGGTTCAATGAACCAATTGTTGAAAGACAAAGAAATCGTTCTATTGAATGCCCGTGGTGGTGTTTACTCAGGCGAAATGAGCGCAATGGAAAACGCTGTAACCTTTATGGAAAAAGTTTTCGGTGGTATGTTCGGCATGAACATCACAGAAGAAGTAATCATCGAAGGTCACAATGCAGATCCTTCTAAAACAGCAGAAATCATTGCTGAAGGTTTAGAACGCGTAGCAGCAGCTGCGAAAAAATTCTAATCATTGCTATCGATCAACTCCTCAACAAAGCACTATTGCTGGTTGAGGAGTTTTTTTATCTAAACATGTTGATCGTCCATTGGATCGATAAAACAAAGATGCCCCTTAGAACAGAGCGGTCTAAGGGGCTAAATCTCTTTTTATTTTGATGCTTTCCAATCAAAAGGCAACAGCTCTTCTATCGTCATGATTTTTCCTGCTGCGATCATGACCTGCGTGTTGTGGTTGGCAGGATCCAGCTGGCTGATGAATTCACGGCAACGACCACAAGGTGGGATCGGCTCACCTGCCGAATTGATTGCAACCATCTGTAACACCCGCTGCTGCCCATCGGTGATCATTTGCGCAGCCGCAGCCTGTTCGGCGCAAAAACCCATGGAACAGCTGGTATCGATACAGATCCCTGTATAAATCTGTCCATCTGCAGTAGTCAGAGCTGCCGCAACACTCCCTGCTTCTGCAAATTGAGAGAGCTGTCTGAATCCCAGTTTTTGTTTCGCGGCATCGATCAGCAACTGAAAGTCCATTTTTCTTCCTCCAATAATAAGCTGGCTCATGGTTAAATGAACCGTTTAAGCACCCGCCATGATTTTCGTCAATAGCTCAGGATCAAAGGTCTTTTCCCGCAGCATCGCGATTTCATAGCCATAAGGGGCTTTTTTATTCTTTTTGTCTTCGCCAACATAGGGTGTTTCCAAAATTTTCGGTAACGCTGATAATTGCTCATGATGAACGATCTTATTCAAGGCTTCAAAGCCGATCGTGCCAAAACCAATATTCGCATGTCGGTCTTTGTGGCTGCCCTGTGGATTTTTTGAATCATTGACATGGATGACCTTCAAGCGATCCAACCCGATGATTTTGTCAAACTCGTTTAACACGCCGTCAAAGTCTTCTTTGACATTGTAGCCAGCATCATTCGTGTGACAAGTATCTAGTGTAACGGATAATTTTTCATTTAAGGTAACGCCATCGATAATTGCTGCCAATTCTTCAAAGCTGCGACCAATCTCGGTGCCTTTACCTGCCATTGTTTCTAATGCGATCTGGGCGGTTTGATTTTTTTCAAGGACCTCGTTCAAGCCTTTAATGATCTGCTTGATCCCAGCTTCGGGTCCTGCACCGACATGGGCACCGGGGTGCAACGTGATTTGAGTTGCACCTAAAGCTTGGGCTCGTTGGATTTCTTCTTGTAAGAACGAAACGGCAAAGCCAAAGTTTTCTGGTTTGATGGTATTACCTAAATTAATGATGTAAGGGGCATGGACAACGATATTCGAAATTCCCTTTTCCGTCATAAAATCTTGTCCAGCTGCGATCTGCATCTCTTCGATCGGTTTGCGCCGCGTGTTTTGCGGAGCTCCGGTATAGATCATAAACGTAGTAGCTTGATAGCTAGCCGCCTCTTCTGCTGCTCCTAAAAGCATTTTTTTGCCGCTCATTGAAACGTGTGAACCAATCAACATTTTTCTTTTCCTCCTAAATCTAGTCTTCTCTATTATCGATAAAAGCACCTTGTAAAGCGATTATTTTGCTCATTGCCGTATTTTTTTATCAAGCGAGTCCAAATAACATCAGGACACCCGTCATTAGCGGCATACTTATCAAAAAGCTAATGGAAGAAACAAATCCCACCGCCTCTTCCTCCATCCCAGCAATCACGGAATTAATGACCCCAAATAAAGGGATCGGAGCAAACACTAACAAACAAAGTACTGGTTTTAATAAAACTGGGATCGGTAAAACATAGAAAGCCGCGAACAGCACGAAAGCCAGTCCGTAGCGTAAGCTTAAAATTTTGATTACCGTTGGCGTAGTGTGCTTCGGTAAGCGGAAATCCAAAAATAAGCCAATCATAAACATGGACAGAAACGTATTTGCGATCCCGATTGGCTGAACGAGCGCCAAGGCTGACTCGGGAATCCTCCAATCCGCACTGCGGATAATCAGCATCACTAGATAAATGGTAAATGTTGGCGAGCGCAGGAGATTCAAAAAGATTTTTCCTGGTTCAAACGTCGTCCGCTTTCCAATCAAGAACTCGATGAAAATCGTCGTTCCCCCTGCCAACATGATACTGTTCCCCATATCAAACAGCGAAATCAGTGGAATCCCTAAAGGATAAAAACTTTGGGCAAAAGGAATTGCAAAATTGCCGATATTAAAGCCTGACCCGCAGTACATAGCAAACTGTTGCAGCGTGTTCGATTCTTTTTTGGTCAAGAAAAATGCGAAGAGGATCTGGACGATCGTAATGATCAAAGCGATCACAATCAAACTAAGCGCACTGACTTGTACTTGCATTGAAGCTAAATTCAAAATGATTGCTGCCGGTAACGTCACATTCAAAATAATTTTGGATAAGATCGAGCCATCCGCTTTTGAAAGGACATTTAGCCGTTTAAGAAAATACCCTAAGAAGATCATGGCAAATAAACCGGCGGCATTCAACACTATATTTCCCATTCCAACAAAGACCCTTCCTCTACAAAAATTTGAAAAAAAGCGAACCAACAGGTCGGTTCGCTTTTTGCGATTAAAATGTTAATAAGAAATATTTTTTCTTGCCACGACGAATCACGACGTATTTTCCACCGATCCGATCACTTGCTTGGATCTCGTACGTTAGGTCTTGGACGCGTTCCCCATTGATGTAGATGGCCCCATTTTGTACGTCTTCTCTTGCTTGACGTTTTGATGGTTCGATTTTAGCAGTCGTCAACACTTCAACGATGTTCAAAGAATCATCCGCTGTTACCTGATGACTAGGAACCCCTTTAAAGCCTTGTTCGATCTCTTCAGCGTTCAATTCTTTGATATTGCCGCTGAATAAACTTGCTGAGATGCGTACGGCTTGTTCATAAGCCTCTGCCCCATGAACCAAAGTAGTGACTTCTTTTGCCAAAGCTTTTTGTGCTGCTCGAGATTCTGGTGCAGCGTTAAATTCAGCTTCGATCGCAGCGATTTCTTCTAATGATAAGAAGGTGAAATATTTCAAGAATTTGACTGCATCACGATCATCCGTATTGATCCAGAATTGGTAGAACTCGTAAGGCGTTGTTTTCTTGGCATCTAGCCAAACCGCATTGCCTTCTGTTTTCCCAAATTTCGTTCCATCTGCTTTTGTGATCAATGGCATAGTCAAACCGAACCCTTGGACTTCACGCTCACGACGCAATAATTCGATTCCAGAAGTGATATTCCCCCATTGATCGCTACCACCTAATTGCAACAAGCAACCGTGGTTGTCGTAAAGGTTCAAAAAGTCATAGGCTTGTAAAAGCTGGTATGCAAATTCCGTGTAGGAAATTCCTGTTTCGATCCGACGTTTGACACTTTCTTTGCTCATCATGTAGTTGATGGTAAAGTTTTTCCCCGTGTCCCGTAAGAAATCAATCAGTTTCAATTCCCCTAACCATTCATAGTTATTGGCAATGATGGCAGGATTTTCTTGGTCATCAAAATCAATAAAGCGAGATAATTGGCTTTTGATACTTTGTGACCATTCCAAAACGGTATCTAATGTGTTTAATTGACGTTCTTGATCTTTAAAGGATGGGTCACCGATCATTCCTGTACCGCCACCAACTAATGCAATCGGCACATGTCCGTTTTGTTGGAAACGGCGCAACATCAAAATAGGCAATAAATGACCAATATGCAGGCTATCTGCGGTAGGATCAAAGCCGATATATAGTTTCACAGACTCTTCATTTAATTGTTTGGTCAAGGCTGCTTCGTCTGTGGTCTGATGAACTAATCCGCGTTGCTTTAGTTCTTCAAAAAAGTCTGTACTCATTCTTTCTCCTCCTAATAATTGCTTCATTGTTCATCTTAACTGAAAAAGAGGGCAATGAAAAGTCTTTCTCTCAAAGTCCTTTACCAAAAAAGAAACTTTTAGGCAAATCTGTTCGTTTTCCCTTATTATCGCTGGTTCAATACAAATACCAACTGGCATTTTCTCGCACACTTCTTTCGATAACAGATAGGGTGCTACCCAAGCGCCTTGTTTTTTGCTATAATTACACGGAATCTATTCTAATTTATTGAGGTGACTCTTTTTGTCCCAGAAAACGAAAAATCAAAAGAATACAGAAAACAAAAATAGAGGCTGGTTCTATTTCAATATCAGTCTTAGGGTTTTACATGCCTTGTTCTTAGTGGCTATTTCTTTACTGGTGCTAGGCGGTTCTTTAGCTTTAGGGATCGGTGCCGGCTACTTTGCTTTTCTTGTGGAAGATACCGCAGCTCCTTCTAAAGATGAGTTGCAGAAAGAACTGACCGACATCACAGAGACTTCTCAACTCGCATACGCTGATGGCAGTAAAATCGCAACGATTCGCTCAGATCTGATGCGAACGTCGGTTAATTCCGATCAAATTTCAGACTACTTGAAAAAAGCGATCATCGCAACAGAGGACGAATATTTTAATATTCATAATGGCGTCGTACCAAAAGCAGTCGTGCGGGCGTTATTATCCGAAGCGACAGGCTTTGGCGGCAGCGGGGGTTCCACTTTGACCCAGCAGCTGGTGAAACAACAAATCCTTTCCAGTGAAACGACCTTCAAACGCAAAGCCAATGAGATTTTATTAGCCATGGAAGTGGAGAAATTTTTCGATAAAGATGAGATCGTCACCATGTATCTAAACATCTCCCCTTTTGGCCGGAACAATAAAGGGCAAAATATCGCAGGTGTGCAAGAAGCGGCGCAAGGAATTTTTGGCGTTAACGCAGCTGACCTGTCTTTACCGCAAGCAGCCTTTATTGCGGGTCTGCCACAAAGCCCGATCGTCTACAGCCCTTATACAAATACGGGCGAGATCAAGGAAAACTTGACCGCTGGCTTAGAGCGGAAAGACTTCGTGCTCTTCAGTATGTATCGTAACCACGATATTACGAAAGAAGAATACGAAGAGGCGCTTAATTATGACTTGAAGCAAGACTTCAAAAAACAAGAAGCCATTGAACAAACGGATCAAAGCTTCCTTTATTACACTGTGTTAAATGAAGCAAAAGACATAATTGCCAAACAGCTGGCAGATGAAGATGATGTCAGTGACGAAGAATATGCCAAAGACGAAACCTACCAAAAATACTTCGAATTGGCGCAGCAAAAACTGGTTAATGGTGGCTATACCGTCACATCAACGATCGATAAAGATATTTATAATGCAATGCAAGATGCCGTCGATAAATACGGCTATATGTTAGACAACTGGGGCGACTCCACCATCGAAGTCGGCAACGTCATGATGGACAATGCCACCGGGAAAGTATTAGGCTTTATTGGTGGTCGTAACTATGCTGACAATCAATTCAACCATGCCTTTGATGCTAAACGCCAAGCAGGTTCAAGTATCAAACCAATGCTGGTTTACGGACCGGCGATCGAAAGTGGCTTGATGGGCTCTGAATCAATGGTTTCTGATTATGCCGCAAAATGGCGGACAGGAGAAAACGCCGGTGAGCCGATCGTCAATGCCACAAACCGTGGAACCAATACTTTTATGTCGATTCGCGAATCATTGGAAGTTTCCAGTAATATCGCAGCGACAAATATTTTCCAAGATCTGTGGGAAAAAGAAGGCGATCATTTTTATGCCTATTCAAATTATTTGAGCAAAATGGGCTATCCTGAAGATAACAGCTGGGCATATGAATCAGCGCCATTAGGGGTTACCGATGTCACAGTGTTGAATCAAACAAATGGCTTCCAAACATTTGCCAATAACGGTGTCTATCAGCAAGGCTACATCATCGAATCAATCAAGGATAATGAAGGCGAAGTGCTTTATCAGCATGAAGCCAAACCGGTCCAAGTCTTTTCTGAAGCGACAGCTTCCATTATGACCGACATGATGCGTAGTGTTATCGATGAGCAAAAAACCAGTTCCTTTAAATCGGTTATCAGCGGATTAGATTGGAACCTCGGGAATGCCGATTGGGTCGGTAAAACTGGGTCTACCAATAATTGGTCTGACTCTTGGCTAGTCGTTTCCACCCCATCGATCACAATCAGCAGCTGGTCAGGGCGGGATGACAATAAAGCTACCGATAGTGCAGCAGGAACTCGGACAGCCAATTACATGGCTTACTTGATCAATCGTATCTATCAAACAAACCAAGAAGTCTTTGGTGTAAATCAGAAGTTTGAACTTTCTAGTGATGTCAAAAAAGCTCAAGTTTCCAAGTTTACTGGTACCCAACCAGGAGGAACCGTGCGAGTCGATAATCGAACCTATACGAATCCAAGTAGTACCGTTACTTCTTATTGGGCAACTGGCGGACCAGATACGGTCGATTTCAAATTTGGACTCGGTGGTTCAGATGCAAACTATGCTGACTATTGGAAAAAAGCATCTTCTAGCCGTTCAACAAATCGTTCGTCGAATACATCATCGAATAACGCATCCAACAATGTTACACCTACTGCAAATGATGACGACGAGGACGAGCAAGAAAATAACCAACCTAATACAAATGATGATGATGACTGATCAGCCTTGTGCTGATCAGTTTTTTTATACAAAAAAAGTGTGGGTAGAAAATCCATAGATTTTCTACCCACACGAACGATCGTTGAAGCAAAAAGTGGAACAACAAAGCGTTGCTCCACTAGTCTTTTTATTAAATCGCTGCTTATTTCGTAGAGCTTTTTTCTGAAATACCGTAAGGCAAGACGATCGTTTTTTGTTCTACATCTTCTTTGTTCATCATTTTAGTTAATAGACGCATCGCAACGGCACCCATATCATACAATGGTTGCGTCACACTTGATAAGCGTGGACGAGCTGCTTCAGCCAATAATGAGTTGTTGCTGGTGATGATCTCGAAATCCTCAGGAACTTTAACGCCTTTGTCTAACAAACCATCTAAGACGCCGATCGCTAACTCATCGTCTGTAACATAAGCTGCTGTTGCACCACTGTTGATGATGCGATCAACTAATGCTAAGCCTTCTTTAAAGCTGTATGGTGATTCAAAGATCAACCCTTCAGAATAGTCAAGGTTGTTTTCTTTCAAGGCTTCTTTATAGCCTTTCAAGCGGTTTTGGCCATTGATTGGATCGATTAAAGCACCGCTGACAAAAGCGATTTTTTGATTGTTTTTCGCCAATAATGAAACAGCATCTTTGGCAGCTGCTGTGTAATCAATATTGACACTTCCTACTTGTTCATCAGGATCGATCGAACCAGCTAAAACGACTGGTGTTTTTGAGCGAGAGAATTCCCCGCGAATTTCATCCGTGATGCGATGACCCATGAAGATAACGCCGTCCACTTGTTTTGCTAACAAGTTGTTCAATACGTTGACTTCTTTCATCGTATCGCCATCAGAGTTGGCTAAGATGATATTGTATTTATACATGGTCGCTACATCATCGATCCCACGAGCAAGTGATGAGAAGAACATATTGCTGACATCAGGAATGATAACACCAACAGTTGTGGTCTTTTTACTTGCCAACCCTCGAGCAACTGCGTTTGGACGATAATCCAAGCGGTCGATCACTTCCAGCACTTTCTTACGAGTTGCTGGTTTTACATTTGGATTTCCGTTGACTACCCGTGAAACAGTTGCCATCGATACATTCGCTTCCCGTGCAACATCATAAATCGTAATTGTTTGTTTTTCCATGATATATCTCCCTTATTCTATTTTCAGAAAATCTTATTTACATTTCTTTGTTAGGATAGCAAATTTTTTCTGGATTTGCAACCGTTTTAATTTTGTTTTCATGAAAACTTAGCAATTTCCTACTTTCCCCTCCCCTATTCTCTTCGAAAGCATGATAAAATAGAAAAAGAATACTTGAAAGAAGGTTTTATCAAATGAATGATAAAAAAATCAATGAGTTAAATGCCTGGTTGAAAACCAATGGCGCCGATGTTACCTATATTTCTAATCCAGCAACGATCGCTTATTTTTCCGGTTTTAAAAGTGAACCTCATGAACGGGTCCTTGCTTTGTTCGTCGCACCTGGAAAAGATCCCTTTCTTTTCACACCAGCTCTGGAAGTAGAAGAAGCAAAAAATAGCGGCTGGCCCTTTGACATTATCGGTTATCTCGATAGTGAAGACCCTTGGGCGAAAATCTGCCAAGAATTGACCTCTCGTTACGAGGTTTCTTCCTTGGCATTAGAAAAAAATGACCTTTCCGTCGAGCGCTATGAAGCATTGAAACGGTTCTTGCCAAAAACCGATTTTTCTTTAGATGTGACCCCGGTGATTCAAAAAATGCAATTAACAAAAACCGCGTCTGAGATTGACACCTTACTAGAAGCTGGCAACTGGGCAGATGTTGCTTTTGAGGTTGGGTTTGCTGCCATCAAAGAAGGCGTTAGCGAAATGGAAATCGTAGCAGAAATTGAGTACGAGTTGAAAAAACGTGGGGTTTCCCATATGTCCTTCGATACGACCGTATTAGCTGGTGCCAATGCAGCAAGTCCTCATGGCGTACCTGGGGATCGCAAAGTGACTGCTAATGAACTCGTCTTATTTGATTTAGGAGTCATCTGGAAAGGGTATTGCAGCGATGCAACCAGAACGGTTGCCTATAAAGAACCGACTGCATTACAAAGAAAAATTTATGACATCGTTCTTGAAGCAGAACTAGCGGCTCAAGCAGCGGTCAAACCTGGGATCACCGCTGGAGAATTAGACAAGATCGCTCGTGATGTGATTACGGGTTATGGCTATGGCGACTACTTCAACCATCGTTTAGGTCATGGCATCGGGACCACGGTTCATGAGTTCCCCTCTTTGATCACTGGCAATGATTTAGTGATTGAAGAAGGCATGTGCTTCTCTATCGAACCAGGGATTTATTTGCCAGATCAAGTCGGTGTTCGTATTGAAGATTGCATCTATGTCACTGCAGATGGCTGTGTACCATTTACCAAAACAAAAAAAGAATTGTTGATTTTATCTTGATTCTTTTAATGAAACGGCGCAATATGTTGTAATTACATGAAAAGGAGTGTTCTTATGAGTAAAAAAGTGTTAGTTTTAGGCGGCACGCGTTTTTTCGGTAAATATTTGGTCCAATCTTTAGTGGATCAAGGCTGTGATGTCACGATCGCTACCAGAGGGAAGACGACTGATTCTTTTGGCGATCAAGTCAACCGACTTGTCTTTGATCGCACGGATGAAGAAAGTATCAAAACGACGTTGACACAAGAAACCTATGATGTTATTTACGACAATATTGCTTATACTTCCAACGACATTGAGATTCTACTGCGTCATGTCACACCCAAACGCTACATTGTCACTAGTTCGATGTCTGCCTATCATGAACTGCACTTCGATTTGAAAGAAACGGATTTTGACCCTGCCAAAGAAGCGGTCAAAATTGTCTGCTCTGAGGAAGTCAATTATGCTGAAGGCAAACGAACCGTTGAAGAGATTCTTACCCAAAACTACAGTCAGATTCCGTCCGTTTTTGTCCGCTTTCCTTACGTGATCGGTGCAGATGATTATACAAAACGTTTTGCCTTTTACATCGACCATCTGATAAAGCAAAAGCCAATGGCTGTCGATAATCTAACGCATCAAATGGGCTTTGTCGATGCTGAAGAAGCTGGCCAATTTTTAGCGTTTTTAGGTACCAGCTCTTTCACAGGACCCATCAACGGTGCGTCAAAAGGCACGATTTCTTTAGAAGAAGTGCTGCAATACGTAACGGAAAAAACCGGTCTTTCCCCTCTCTTTTCAGAAACAGGTGATCAAGGCCCTTACAATGGTACACCTGTTTATTCGATCAATGTTGCTCTCGCTGAGGGAATTGGGTTTCCATTCAGTCAACTGCGGGATTGGATCTATCAACTTTGCGATTGGGAAATCACCCAAGCATCAAACGAATAGCTACTGAAGTCACGAAAAACGTTCGCCGATTTAACTGGCGAACGTTTTTATCTTTTAAAGTAATCAAATTTTGTATCCTTGCTTATGCTTCAGGATTGTTTTTTTCTAATGTATCTTTTAATTCTTCTTTTGCATCTTCCAAGTCAGCTTTAGCTTCTTTTGTTTCTGCTTTCGCTGTTTTTTTGGCATCATCCGCTGCTTTTCCAGCTTCTTTTTTCAAATCAGCTGCGGCTGCTTGACCGTCTTTTTTGGCTTCTTCAACTACAGGTTTTGCTTCTTGTGCCCCTTCTTTGACGGTTTGTTTCATATCCGCTGCAGAAGATTTTGCATCAATGATGATATCTTGGACTGTATCATCTGCATCTTCTTTGGCATCTTTCGCTGTTTCTTTCACATCGCTTGCTGATTTTTTGAAGCGTTCTGATAGATCACCTGCTTGTTTCTTTAACTCTTCAACGGTTTCTTCTGATGAACCAGCTGCTGTTTCTTTTAAGTCATCGACTTTCGCTGTTAAAGAACCGGTAAAGTCAGATGCTTGCTCGCTTAATTTTGCTGCTTTATCTTTAGCGATATCGACAAGATCCGTACTTCTTTCTTTGGCTAAATCACCATAATCAGATGCTTTATCTAATAAATCGTCTGCTTGTTTTGCTAATTTATTTCTTAATGTTTTACCAGATTCTGGCGCCAACAAAAGTGCTGCTGCTGCTGCCGCTGTTCCTCCGATGATTGCTCCTAATAAAAATCCGCCTTTTTTACTCATTGAAAGTCCTCCTTTTATTTTTGGTTATTTTTGTCTTTGAAAAATTTCATGGCTGTTTGACCGACTTTTCCAGCTACCGTTGCTTTGGCAGTGGTCCGGCCAAGACTACCCACGCGCGTAATTAAATTTTTTCCAGAAACATTTAGTTCTGAAACACTGGTACTTAGATCTGCAACTGCTGTGAACAAAGGATCGATGGTTGCGACTTTTCCGTTCACATCTTGTAAAAGCTCATTCGTTTTTACCAAAAGACCTTCAACCTCTTTTGAAAGAATATCAACGTCTTTGGTAATGACACGGATGGTTGTGTTTGCTTCTTCGACCGTTTTGTCTACTTTGGTCATTGTCTTGCTGACTTGCATCAACAAACGAACGACGAAAATGACCAATACGACAAATGCGATCGCAGCAATCAATGCAGCTAGTTCTCCTCCTGACATAGAATGGCTCCTTTCCCCATTTACTTATATTAAGAATAGCATTTCACTGCACTTTCTACAAATAAAAGACTGCATTTTTAAGAAAATTATCCGCTTTCAACAGGAAATAATAAAAAAACAAAGCAATTTCATCAGAAATTGCCTTGTTTAGGAGTTTTTGTTATTTTTTTGACTCTTTCGGTGCTTCTTTGACTTCTTTTTGAGCCGGAGCTAGTTCTTTTCCTAACTCGATCAAATACTCTTTCAAGTTGTCCTTGACTTCAGGGTGTACTAAACCATACTCAATACTTGTTTTTAAGAAACCAAATTTGTCTCCTACATCGTAACGCTTGCCGGTAAATTGATGAGCAAACACGCGTTGGGTTTTGTTTAATGTGTCGATGGCATCCGTCAATTGGATCTCGCCGCCAGCACCAGGTTCCTGATTGGCTAAAATATCAAAAATTTCAGGGGTCAGCAAGTAGCGACCAATAATTGCTAAATCACTTGGCGCATTTTCTGGCGCTGGTTTTTCAACAAAGTTTTTGACATTGAACAAGCCTTTTTCAACTTCCATACCAGGATCAATGATTCCGTATTTTGATGTATCTTCATGAGGAACATCCATGACAGCGATCGTTGATGCATGCGTTTTTTCATAATTATCGATCAGCTGTTTCGTCAATGGCACTTGATCTTCCATCAAGTCATCACCTAGCATGACTACAAACGGTTCATTTCCGACAAATGCCCGCGCCTGTAATACGGCATGGCCTAATCCTTTCGGATGAGATTGGCGAATGAAATGCAGATTTACGTCAGTTGTTTCTTCCACTAATTTCAAAAGCTCTGTCTTGCCTTTTTCTTTTAGATTCATCTCTAATTCTAAATTGGCATCGAAATGGTCTTCGATCGGACGCTTTGCTTTTCCTGTTACGATCAAAATATCTTCGATCCCTGATTGTAAAGCTTCTTCCACGATAAATTGGATCGTTGGTTTGTCAACGATCGGCAACATTTCCTTTGCCATTGCCTTTGTAGCTGGTAAAAATCGGGTACCTAGACCGGCTGCTGGGATAACTGCTTTTTTGACATTCATGTGACTCGCTCCTTTAATCATAATGATTGATCTACCGTAAATTCGTTTTCTTCTTTGCCGTCTCGCAGCATAATATCTTTAGCTGCTTGCTTGATGTCTTTGCCTTCATACAAGACCGAATAAATCGTTTCTGTGATTGGCATTTCCACTGACAAAGCTTCTGCTAATTCGCGGGCAGCTTTGGTGGTTGAAACTCCTTCAACGATCATGCCCATATTGTCTAACACTTCGTCTAAGCTATGGCCTTTTCCTAATAGGTTTCCGGCACGCCAATTCCGCGAATGGACACTGGTACACGTGACGATCAAATCGCCAACACCACTCAATCCGATAAAGGTTAATGGATTTGCACCCATTGCCACACCGAGACGACTGATTTCTGCTAACCCACGGGTCATGATCGCAGCCTTCGCATCATCCCCAAAGCCCAGTCCAGCAATCGCTCCGGCACCAATAGCGATGATGTTTTTCAGCGCGGCGCCAGTTTCGACACCGATCACATCGTTATTGGTGTAGATTCTAAAGTAATCATTCATAAATAGCTCTTGTACATATTTAGCAGCCGATTCATTTTCTGAAGCTGCCGTGATCGTGGTAATATCATGGACAGCGACTTCTTCGGCATGTGATGGTCCTGACAGGACAACGATTTCTTGCCGTTTATCTGCTGGGATCTCTTCGGCAAGTACTTCTGAGATTCGTTTATGACTGCCTTGTTCTAATCCTTTTGAGGCATGGATGATGACTGGTTTACCGGTTGTCTTCTTAGTGAATTCTTGTGCCACGGCACGAATCGCTTTGGTTGGTACTACAAACAAGACAGCATCTGCCCCTTGGATCGCCTCTTCTAGATTTTTGCAGCCTAAAATATTTTCAGGTAATTTCAAATCAGGCAAATAATGCCGATTGGTATGATACGTATTGATTTCATCGATTTGGGCGGGATTGTTGCCCCAAATAGTCACTTCATGTCCGTTTTCAGACAAGACTTGTGCCAAAGCAGTCCCCCATGATCCGGGACCTAAAACGGCGATTTTCTGTTTCACTATGGAAACCTCCTCTATCCTTTTCGCAAATTCATGCACTTTATCATTTTACCATAATTTCGATAAAATAACTGTTTAGATAATCGTTTGGTTTTTGCCAAAGCTGCGATTGTAGTCTTTTAAAGTTTGGTTTTTCCGACGCCAGATCAATAGCCCAATCGCTCCAAAGAATAATAAAGCGGAAAGTGCTTGTGACACACGGATATCCCCAAATAAGTATAAACTATCGGTGCGCATTCCTTCAATAAAGAAGCGTCCGAACCCATACCAAATTAAGTAGCTCAAGAAAACTTCGCCTTCTTTTAATAACCCAGTTTTCTTGCGCAAGAAAATCAAAACGATAAATCCGATCACATTCCAAACCGATTCATAAAGAAACGTCGGCTGCCGATACGCTTCGTCGATATACATATTATCGATAATAAATTTCGGTATATACAAACTTTCTAAGAAGGAGCGGCTGACTTCGGCTCCAAATGCTTCATGATTCATGAAGTTGCCCCAACGCCCGATGCCTTGTGCCAATAGGACACTTGGTGCAGCGATATCTAAAAAGGTCCAGGGAGAAATAAAATTTCGTTGGCAGAAAAAGTACAGCCAAATCCCCCCGGCAATCAATGCACCGTAGATAGCGATCCCACCAGACCGAATATTGAAAATTTGACTCGGGTCATCAATGTAGTATTGCAAGTCAAATAGAATATAATAAAGCCGCGCACCAATGATCGATACTGGCAATCCAATCAACATAAAATCAGTCACGTCATCTGGCTTGAGCCCGACACGAACCGCCTCTCTCGTACTTAACCACATAGCAATGATCACGCCTGATACGATAATGATCGCATACCAATAAATCGGCAAACCAAATAATTCAAATGCGACTCGATTTACTAAACCTAACATCTATCTTATCCTCTCTAGTTTCCAGAATTTTCTTCGATCAATTGCGTCAATCGATTTTCAAAGGTCTTCGTTGCATCATAACCCATCGTTTTCGCCCGGAAATTCATGGCAGCAACTTCGATAATGATCGCAACATTTCGACCAGTTTTCACGGGGATTTTGATTTGTGGTACATCAACGCCACCAATTTCAACCGTCGTATCATCGGTTCCTAGTCGATCATACTTTTTGTCTTTCGCCCAAGCTTCTAAATACACCGCTACTTGAACCTGCATATACCCTCGTACGGCACTGGCACCAAAAAGATTCATGACATCGATGATCCCGATTCCCCGGATCTCGATCAAGTGTTGCAAGATTTTCGGCGGTTCCCCCACCAAAGTCAACTCATCTTGCTTATACACATCCACACGGTCATCAGCGATCAACCGATGCCCACGTTTGATCAACTCTAATGCTGTTTCGCTTTTACCAATTCCGCTATCGCCTTGGATCAAAACGCCCAAGCCATAGACATCCACTAATACCCCATGGACACTGGTTCTTGTTGCTAAACGCCCATCGAGAAAACTAGAAAGCTCTCCTTGCAGACGTGACGTTGAGATGGGCGAACGTAGAATCGTAATCTCATGTTCTTTGCAGGCTTGAATCATTTCTGCTGGTACTTCCAAGCCGCGAGAAACAATAAATCCCGGTGTATCATCGGCACACATTTTGCGCATCACCATCAAGCGTTCTTCTGGCATCATTCGTTCCGCAAAGGTGATCTCTTTGCTGCCGAATAATTGCAGACGATCATGGGAATAGTAATTAAAATAACCCGTCAATTCCAAACCAGGTCGGGAAATATCGCCGGTAATGATTTCTCTTTCTAAACTGTTTTCAGTTCCTTCAACTATCTCTAAATTTAAAGCCTCCGCCAGCTCGCTGACTTTGACGGTTTCTGCCATAGGTTTCCCCTCTTTTCTCAATGATTCTTGCCGCTGCTTCTTGTAAACGACACTCTGGTTCTATTTTATCATTCTATCAGTAAAGTTACTACCTTCGCCAATAGAAGTCCTCATTCTTTTTCGTTTGTGTTATTATTTTACTAAGGAGGGATTTTTAATGAAATTTTCAGCATACACGTATCAACGCCCTGATTTTCCAGTCTATCAAGAAACATTCAAAAAAGCATTAGCAAACCTTCAGTCAGCCGATACCTTCTCGGAGGCGAAGCAAGCTCTTGATGCTTTGAACGAACTAAGAGGAACGATCGATACCGCAATGAACTTGGCTTCGATCCGTTATTCGATCGATACCAACGATGCCTTTTATGAAACAGAAGACACTTTCTGGAATGAATACCAGCCTCATTTTGAAGCTCTGGATTTTCAATTCTATCAAGCACTCTTGGCTTCACCGGTCTTAGATGAATTAAAAGCCGAATATCCAGAAACACTTTTTTTATATGCCGAAAGCCGTGTGAAGCTTTTTGATGAGGCCTTGATCGAATTGTTTCAAAAAGAAAACCAATTGGCTTCTGATTACAGCAAATTGGTCGCTTCTGCCCAAATCGACTTCCAAGGAGAAACCTATACCCTCGCACAACTGCGACCATTTACCGAAAATAAAGATCGCAGCGTTCGTAAAGAAGCGTTTGAAAAACAAACGGCTTTCTTCACGGAAAATGAAGACCGTTTTGACCAAATTTATGACGAGATGGTCAAGGTTCGTACCGAGATCGCCCATAAGCTCGGCTTTGAAAATTACGTCGCCTTTGCGGATACGCAAATGAATCGTTGGGACTACGATCGTTCAATGATCGAGACCTATCGTCGTGAAATTTTAGAAAAAGTCGTCCCAATCACCCAAAAACTGTACCAAAGACAGGCACAGCGTAATCAATTGGCACAAGCAACTTTTACCGACTTGCCACTTGTTTATCCTAGTGGCAACGCAGAGCCTAAAGGAACACCTGAAGAACTAGTGGAAAAAGCCCGTGTGATGTATCAGGAACTATCCCCTGAAACTGGCGAATTTTTTGACTTTATGGTCGAACATGACTTGCTTGATCTCCTCAGCAAAAAAGGCAAACAATCTGGCGGCTACTGTACCTTTATCCAAGAATATCAATCGCCATTTATCTTTGCCAACTTTAACGGTACTTCGGGCGATGTCGATGTTTTGACCCACGAAGCTGGCCACGCCTTTCAAGCCTTTCGCTCTCGTTGGATCAAAGAACCGGAAATTCTCTTTCCCAATTATGAATCTTGCGAGATCCATTCAATGTCGATGGAGTTTATCGCCTGGCCATGGATGGATGCCTTTTTCGAAGAAGAAACAGAAAAATACAAATTTGCGCATCTTGCTAGCAGCCTGCAATTTCTGCCTTATGGCGTTTTAGTGGATCACTTCCAACAAGAGGTTTATGAGCATCCTGAGTGGTCACCAGCACAGCGCAAAGCCCGTTGGCGGGAATTAGAGCGCCAGTATTGCCCAGAACGGGATTATTCAGAATATCCTGACCTTGATCGTGGCTTGTATTGGTTCAGACAGGGGCATATTTTTGAATCACCTTTCTACTATATCGATTACACATTGGCACAAGTGTGTGCGTTCCAATTTTGGTATCGATTCATCGTGGCAAAAGACGAAACCGCTTGGCAAGATTATTTGGCCATTTGCGAAGTCGGCGGCACGAAAACATTTCTTGAGATCCTGGCTCTGGCTCATCTACGTTCACCTTTTGAAAAAGGAGCGCTTGATGAAACGTTACAGGCAGTAGATACGTATCTGTCAGCCATCAAAGAAGAACAGTTAAACTAAAAAAAGACGTTTCCGTTTCTCCACTAGCTTCGTAGCTAGTAGGAGAAAACGTGAAACGTCTTTTTAACGTGAATATTTTTCGATATGGTGTTCGGTCACGATCATATTGATCACTGACATGATCAGTGCCACTAATAAAGCAGCCCCAAACGAGGAAAAGCCGAAGTTGGCTGACCCAACAAAATACGAAGTCAAATTCAGCATGAGCGCATTGATCACAAAGGTGAAAAACCCAAGCGTCAGTAAAGTCAATGGAAATGAAATGACGATCAGAATTGGTTTAATCAAAGCATTCAGGATCGACAGTACAAAACTGGCGATCACTGCAGTCATAATGCTTTGAACGTGGATCATATTTGGTAATAGAACCGCCAATGTGACAAACGTCAGTGTATTCATGATAAGCCGTTGAAAATAAGACACTAGAAGTCACTCCAGTCCTCATCCTCTACCTTTTCCGCTTCTTTACGGGGACGATTTGCTTCATTGTATTTGTTTTGTTTGTAATATCGATTGTCATGACCATATCCTGAGGTGCTCTTGCGTCCTGAAGGAATCAAGACCGCCATGATGATATATAAAGTGATTCCAGGGAACCCAGCAGTCACTAAAGATAGAAAGACATAGATCACGCGAACGATAGTTGGATCGATTCGCAAGTATTCTGCCAGACCCCCTAGAGTCCCTGTAATGACGACGTTATTGGCTGATTTTGTTAATTTTTTGTTCATTTATCTACACCTTCCTTCTTTTCTTTAATGAGTGTATACTCAACTATTCTTATTTATCTGTATCTTTGATAAAGACATTTCCTGTTGTTGTGGATAGATCGATTTGTGCGACTTTATCGGCAACCCGACGGAATTGCAATAGTTGGTTTAGGCGTTCTTTTTTCTCCCGTACAACTTCCATCTCACTTAAGCGATTGTTAATGCTACCTAAACTTGTTTTGGCGATCCCTTCAAAACCGATCCCTGCAGGTAATGCTACTTTAACATTGCCATTTACAGAGCTGGCGTTTAATTTTTGGACCGTTTCTTCTTTGTAGGTCACACGGATATTGCCGTTTACTAAAGAAATACCGGTGTTTTGTGGTGTGGCTGTCAACGTCACGTCGCCATTCACTGTTTCGATGATGGCATCTAAAATCTCACCCTCTTGAACAGTGATCGTTCCATTCACGCCTTCAATCTCTAACATCGATGCGTTTACTTTGCGGAAATCGATATTGCCATTTGTTGATTTTGTATAAACATCTTTTGCATCCAATTCATTGAATGTAACATTTCCGTTCAATAGTTTTACTGCCACATGATCATAGGTACGTTTTGGTAAATAGAAAACCAGATCGGCACGAATGCGTTTGTTTGGAATTTGGAAGGAGATGCGTTCATCATCAACATTGATTTGGCTTCTTGCTTCAAAAGCATCGAAAGGCTCCGCCGCATCCATTTTACCATATAGTTTGATTTTGGCATCTACTTTGACACCTGGTTCATCCCATAATTGGAAGGAAACACTGCCGTTGGCTAACTTCACATCGATCAATGTCGCTGCCGTTTCGTCATAGCTGAATGTGTGTTCAAATTTCGTCGCTGCAACACCGGGAACTTTCAAGTTGATATCTTTCCATTCCATGTTGTCGTTAACAGAATCCGTTACTGCTCGAACCGTTTTCTTCAAGAAGTGTCCGAAGTGGGTGCTGGCATCGACCATTTTTTCACTTACTTGATTGATAGTATCGGTCGCTTGCTCTTTCCAATCTTCTGGAATATCTAATTTTTGAGAGATTTTCTCTTTCGTTTGAGACCATTGGTCTTTGCGAATATTTTTTAGTTTTGCTTCCAATTCTGCTTTTTCTTCGGTTAAGCCATCTAACGTTTCTTCTAAGCCAGTAATGGTCGCTTCTGTTTCATGACGTGTTGCCAATTCCTCTTCTGACAATTGATCCAATTCTTCTTTGGTATTCAATTGCATCAGAGTTTCTTGCGCTTCTTTTAATTCTTCTTTGACGCCAAGAATTTCAGCATTGATTTCGTCCAACTCAGCAGATGCTTGGTTGGCTTCCGTTGCTAAGCCATCAAGAATCTTTTCAAGATTTTCTTTGTCTTGCGCTTCGTTTTGACGAAGTTTTTCTTCGCCGTCAAACGTGAACATCTCATCGTCATTTTCAGTATCATCAAATGGGCTTGTCGCATTCTTATCCGCGGTTACCTCAGCAGCAGCTTTGTTAATTTGTTTTTCGTCTTTGGCTTTTGCCATACCTTCTAGTAAATCTAAGGCTTCTTCTGTAGAAAGCACACCTTTTTTTACTAGATCCAATATACGTTCTCTTTCGTTCATGGAAATTGCCTCCTTCAGCAAATGTGTGATTGCAAGTTTAGCTTACGAACCTATTATGCCTTGTTTTTGCAAAAGTGTCATAGGTCTTAAGTACCAAGTTTTTCTCAATCTGCAGATTGGCAAGCAGAACCGGCACTTTTCTTCATTACTTTAGGCACAAAACGATCTTCCTTATCTTAACAGTACCACGAAAAACCATTGGAAACAAAAGTTTCAGCTAATAGCAGCCTTGAGGAATAGGCCTGCTAGAGTAAATGATCTATTGTTCATTTCACTGCGGGTCGGGGATGAAAAGAGCCGAAGGTTCAACTTGAAAAATTCGGGTACGATAGAATCGATTTCCATTGTCCATCTTTAGGGAAGCCATTTTATAATTTGTCTATCTTGTTCACGTCATCTATTTCAGTGATTCTTCCAAATCAAAAAGACCGCCGAGAGAAGTTACTCCTTAAAGGTCAACTTCTTTCGGCGGTCTGTCCCATCTCTTTTAAAAGAGATAAGTGATCAAGAACCTAAGCTGGTTTCTTAAATCATTTCCGTACGGTTTGTATTCAATTCACTGATTTTCCCAGTAGCAAGATACACGATCCATTCACAAATATTCGTTACGTAGTCACCGATACGTTCTAAGTACTGTGCAACAGATAAATAATCGGTTCCACTAACAACGGTTTCCGGATTTTCTTTCATACTCTCGATCGTTTTGTAATAGATGTCTTTGTAATACTCATTGACCCGATCATCCATTTGGGCGATCATACGGGCATCTTCTTGGTCAGTTTTTACATAGGCAACTAAAACATTATCGACCATTTTCTTCACATAATCCGACATATCAGAAATTTCTTTTTCGATTTCGGCGATCCGTGTTTCACCTTTGACCCGAATCGTTGACTTCGCGATCGATACTGCATGGTCTCCCATTCGTTCCAAGTCAGAGCTGGCTTTCATTACAGTAATGATCATTCGTAGATCGGTGGTTACTGGTTGTTGCAAAGCAATCATTTCAAAGCTCTTTTTCTCCAAACGAACTTCCATATTGTTGATCGCCAAATCATTTTCAATCACTTCTTGAGCAATTGCTTTATCATGTCTGACATATGCTCGTACGGATTTGTGGATCGCGCTGCTGACTAGCATCCCCATCTCATAAAATTGATTGTGTAGATTTAATAATTCTTCTTCAAACTGTGTACGCAACATCCCTTTTCCTCCTAACCAAATCTTCCTGAGATATAATCTTCTGTTTCTTTTTTGCTTGGACTTAGGAACACTTTTTTCGTGTCATTAAACTCGATCAAGTTGCCGTCCAAAAAGAACGCGGTTTTATCTGAGATTCTTGAAGCTTGTGACATGTTGTGAGTCACGATGATCATGGTATAGCGTTCTTTCAGTGCCAAAAGGGTATTCTCGATTTTCCCAGATGAAATTGGGTCTAACGCACTGGTTGGTTCATCCAGCAAAATGATTTCTGGATCGACAGCCAATACCCGAGCGATGCATACCCGCTGCTGTTGTCCACCGGATAAAGATAGCGCACTTTGGTGAAGCTTATCTTTGACATCTTCCCAGACAGACGCTGCTTTCAAGCTTTCCTCTACCGTCTTATCAAGAATCGCCTTGTCCGTGACTCCTTTTAATTTTAACCCATAAATCACATTTTCGTAAATTGAAAAGGGAAATGGATTCGGTTGCTGAAAAACCATCCCGATTTCTTTACGCAAATCAACGATGTCTTGCTTCGGACTATAAATGTCTTTCCCTTTATAGACAACACTTCCTGTAATTGTCACACCAGGGATCAAATCATTCATTCGATTAAGAGAACGCAAGTAGGTCGATTTCCCACAACCTGAAGGACCGATCATCGCAGTGATCTCGCCTTTTTTGATGGAAAGGTCGATTCCTTTTAATGCTTCTTTTTTTCCGTAGTATAAATGCAGATCTTTCGATGTAATAATTTCTTCTGCCATTGTTTTGCCTCCGTTTACTGATCGAATCGGCTCAGCCAAAATGACCGGATACGTAATCTTCTGTTGCTTTAATTTTTGGACGAGTAAATATCTTACGGGTCTCATCGTACTCGATCGCATTTCCTAAGTAGAAAAAGGCGGTATAATCGCTGATCCGAGCAGCTTGCTGCATGTTGTGGGTCACGATGATGATTGAATAGTCGTTTTTCAAGTTGATAAGAGTTTCTTCCACTGTCCCGGTTGAGATGGGGTCAAGGGCACTAGCTGGTTCATCTAGAAGCAAAATATCTGGTTTCATCGCAATTGCTCGAGCGATACACAGACGTTGCTGCTGTCCACCGGACAATGCCAAAGCACTTTTGTCTAAGCTGTCCTTTACTTGATCCCAAAGTGCGGCTTGTTTCAAGCTGGTTTCGACTGCTTCATCCAATTTCTTTTTGTTTCTTTCTCCATGACGTCGCAAAGCAAAGGCGATGTTGTCATAGATCGATTTACTGAAAGGGTTTGGTCGTTGGAAAACCATGCCGATCCGCTTACGCATTTCGAAGACATCGACTTCTTTTGTGTTCACGTCGACCCCTTTGTACATGATGTTTCCTGTGACTCTCGTATTTGCGATTCCGTCATTCATTCGATTCAAGGAACGCAGATACGTTGATTTTCCGCAACCAGAGGGACCGATCAATGCGGTGATTTTATTCTTTTCAAATTGTAGATCAATGCCTTTGATGGCTTCATTTGATCCATACCATACATGCAAGTCAGTGGTATAAAGCGCCACATCTTCTGGTTTATCGAAGGTAATGATATTTCGATCATCCCAATTGTAATCGTTCATACTGTCATTCTCCTTATGCTGACGTCATTTTCTTGTACAACCGTTTGCCAGCTGCACGGGCGCCAAAGTTAAATAGCAAGACGGCAATGATCAATACTGCCGAAGCTCCAGCTGAAACTTGTGCGCCATCAGGCATCGTGCCCTCTGTATTGATTTTCCAAATATGGACTGCCAGCGTCTCCGCTTGTCGGAAAAGACCGATCGGGCTGGAAACACTCAATGGATTCCAGTTTGTAAAATCAAGGGCCGGTGCACTTTGTCCTGCAGTATAGATCAGCGCTGCTGCTTCACCAAAAATCCGACCAGAACTTAGAATGACCCCAGTCAAAATCCCTGGTGTTGCTTCTGGAACAATGATGCGTGTGACCGTTTCCCAACGTGACAAACCAAGAGACAAGCCTGCTTCACGTTGCGTGTAATGAATTGCTTGAAGTGATTCTTCTACATTTCTCGTCAATAGTGGCAAATTGAAGAAGGTCAATGCCAAGGCACCAGAAATAATTGAAAAGCCATAACCAAACTGAATAACAAAGACTAAGAAACCAAAGAGACCGACAACCACTGAAGGCAGTGAGCTCAAGATCTCGATCGATGTCCGAATGATATCCGTCAACCAGTTTTTCTTTGCATACTCTGATAAGTAGATCCCCGCTCCTAAAGAAATCGGGAAGCTAATGATCATTGTTACTAAAAGCAAATAAAGGGAATTGAACAATTGGATGCCGATCCCGCCGCCTTCTTGATACGCTTTTGAAGAAGAGGTCAGAAATTCCCAGCTAATGTGAGGAACCCCCCGAACCAAAATGTACAGTAATAAGGAAGCCAAAATCAAAACAATGATTCCAGCAACGGCATACAAGACGCCGGTAGCAATTTTATCTGAACGTTTTGCATTCATTATTTCAAGGCTCCTTTCTTCCCAATAAAGCGAATAACAATGTTAAATAGTAAGGACATCAATAACAAGATCAAGGCTAATGACCATAAAACATTATTTTGGACTGTCCCCATGATCGTATTTCCGATACCCATCGTTAGGATAGAAGTCAATGTTGAAGCTGGTGTCACTAAGCTAGTTGGCATCAATGCCGCATTACCAATAACCATTTGAATCGCCAATGCTTCACCAAACGCCCGCGCCATTCCAAAAACAACCGCTGTTAAAATACCAGGAACAGCTGCTCGTAAAACAACTTTGTAAATCGTTTGCCAGCGAGTCGCACCTAAAGCTAACGAAGCTTCACGATAATGCCGTGGAACTGCCCGCAAAGCGTCGACAGTCATCGTAGTCACTGTCGGTAAGATCATGATAAACAGGACAAACGTCCCTGCCAAGATCCCAAAACCAGTACCGCCAAAAACGGAGCGGACTGCTGGTACAACGACAGACAAACCGATGAATCCATAAACAACTGAAGGGATACCGACTAAAAGTTCGATGACCGGCTGCAAGATCTTCTCTCCATTACGAGGTGAGATTTCTACCATAAAGACGGCTGCACCGATGGCAAAAGGTGTTGCCACGATCGCTGATAAGAACGTTACGAAGAACGATCCTAGAATCATCGGCAAGGCACCAACTAACGGTTGTCCATCAGGTCCCACAGCACTCGGATTCCATTGGGTACCAAACAAAAAGTCAAACACATTGACTTTGTCTACAAAGAATGTCGCTAATCCTCGGCTAGCAACGAAATAAAAAATGGAGATCACAACCAAAACAATCAACGCGATACAAAGAAAACTGATTAGTTTTCCTCTTTGTTCCATTCTTGCGCGCTTAGATTTTTTTGTTAACACTTCTTTTACATTTTCCACGAGGGTTCCTCCTCAAAAATCAAACTAAACTCATAACCATTAGTTTATCGGTTCAACATCAATTTCTGTTAAAGCTTGTGTAAATTTTGTGTAAAGATTATTCAACAATGTTGCCTTCCCAGTCTCTTTCCACCTGCATGATGGAAATTGGAATATAGCCTAGATCCCCAACGATATGCTCTTGGACTTCGTCAGAAAGCATATATTCTAAAAACTCAGCAGTTAATCCGGTTGGTTCTCCTTTTGTATACATATGCTCATACGCCCAAACTTTCCAATCATTCGTCGTCACATTTTCAATCGTAGGTTCAACGCCATCAATTGAAAGGACATTGACTTCATCAGTCACATAAGAAAATGCAACGTAGCTAATAGCCCCTGGTGTATCAGAAACGATCGAGCGTACCATCCCACTAGAATCTTGCTCTTGAGAAGGAATAGCGGTTTCGCCATCCATGATCCATTTTTCAAACGTGCTTCTCGTACCACTACCTGTCGCCCGGTTCAATAAAACGATCGGCAGATCATTTCCACCGACTTCGCTCCAATTGGTGATCTTTCCTAAGAAGATATTTTTTAGATCTTCTGTGGAAATGTCTGTGATACCAACTCCTTTGTTAACGATTGGTGTGATTCCCACCGTTGCCACCCGATGATCAACAAGGGCATCCGCATCGATTCCTGGCTTTTCTTCCGCAAACAAATCAGAATTTCCGATATCGACTGCACCGGCTTGGACTTGACTTAGTCCGGTTCCGCTTCCGCCTCCTTGGACATTGATGAACCGTCCTGGATTTGAGTTTTGAAATTCTTCTGCAACTGTTTCTACTAGCGGCTGCAAAGCAGAGGAACCGACTGCGGTGATCGATTCTCCTCTATCTGCCCAGCTTGCACATCCTGAGAGTAAAATAACCAATCCGATAATAGGACTTAGAAGTTTAAATTTTTTCATCATAACGCTCCTTGTACTTTCGTAAGTCATTGATCTTAAAAATCAATTATTTTCATTTTACCATTAGTTGAATTTAATGAAAATTATTATTTGCTTTTTTTTCTGGAACAGCGTCCGTTCGATTATTTAAAACGCTTTTTTTCTTTTTCAAAATAACTGTTTCGTAAAAAAATTGACAGAATTTCTTAATTAAATTACGTGCATCCAGAAGGTATGCTATGCTATACTGTGAGAGGAAACGTATTTTAAAAGAACATAATTATTAATCTTGCTTCCCCAATCAAGTACAATATGTTGTTATGTTCAGCGTTTTCACGATTTCATCAACATTTCCCCAAAATGTCTGTTGAATCGAAACGGCAGAAAGAAGCATTTCTATGCATCTTCTGCCGTCTTTTTTTACTCTAATTCACTTAGCCACGCAGCCATCTGCTCAACGATGGCTTTTTGCTGCGCTTCATTTGATAAATCAGCGGCGGCTTCTCCTTTTTGTAACCCATAGGTACCAAAGCCAGCATGATTGCCGCCTTCGATCGTTTGGAACGTGGTAGATTCTGGAAGGAAGCTACGGGCAGCTTGCCAATTTTCTTGATTGACCACCTGATCTTGACTCCCTGTCAACGATAGCACAGAAATCGACTGATCAGCCAAAGACCCTTTTTCATCGGGATAGCTTGCGAAGAAAAAGACCCCTTTTAAATCCTTGTCGTTTGCAGCCAATTGATTCGCTGCAAAACGGCTCGCCATTACCCCACCTAATGAATGACCACCAATGACATAGGAGTTATGGGGAATTTCTTTCAAGACCTCTTCTGCACGATTGCCTGATAAAACAGCCATGTTAAAGGGCATTTTAACGATCGCGACAGGATAGCCTTTTTCCGCTAGACCTGCTGCCCATACACTATAGCTTTCCGCATCGACAAGGGCGCCGGGATAGAAAATGACCAATGGCTTTTCTTCATCTCCAGCAAAATAAAGGACATTCCCCTCATCTTCTGCCTCTTTCGCAGCTGTGACTGCAGCATCAACTGCTGGGTAGTGTAGTTGTTGCCAACCGATCCAACCGGCAATAGTTAAAATAACAACGGTGACCAATACACCAATCAAAACTTTTGTTCTTTTTCTCATCATATCCTCCTGCAAAAAAGAAGATCAGGAAAGGATGGCAGACGAAACTTGCTGGTCCATCATCTCCTGAATCTTTCTACGAATGTTTCCCAATTTTTATCGGTGTGCAAGGGCCAATAGTTCTCGTGCATGTTCGACCGTTAAATCGGTGATTTCTGAACCTGAGAGCATACGGGCGATCTCTGCCACCCGTTCTTCTTTAGATAGTTTACGGACGTGGGTTTCTGTCCGTCCTTCTTGAATTGCTTTTTCAATAAAATATTGATTATCCGCTACAGCAGCTACTTGCGGCAAGTGAGTGATACACAAAACTTGCGAATTGGCTGCGATCTTGGCGATTTTTTCAGCAATTGCTTGGGCTACTCGGCCACTGACCCCAGTATCAACTTCGTCAAAAACAATACTGGTGATTCCTTGTTTCCGAGAGAAAATTGATTTGAGGGCCAGTAAGATCCGTGAAAGTTCTCCCCCAGAAGCAACCCGCACCAACGGCTTCATGCCTTCACCAGGATTTGTGGTCAAATAAAATTCTACGGTGTCAAATCCGCTGCTACTCAATTGTTTTGAGCCAGGTGCAAACCGTACTTCAAATTGTGCGTGCTCCATATACAGCTCTTTTAACTCTTGAACGATTTCTTTTTCTAAACGATGAGCCAGTTCACGTCGTTTGACGTGCAAGGCTTCCGCCAGCTGCCAGACTGATTCAGCTTTTTGGGCAAGCTCTTCTTCTAATTGCTCCAACTGACCTTCTGTATAGGCAGACTCGCTGATTTCTTTAGTGATCTCATCATAATAAGCAAGAATCACAGGAATCGACTCCCCGTATTTGCGCTTCAATTGACGAATCGTTTCCAGCCGTGAAATGACTTCTTCCAGTCGGCCTTCATCTAATTCAAGATTGTCGACTTGCCGCGAAATATCAGTGGCTGCATCTTGCAACAAGTAATACGCACTTTGGATCGCTTCACTGATTTTTTCGTAAGCCGGATCAAGATGGGCGATTGACTGGATCTCGGATAAAGCTACACTGACCCCATCTAGGCTATTGACTTCTTCGGCAGATAAGGCACCATAGCTTTGCCCTAGAGCATCCACGATTTTTTGATAATTGGTCAGTTTTTCTCGTTCATCGATCAGCAGTTCTTCTTCATTTTCCATCAATTCTGCTTGGGCGATTTCTTCTTGTTGAAAACGCAACATGTCCATTCGCTGGACATATAGCTGTTCATTTTCTTGAATGGTCCTGACGTGTTTTTCTAAAGAGCGATAGCTTTGATAGGCTTGACGGTAATCCGCAAGCTCCGCTTTAAAGCTATCATCCCCAAACCCATCCATCAAGGTCAAATGTTTTTCTGGCTGCAGCAGCTCTTGATGCTCATTTTGTCCTTGGATATCGACCAAGAATAAACCGATTTGACGCAAAACCGACAAGGTAACGGTTCGACCATTGACACGACAAATATTTTTCCCCGATTGAGAGATATCTCGTTGTACGATCAAAACTTCTTCTTCATCAATACCTAAATCTGCGGTCAAGTCTTTGAACTCCTGCTGATTCGGCCATTCGAAGATCCCTTCTAAACGGCATTTCTCTGCTCCTTGACGCAAGTAGTCGCTGGAACCTCTACCGCCTGCTAGCAAACCCATCGCATCGATAATAATTGATTTCCCGGCACCTGTCTCACCTGTCAGTGCCGTCATTCCCTCATGGAAAGATAAGTGCAAGTTGGAAATAATCGCAAAATTTTGGATCGACAATTCTAAAAGCATCCCTTGCCTCCTCTTCTAAACGTAACGTTGGAAATCCCTGAATAGGTTCTCGGTATCTGCTTCTGTTCTAGTGATCATCAAGACGTTGTCGTCATCGTTTAACGTGCCAAATAATTCCTTGGCATAACGTTTATCGATTAAATTCGCCAAAGCCGAGGCATTACCTGGCAGTGTGCGCAGGATCACAAATTTGTCCATTCGATCGACAGAAACAAAAGCCGTTTTTAGGATTTTATCTAGTTTACCACTCACGTCTTCCGTTGTCTCTTGTGGGATACTGTAGCGATAGCCACCTTTTTGGGAAGGAACTTTCACTAACTTCAATTCCTTGATATCTCTTGATATTGTTGCTTGTGTGACTGAGACGCCGCGATCTTTTAACAACTCGACAAAATCTTCTTGTTTCTGAATATCTTGTTCACTTAACAATCGTGTAATCAAGCGATGCCGTTCTTTTTTTCTCATCTCTTGTTCCTCCTGAATGAATTCCTACTAATTTTATCCTATTTTGCGCAAGAAAGAAAGAGAGCCGACAAGTAAAATGTCCACTCTCTTCCATTCTTTATTTTGGTTGATGAAAGGTCTCATGTGCTGATGCAACAACTTTCGGGATATCGATCCCTGCTGCGGTACCTTCTTGCAGGCTTTTCTTTAAATGTACGATAAACTCGATATTCCCTTCGCCACCAGTGATTGGTGAAAA
The DNA here is from genome assembly GCF_044746145.1 of Enterococcus sp. NPDC086594. Classification (NCBI taxonomy): domain Bacteria; kingdom Bacillati; phylum Bacillota; class Bacilli; order Lactobacillales; family Enterococcaceae; genus Enterococcus; species Enterococcus sp. NPDC086594. The sequence goes on from NZ_JBIVBP010000005.1 coordinate 148,513, forward strand.
ACTTAGGTTTAAGACATCGAAGTTTGTTTTCTTAGCAAATGCTAGTACTTCCTCCAAAACTCGTTCATGGGTTTTGGGATCACGAACGATCCCATTTTTCCCGACTGCTTCTTTGCCCGCTTCAAATTGCGGTTTAATCAGCGCCATCACTTCGCCATCCGCTACCAAAATATCATATAGCGGGGGTAAAATCAGTTTAAGTGAAATAAAAGAAACATCGATCGTAGCGGCATCTGGAAGACCGTCTAAAAAATCAGTTGGTTTTGCATAACGGAAGTTGACCCGCTCCATTACGATCACTCGCTCATCTTGCCGCAGCTTCCAGGCTAACTGATTGTAACCGACATCCAATGCATAGCTTTTTTTGGCACCATTTTGCAATGCCGCATCAGTAAAACCACCGGTGGATGCGCCGATGTCTAACATGATTTTATCGGTTACGTCAAAATCAAAGACTTTGAGTGCTTTTTCTAACTTGAGACCACCACGAGAAACATAAGGCAGCTTTTTGCCTTTGATCTGCAGCAGCGTATCTGCGGCAATTTTTTCTCCCGGCTTATCTAGGCGCTCATTATTTTTTTCTTTGTACACCAATCCAGCCATCACTCCCCGTTTGGCTTGCTCTCGGGTCTCAAACAGGCCTTGCTGGACAGCTAAAACATCTACTCGTTCTTTCTTCATGCGTTCCCTCGAATCTCAAATCGTTCCACAAATGCCAATAAAACATCCGGCGTAAATTGACCGTATTGACTTAATTGCGCCAGAATTTCTTTGGCCTTGCCTAATTCTTCTGTCAAGGCTTGCTGCGCGCCTGCTAAGCCAAGTAAAGCAGGATAGGTACTTTTCGCCAATTCGTCATCTCGACGGACAACTTTGCCTAGCTCTTCGGTCGTACTAGTGGCATCCAGCAGATCGTCGCGAATTTGAAAGGCTAACCCAATATGCTGGGCAAAGCGATCCAATTCATGCAGAACTTCTTCCGTCTGGTCGGCTAAGACACCTCCAGCAATCACCGCAAAGCGGATCAATTCTCCAGTTTTCCGTTCATGAATGGACATCAGTTCCTCAAGACTAAGGGCTTGGTTTTCTCCTTGAATATCAGCTGCTTGGCCGGCGACCATGCCTTGTGTTCCCGCCGCTTTACTCAATTGCTGCAGCAGCAAGACTTTTTGATTGGCTTCGATCTCCGCCATAGCGACTAATTGAAATGCAGCCGTCAAAAGACCATCTCCAGCTAAAATCGCTAAAGCTTCACCAAAAACCTTATGGTTGGTAGGTTTGCCTCGACGCAGATCATCGTTGTCCATTGCTGGCAGATCATCATGGATCAGCGAATACGTATGCACCATTTCTAGGGCTGCCGCACACTGGTACACCGCGGTATTGACGGGTTTGTGAAAAGCGGCGACTGTTGCTGCCAATAAAAGCGGGCGAATACGTTTGCCGCCAGCTTGGATCGAATACTGCATGCTTTTAAACAATCGTTGATCAGAGGTGTGTTCTTTGACAAAGCGCTCCATGACTTCTTCAATCAATGGGGCGTGTTCTTTTGTGAATTCTGTTAAAGCACTCATTGGTTTTCCTCTTCAAAAGGCACTTCTTCGTTAGATTCTGTCATCATTTTTGTTAAGGACTTTTCTGCTTTACTCAAAGTGTCCTTGCATTGCTTACTCAAAACCATCCCTTTTTGAAAAGCATCTAGTGCCTCTTCTAAGGGAACATCCCCTTGTTCCAAACGGGTTACAATTTGTTCTAATTCTTGTAATGATTCTTCAAATGTTGGATTTGCCATGATTAACTCCTTCTGTACTAATAACTTCGACAAGTGCTTGGCCATCTTGGTAATGGATCGTCAGCTGGTCTTCTGGCTCGATCGTATCAATCGATTTGATCACCTGCTCATTTTTCGTGGTATAGCTGTAGCCCCGACCCATGATTTTCAGTGGGCTTAGCAAATCAAGAGATTGGACTGCATTTGCAAATTGATTTTCTTTTGCTGCATAAATATCTTTCATGGCTTTCATTAAGCGTTGGGAAAGATAACTGACCTCTTGGTTACTAGCTTGCAATCGCGCTTTTGGTTGTTGTTGTGCTAACCGTGAAATCAATTGCTGTGCATGGCGATCCTTGTCATAAAGCAAGGTTTGCAGACCTTGCTGCATCCGCTGCTGCAACTGATCGAGTTTGATGGACTGTGCCTCATACAAGCGCTCTGGTTGTCGAAAAACATAGGATCCAATCACTCGCTGATAGCGTTCTTGTTTGTACTGGATCTGGTGCATAAAAGCTTGCTCTAATCGGGCTTGTCTTTCTTCGATCCGCAAAATCTCTTCTGATAGGACGGGCACTGCTAATTCGGCAGCTGCGGTCGGAGTTGCCGCCCGCACATCCGCCACTAAATCGGCAATCGTCGTATCGGTTTCATGCCCCACTGAAGAAATAACGGGGGTTTTTGCGTCAAAAATGGCTCTTGCCACTCGTTCTTCATTGAAAGGCCAGAGGTCCTCAATCGACCCACCCCCACGTCCGATGATCATAGTATCAAAGGTACCATCGGCTTCGACTCGTTGGATATTTTTCACCACATCATCCGCGGCTTTGTTGCCTTGTACCACGGTTGGATACAAAACGATCTGAGCAATGGGATAACGCCGCTGGGTCGTCGTGATGATATCTCTGATCACCGCCCCACTAGGACTGGTCAAGACTGCGATGCGTTTCGGGTATTTCGGCAACGACTGCTTCGGTGCAGAAAATAATCCTTCCGCTGCCAATTTCTGCTTTAATTGTTCATAGGCTTGATAAAGGGCACCGACACCATCTGGTTCCATGTGATCGATCACCATCTGGTAATTTCCGCTTGCCTCATACAAGGTGATACGTCCAACCGCCATGACTTTCATGCCCTCTTCTGGTTGAAAGCGCAGCTTGTCAAAAGCGCCCTTGAACATGACGGTCGAAATTTTTGCACCATCATCCTTTAAACTAAAGTATTGGTGATTGGGGCGACGACGAAAATTAGAGATCTCCCCCGTCAAATAAACCCGCTCTAAATACGGATCGACGTCAAACTTACGCTTGATATATTTTGTTAATGCGGTCACCGTTAAATATTCTTGCGCCATTTAGTTTTTCATTGTCTCCTTTGCTGCCTCGATCGTTTGGGCCATCAACATCGTGATCGTCATTGGTCCTACACCTCTAGGTACCGGGGTGATATAGCTAGCGATCGGTTCGACTTCATCAAATTTCACATCGCCGATCAACTTGCCATTGGCATCCCGATTCATTCCTACATCGATCACCACGGCCCCTTCTTTTACGAAGTCTTTTGTGACAAAATGACCGCGGCCGATCGCCACGACTAAAATGTCCGCTTGCTTCGCTAACTCAGGCAGATTTTTGGTTTTTGAATGAGCAATAGTCACGGTGGCATTTGCCCCTAAGAGCAAGTGCGCCATCGGTTTTCCGACAATGTTGCTGCGGCCGATAACTAAAGCATTTTTCCCTTCCAATTCGATCCCATATGCAGCAAACATTTTCATGATGCCATAAGGGGTACAAGGAATTCGGTCAGGTACACCGGCAAATAATTTTCCTAAATTGATTGGATGAAAACCGTCGACATCTTTTTCCGGTTTGATGGCTAACAGCACTTTTTCTTCATTGATATGTTTTGGCAAAGGAAGTTGAACCAAAATGCCGTGAAAGGCATCATCGTTATTGAACTGTTCGATTTCTGCTAATAATTCTGCCTCAGTAATGGATTCAGGATAGCGGGCAACACGGGAATTGATGCCGATTTTCGCCGCAGCTAGTTCTTTATTTTTCACATAAGTCTGGCTTGCTTTGTCTTCTCCAACAAGTAAAACAACTAATCCCGGTGTCACACCCTGCTCTTTTAGTGTTGCTGTCTCTGAAAGAAACGCCGCTTGCATTTTTTCAGCCAATTCTTTTCCATTGATCAATGTACCCATTCTGACAACTCCTCCAACCTGATTATACTGACTTATTTTGTAAAAAGAAACGCACCAATCGTTTGTCGATCTGCTTCTTCATGTTTTCTATCATAGCATTTTCTGAAAAGAAAAACACCGTCTAAGGCTCCCTTTTTTCGGAAAAAACGAGGTCGAACCGACAAAGTGTATGCAAAAAAACCGAACGATCAAGCAGGACCGTCAAAACAAGGCGGTTGCTCATAAATCGTTCGGTTTCTGCCTCGATCGAATAAAGGCTGTTTTCTTTTGTTCGATAGTGTTAAGGCTAAAAATTACTCACTTACTTGGTTGTTTTTTGTTTCTAGCTCTTGATTGACTGTCGATAAAATACCGTTGACAAACTTTCTTGACTGATCGTCACTAAAGGTTTTCGCTAATTCGATCGCTTCATTCAAAGCCACACGATTCGGCACATTATCCACATAGATCATTTCATACAAAGCGATTCGTAAAATCGTCACGTCCATTTTTGATAAACGCTGGATTTTCCAACCGGCTTTTAGATGACTTTGAATGACTTCATCCAAGGCTTCTTTGTAATGACAGACACCTGCCACTAATTGATCTAAATAAACAGGGACAAAATGCTCTTGTTCTTCATCAATCAATTCATGGTGTTCCAACTCGATGGCATGCATGATGGCATCTTGTTTCGTTAAATCTTTGTTAAAGTCTAGTGGAAATAAAGCTTGTAACGCCATTTTCCGTATTTCATGCCGTGATAATTCTTTACTCATTTTCTTCCTCGTCGTTTCCAAATAATTCTTCGATGTCTGGTAAATCTACTTTTTCTGGCACGACTGCCACAACATGAACATTTACTTCAGCCAGTTGCACATCTGTCATAAATAAGACTTGCTGTTTGACCCGTTCTTGGATCTCCATTGCCACTTTAGGCACTGACATCCCATAAGTGATATAGCAGTAGATATCCACTTTGATCCCTGTTTCATCGATCGTTAAGTAGACTCCTTTGCCATGAGCTGCGCGGCCTAGTAATTCAGTGACACTGTTTGCCAGTGTTCCTCGCATCCCATAGACACCTTCCACTTTAGAAGCAGCGATCCCAATAATGATCTCGATCACTTCTGGCGCGATGACGATTTCGCCTAATTCAGGACTTGCATTTAATACAAGGTTTTTATCTTCATTCATACGTTTTTGCCTCCATTCTAAACAGCTGTACCGTATTGTTTGTAAAAAAATCGCTCGTTTTTTCCGTTTGAAACAAGCCAGCGCTTGATTCAATCAATAACATCCATGGCACAGTGTTTCTTCTCGCTCTAAGTTTATCATTTTCTGCACTGAGAATCTATAATAACCCACTATTCTCAATGAATTTTCTGAAAAACAAGGTCGATGAATCAGAGAATGATCAATTCTTTCGGTGAATGTGTCAACACTTTATTACCAGTTTCAGTGATCAAAAGATCATCCTCGATACGAACGCCGCCAATTCCTGGAAGATAGATGCCTGGTTCATCTGTAATTACGTTTCCGACAACAAATGCTTTATCAGCACGGAAGGAGACATTTGGTCCTTCGTGGATTTCTAAACCAATCCCATGGCCTGTTGAATGACCAAAAGCATCCCCGTAGCCAAAGGAAGCTATGTGATCCCGGGCGATCGCATCTAGCTCAATTCCGGTCATTCCAGGTTTTGCTGCTGCCAAGACTTTTTCTTGTGCTTCTAGCACGATTTGATAGATTTCTTTCAATTTATCGCCAGGATCCCCCACAGCAAAAGTTCTGGTCATATCAGACACATAGCCTTGATAGTAACAGCCAAAGTCTAACGTGATCAGATCGCCTTGTTCAATCACTTTTTCACTGGCAACCCCATGGGGCATTGCTGAACGAAGACCACTGGCCACGATCGTTTCAAAAGATACGCTTGTGGCACCTAATGAACGCATAAAGAAATCTAACTGATTCGCCACTTCGATTTCGGTCATCCCTGGGCGGATCATTTTCAAAATATGTTCGAACCCTTGATCGGCGATATGGCAGGCTTGTTGGATCAATGCGATTTCTTCCTCATCTTTGACTTCCCGCAATGCCTCGATCATACCAGATACAGGAGCTAATGAGGATTCCTCAATCAAGTCTTCTAAGACGGAGTATTCAGCAAAGCTGACGAAACTTTCTTCAAATGCTAAGACATTGATTTCTTCCTTTTGGCAGATAGTTGCAACTTCTTCAAAAATCGGTCCACTATTTTTTACGATCTCAAATCCTTGGGCTTGGGCAGCTGCTTGCTCTGTATATCGGAAATCTGTTACAAAAAAAGCTTTGTCCAACGTAATGACTGCTAAACCAGTTGTACCAGTAAAGTTTGTCAAGTAACGCAAATTGTATGGGCTAGTGATCAAGAACCCATCAATCGAATCTTTTCTCATTGCTTCACGTAATTTTTCAACTCTTAACATGTATCGTTCCCTACTTTCTTGTTCTATACGATAGTATTATAACAAACTTCCAGAAAAAGCGGAAAGTAAGCGAAAAGTTTTCTAAAAAATCAAACAATACGAACCTAAAGAATGGTGTTTTAAAAAGACTCTAGTTGGCTCTCTCGTTGTTCTTTTCTAGATAACTTTAATCCACAAAAAAAGCAACCCAATCAACGGATTGCTTCTTTGATAATTATCTTTTACGTCCCAAAAAGAATGATACGACAGCCACGAAAATGACTGCCCCAATGATTGCTGGCACGATTGCCATTCCTGCCACTTGCGGTCCCCAAGTGCCGAATAAGCCTTGTCCGATTGATGCGCCCACAAGTCCTGCCACGATATCAAAAATGCAACCGCGTTTTTCTCCTGCGATGGCGCCACCGATTGAACCGATGACCGCTCCCACGATCAATGTCCATAAAAAGTGCATAATAACCCCTCCTAAACTTTCTTATAAAAAGGGTAACATATTGAGAATCAATTGGAAAAACATATGCTCTCTTGTTATTTTCTACGGGTAATTGCCCGTTTCAAGATATCGAAAAAGCCAAGAGAATGGACCATATGATCTGGGTCAACGTATTCGCGAATTGCCCGCAGAACTTTTTTTGGTTCTTTTGATGAGAAGGTATATGTCCCATTCTTTTTGGTCCGAATCGCATACCGTGGGATCCAGCGTCCTTTGAACAAGACCGAAGCGATCACATAGTCGACATCTTCCCAAGGTATTTGAATAAACTTGCGTTTGTCACGATCATTATAAAACTCAAAGGCATTATCGCCGATCATTATTTTGCCGTATTCATTGATACCTAAAAAAGACGTAGCATCGATCGTCAAATCAACTTTTGTATTAAGGGATTGTACCATTTGCGCTTACTCCATTCTATATCGTCTTATCATTACCTATTATACGTGTTTGCGGCATGTTTGGCGAATAAATAAAAAGATGCTTGGGTCTCCCCAAGCACCTATCATTGAAAAGATTATAACAATCCGATCAAGTGTCCACCGATACCGACTAAGAATAGACCGATAATAATGACGATTGGAGAAACTTTTTTCTTCAATAACCACATACATAACAAAGTAAGCAATAGTGCAGCTAAACCAGGAATCAATTGATCCAAGTTGTTTTGCAATGTTGTTACTTTTGTATCAGTCAATGCACGGCCTTCAGCTACTTGTTGGAAGGCTTGTTGCAAACCAGCTGAACCAGAAGGCAAGTTCGCCCAGTCGACATAAGCACCTTCATCAAGCGGTACGCTTGAGACAACTGGTGCAAAGGAAATCGATACCCAACGTTGAACAAGTGACCCTAATACGAACATCCCTAAAATAGAAGCACCTTTTGTTACATCTTGTAGCAAACCACCTGAAAGGTCATCTGTGATTTTAGAACCAGCACGGTAGCCGAATTCTTGTGTGTACCACATAAATGCCCAACGGATGATGTTCCAAGCAACGAAGAAGATGATTGGGCCTAAGATGTTTCCGCCTAAAGCAAGAGAAGCACCTAATGCACCTAACATCGGACGTACAGTAAACCAGAACACAGGGTCACCGACACCGGCTAAAGGACCCATCATCCCAACTTTTACCCCTTGGATCGCTACGTCATCGACAGGCGCGCCATTGGCACGTTCTTCTTCTAACGCTAAAGTTACACCTAAGATTGGTGATGCGATATATGGGTGAGTATTAAAGAATTCTAAGTGACGCTTCAAAGCAGCGGCACGGTCTTCTTTTGTTTTGTATAATTTTTTGATTGCTGGAATCATTGAGAATGCCCAACCACCATTTTGCATACGTTCATAGTTCCATGAACCTTGAATGAAGGTAGAGCGCCATGCTACGGCTAAACGATCTTTTTTATTTAATTGAATTTTTTCTGCCATTTTTTTCTCCTCCTTCGATTCTAATAGTCATTCAAGATATCGCCTAGAGGGTCGCCAGTGTTGCTGCCGCCGCCTCCATTTGATGATCCGCCCATTTTAGTTAGGTTCAAGTAGATCAATGCGATTGCTACTGCCAAGGCACCGATAGCGATCAATGTCAATTGAGAGATAGCTGCGATTACGAAACCGATAATAAAGAATGGCCATACTTCGCGAGTTGCCATCATGTTGATAACCATTGCGTAACCAACGGCAACAACCATACCACCACCGATAGCCATACCATCAGTTAACCATGCAGGCATTGATTCTAAGAAGTTTTGAACAGTTGCAGCAGGGATAGCCAACAATGCAGCTGCAGGAATCGCAATACGAACCCCTTGCATACATACAGCGATCACGTGCCACATTTCGATTTTACGAATGTTGCCTTCTTCAGCAGCAGCATCCATAAAGTGAACGATTGGCACAGCCAATGTACGAACGATCATTGTCAAGAACAACCCAGCAACAGCTAGAGGGATCGCAACGGCAATCGCTGTATCAACACCAGCAGTTCCTTGTCCACCTAAAACTAAAATAATTGCAGATGCGACAGACGCCAATGCAGCATCAGGTGCAACAGCGGCACCGATATTTGCCCATCCAAGTGCGATCATTTGTAATGATCCGCCCAAAATGATACATGCTTCCAAATTACCGGTCACTAAACCGATCAAAGTACACGCGATTAGCGGTTGATGGAATTGGAATTCATCCAAGATCCCTTCCATACCAGCTAAAAAGGCAACGAGTACTACTAATACCATAGATATAATAGTCATGATAGACCTCCTATTTAGTTGAATACGTTTCTATTTATTTGCCAATTCATTTTTGGCTTTGCGTAAGATTTCATCCATGTTGTCTCGAGAGTCATTTGGTACTTTACGCACATCGAATTTGATGCCGCGTTCTTTCAAATCTTCAAATGTATTCACATCATCTGTACCCATCGACAATACTTTACTTACAACAACTTTCCCAACAGAGTGAGCCATTGAACCAACGTTCACTTCAGTTATATCAACGCCACCTTCAACAGCACGTAATACATCTTGTGGGTTTTCAAATAATAGTAAAGCTTTCGTATTCCCGAAACGAGGGTCTTTAGAAACTTCAATCATTTTGTCCACTGGAATGACGTTCGCTTTTACTCCTGGAGGAGCTGCTTGTTCGATCAGTTTTTTACGCAAGTCATCTTTTGCCACCGCGTCAGAAACAACGATGATCCGAGATGGATTCACTGATTTTGTCCAAGCTGTAGCAACTTGACCATGCAACAAACGTGAATCGACACGAGCAAGTACGATTTTGATTTTGCCATCGCCTAGAACAGTTCCCGGAGGAAGTGATCCTTTAGGTTGATCGTCTTGCACTGCTTTTGGTGCTGAAGCTTCTTCTGGTTCAAGTTCTTCTGGTTTGACCTTGACCCCTTCTTTAGCTGTTTCAACGATATGCGCAGCAATTTCATGCGCTGTATTCATTGAAAAACGTGAAGCATAGGCTTCGATCACCATTGGTAAATTCATACCAGCAACGATTGCCCATTTGTCTTTGTGATCTTCAAACAAGCTGTTCGCTTGGTTGAAAGGAGTACCACCCCAAAGATCAACTAAGAATAATACTTCTTCTTGATCGTCAAATGTAGCAATTGCTTCTTGCATTTTTGCCTTGATGTCATCTGGACCTTCACTTGGCATCAATGTAACAGCTTTAACATTTTCTTGTTCGCCGAAGATCATTGAACCAGATTGCAAAATGCCGTTAGCAAATTCTCCATGACTTGCTAGGATAATTCCTACCATCTTTTTACCTCCTATATCAAAATTGAAAAATGTGACACGAATACGAAAGAAAAAACAACATCGAAAAACTAAGGGTGACTACCTTCTTTTTCCAAAATATCCTTCAAAAAGATTTTACGATCAGCTGGAACTTTGCGTATCTCCACTTCAATGCCTTGGTTTTGCAAGTAAAGCAATGAAGCAAGATCTTGATCATTGACTGACACGAAATTAGTGATCATTCGTTTTCCCATTGAAAAACTCATACCGCCGATATTGACGGAACGAATGTCAATGCCTCCTTTAACCAGAGTCACGACATCTTGAGGGTTGGTAAATAATAACATGACTTTTTGCGTATTAAATAATGTGTTATGCGCCACCTCAAGCATTTTCGCTACTGTCACCACATTGGATTTGATTCCTGGTGGAGCAGCTTCTTTCAAGAGAAACTTTCGTAATTGGTCATTTGCGACTTCATCACTGACCACGATAATTCGATTGATACCAGTCATTTTCGACCAAGCTGTGGCGACCTGACCATGAATCAACCGATCGTCGATTCGGGCAAGACGTATATCCATTCCCATTGTGCAAGCCTCCTACATCCATCGATCCGCTTTTCATATTGAGGATCTGTTCTTTTTTCAATCACCTCCTGTATCCACTTATATAGAAGCAAGAAGCGTGCCAAGTTTTTCCGATACACTATTCTTGAAAAAACCTTAAGAATCAGCATTCAGATAATACACTAAAAAAGATACACTAAAAAATACTGTATCTTTTTTAGTGTATCTGTATTATTTGTAAGAATTAAAAATACATTTCTTTTTCGTGATGGTTTTTGATCAGCTCTAGCAGATAGTACTCTTCAGTCTTGGGCACTTCGATATTCATCAAGCGTGAAAACGATTGGACATGCACATGCAATTGGCCATAAAGCGGATTCTCCTCCATCGCTGCTAAATCAATTTCAGAAACAGTCAATGGCTGCCGCAGTAAGATCCGCTCCAGCATACCTGCGCCATGCATCACAAAATTGATCTGAAAGCCTTGCTGCGCCCCTACCAAATCCAAATCGTGAATGATCTCTTCGCCAAATTTCCACAACGGCTCTACTACTTTTTTCGCATTGACATAGGTAAAGTTTTCCTCTAAATACCGGACACAGATTTCTTTCGCCTGCCGATCATCTAGCTGTACTTCATCTTCAAAACTCAAATCATTCTCTAATAGGATATCATCCAACAGTAGATCAACATCTTGATCAATAAAACGTTCTAATGAAATAAACGGTGCGTCGATATGGGGATCGATGATCCCTGTTGCGGCAATCAGTCGATAGCGCTGTTGAATTTGATCCAAGTCCGTCCTCAGATCCGCCACCGATAACGTCACCACTTCGACATTTTGGTTTTGACGTTTTGACAATGAGCTTTGGATCAATTCTTTGATGCGCTGCGCCGTTCCCTTTCCCGAAGCGCAGACCGCTAGAATCGCTTTAGGATGGTGGTTTTGTGTCACTGGTTCTTCCACAGTGACCGCTCCATACCCGCGGAACTTCCGTAATGAATCATAGAGCTGATCGAGGTCCGTGCCGATCACTGACGCTTTACGGACCGTCTCTAGGACGATGGAGGTGGTCACCATATCGACTGTTCGAACAGCCACACCCGTTTCTCGCTGGATTTCATTATTAAAGGTCGCTAAGGACCCCATATCGACTAAGAGGATCACCCCACTGCCATCATTGACTGCCCGTACACTATCCACGATTTTTTTCAACGCCACAGCTGGTGGCATATCTAATGGCATGTCCACCGCTGTCACTTGATCGACTTCCAGCAACTGTTTGACCACTTGTACCATGCTACTGGCTGTGCTGTTGCCGTGGGCTGCAACGACGACGCCGATTTTCCCAGAGGAATGAGAGGTTCTAAGAGAAACCAGAAGAACCGCTAAATAATAAGATTCGCTCTCAGGAATCGCCACTTGGAAACTATCACCAATAAAATCGCGGACTTCTTTGGCGACTTCAAACTCTTGAGGATAGTCAGCTACCATCTGACGAATATTGTCATTGGTTTGTCGTTCTTCTCCCAAATGGATTTTTTTCAAAAACGAGCTGATGTGTAAGCTCATGGCATAGATGAAATTTTGCTGAAAATCATAATTTAAGCGTTGTCGAACCAGCTCATAGATTTGATTTGTTACACTGATCACTTTCTGATCGACAAATTCACTTAGTTTATTGACCGAGTTAAAGGAAAACCCGTGATCTTTATAAAAAGACTTTAAGTGAACATTGATATCTGTTGAGATAAAATGATTGATCGCTTCTTGATCTAACCCATCTGCTTTTAGCAGAGCAGCCTTGTCGCCGATAATATCGTAAAGATTATAAGGCAATTCATAGGAATCTGATTGAATATTGTTTAAGTTTTGATTCGGTTGAATGCTGATCTTCGGTTCAAGGATCTTAGAAAGCTCTGCCAGCTCATTGCGGCGATTCCCCAAAACGATCAATCCTGAACGAATCCCTTCTGGCAAATCGATCAAATCGATTTCAATCTCATCTTGTTGCATATGATTCAAAAAGCCCCGTGCACAGACTAGCTGGACATTGGATTTCAATTGACCGATATTCCCAAAACTGACACTGCCGATCAACGCTTTGACCACATCTTCTGTCAAGGAGATCGTCCGCTGAATACGGGTCGCCTCTTGCCCGACTAATACCCGAACGAGATCGACTTTTTCTGATGCGGGTCGTTTCTCAAAAAAGGGCAGTTGAATATTGATGGGAATGCGTCGGGTAAAGGTATCTAATAGCGTTGAGTTGGGGTCTTCGGTAGTAGCACCAACGATTCGGACATTCGCTTGATGATTTTTGCCCGTCTCTCCTAGACGACTAAAGGTACCATGATCCATAAAGTAAAAAATCATTTCTTGCCCTTCTGGCGGCAATCGATGGATCTCATCGAGAAACAACATACTCTCATCCGCTTGATCAATAATACCAATCTTCTCTTGATCGGCACCCGTAAATGCCCCCCGTACATAACCAAACAAATGGCTCATCAAAAGCTCTGGGTTATTTGCATAGTCCGCACAGTTAAAGACGATCAATTCTTTGTCATCGGCAATTACTTGATTGCTTTTGGCAAACTGGAACATCGCATGGGCAAAGTACGTTTTCCCAGAACCAGTAGGCCCTGTGATCAAGCAGTTTAGCCCTTTCGGCGGATACAAGATCGCTGCTTTCGCCTGCTCAACAGCGTTTTTCATACTTCCGTTGGCACCGATGATCGTCGCAAAAATATCTCGGTCAGAGGGTTTTCCTTGTACTCGTTGAGGGAAGGCTTTCTCTCTTTGCGGGCGACTTTCTTTGTAGCTTGGGACATACTTTTCCTTACTGCTGGGATCGACCCCTGCCGCCCAATAACGAACAGGCCGCGAGTCGCTTTTTTCGACGCGCCCTTCTTTGACAAGCTTATTTAAATCCTTACTGGCATTACTGCGCTGAATGGCTAAATGATCGGCAACTTCTGAAGTAGACAACCCCTTCTTTTCCCCTAAGCCGCTCATCGTATTTTCGACGATATATTGATAAATCCGTTCGATTCGCTTGCCCAACAGCTTCGCCTCCTTGTTTTTTCCACTTGAATACTTTACTCATTTTTCTATAAAAAAGCAACTTTTTTTCCACACAGAAAAAGCAAAATACTTTGTTCGAAAGAACAATAGAACGTCCTTTCACATGCTACTCTCAGCATAAAGCATTTTGCCAAAAAAAGATATTCAAAAGTCAGGATGTGTTAGGCTTTTTCATTGGGAATGAACGTTGGCACCTGATCAGGAAACCATTGCAGTTCTTTTTGCATCCAAATCACATCGTGCCATTGATTGAACTTATAGCCGACATGCGAAAAATCAGCAACTTTCCGATACCCAAGCTTCTCATGAAAAGCCTCACTTTGTTGATTGCCTCCTGTAATACACGCAGTCAGATTGACCACGTTTTGCGCTTTTAGTTTTTCTTCAAGCCCTTGATAAAGAGCGGTGCCGAGCCCTTTTGCTTTGGCATCCGGCGCTAAATAAACGGTTACTTCAACGGTCCAATCATACGCCGCCCGTTCTTTATAGGCTGACGCATAGGCATAACCGACAATTCCACTAGCCTCTTCTGCAACGAGATACGGGTAGCGTTTCAAGGTCTTGGCGATGCGTTCCGCGAATTCTTGAACCGATGGCACCTCCGTTTCAAAGGTAATCGGTGTATTTTCTACATAATAAGCATAGATTGCTGTCAAGGCTTGCGCATCTGCAATCGTGGCAGAACGTATCGTCATAGAACCCCTTCTTTCAGTAAATTTTTTTCCCAGTATACTCTTTCTGAATAAAAAAAACAATCCGCTTTTGACGGATCGTTTCCTAGTTATGAATGATTTAGCGGGCTTTTTCAACTCCGCAATACACGGTAAGATGTTGCGGCAGCACCGCTACTGTGATTGGCAATTCAGGTCCTGGATCACCATCGACATTCGTTTCGATCGTTGCCCCATCCGTCAAACGAATCGTTGCTTTATCAAAAGTTTGATAACCAAGAACATCATTTGATTCCGTAACTCCTTTGAGAAGCTCAGGCACGCTTTTGACAGTTTCCCAAAGATTCGTATCCTTTAAGTAGATCAGATGTAATTTGCCGTCATCGGTACTCGCTTTAGGCAAAAGAGATTCGAAACCGCCGATCGTATTGGATGAACCAACGATCATCGTACTGCTTTCCACAGCGATCGTCGTTTTTTCGCCATTATTTTCGGCGGTCACTTCAAACGGATGACTTTCATTTTTCCGCACTTCCCGTAGACCAGAAACAAAATAGGCCATTTTTCCCAGCTTGGTTTTTTCTTCAACTTCCACATTGTTGATCGCCGCTGGAATCATACCAATCGCCACTACATTGGTAAAATAGTCTTGATTAACCTGCCCAATATCGATTTTGCGGGTGTGATCCACTGCAAATGATTCGATGGCTTCCTTGGGATCTAGTGGAATCGCTAATGCTCTGGCTAAATCATTTACTGTGCCCAGCGGGAAGAAACCGAAATTTGGTCGTTTGTCATGAGGGGCTAAGCCATTGACCGCTTCATTGACGGTACCATCACCGCCCATTGCGAAGACACTGTCAAATTCTGCTGCTGCCTCAGAGGCAAAACGTGTAGCATCTCCTTCTTTTTCGGTATGTTTGACAACGACCTCTGAAAAAGCTTCCCGCAGCTTTTCTTCTGCCATCTCCTCAAATTCTTTCGCTTGTTCCCCACCAGAACTTGGATTGACGATCAATAATGCTTTCATAAAACAGCCTCCTTGTTTGGGTTCATTTTCTATGAATCCAGTATAACAAGTTTCACGAAACCTGTCTTAAACGACATCCGCCTATCCGCTGCAAAAAAACACAGCCTATGCTGACTGTGTTTTTTCGAGTACGCACCTCATTTTATTAAACCAATCGTTTACGCAAGCGCCCAGAAATAAAATCAATGATCGTGACCGTCACAACGATCCCTAATAAAATGATTCCTACACGGCTCCATGATCGCGCATTGATGGCAAAGATCATCGGCGTACCGATCCCACCTGCTCCTACGATCCCTAAGATCGAAGCTGAACGGACAGCCAGTTCAAAACGATACAAGGTAAAAGAAAGAAATTCTGGAATCAATTGTGGCAATGTCGCAAAGCCTAACACATCCCAACGATTTCCTCCCGCACTAACGACCGATTCTGAAGGACCGTGATCCATGTTCTCGATCGCTTCGCTATAGAGTTTCGCCAACATCCCAATGGAATGGACACTAACTGCCAAAACACCAGCAAAGGATCCGGGACCCACTGTTTTGATGAACATGATCGCTAAGACGATTTCTGGAAACGTTCGAATCGCCGTCAGCACGATTTTACCGAAACCTGATAGCCAGCGAGGGCTGTTTTTGCTGCGCGCCGCCCAAAAGGCAAAAGGAATACTTAATATTGAGGATAAAAACGTACCCACAAAGGCGATCGCAACGGTTTCGATCATCAAACTGATCAAATCTTCGCCATCACCGGTATAAACATAGCCCCAATCAGGATGGATCAAGCCATAAAAGATTGAGCCGACAATTTGACCGACATTTTCTTTAACACCCGCAAAAGGCACGCCAGCAAAAGCCCAAATATAAAGGAGGATAACGACTACTGCGATCAGCCAATTCCGTATTTTTTTCTTTTTCGGTTCTGCTGGCAACATCATAACAATCGCTCCCTTAATCTATTACTGATGGTATCAATCACCAAAACAACTGCAAAAATCACTAAGACGATAATCGACGTCTGGTCATATCGAAATTGGCTTAAAGATCGTTGTAAGAAAACACCGATTCCGCCTGCGCCGATATACCCAAGAATCGTCGATGCCCGCACATTGATCTCAAAGGCATAAAGCAAGTAACTAAGAAAATGGCTCATGACTTGCGGTACGACTGCATAGCGGATGATGTCAAACTTCGATCCTCCAGAAGCCGTGATTGCTTCGATCGGACCTTCATCAATCGTTTCAATCGATTCATAAAACAATTTGGTGATCATCCCAAAAGAAAACACAGAGATGGAGATCACCCCGGCAACGGGACCGATTCCGACAATGGCAACAAATAAAGCCGCCAGCATCAAATCAGGTACTGTCCGAATGATATTTAAAACAAAACGGAAACAACCGCTGATCCAATGATTCGTCATGATATTTCGTGCTGCTAAAAGTGAAAACGGAAAAGCCGCCAGTGCACCAAAGGTCGTGCCGATGATCGCCATTTGGATCGTTTGTAAAATCGGCTCTACAATGATTTTGGCATATGCCCAATCAGGATGAGCCATCTTTTGTAAAATGACATTCATTTGACTGCTATTGCTAAAGAACCGTGCCAAATCAACGCCTGAAATAGAGCCGCTAACGAACAATACCACTAAAAAAATGACGAGCCAAAGAACATTTTTCCATAGTCCGCTGCGTTTCGGCAACGTATTTGTCGTCATTGTCCTGCCCCTTCCTGCTCTTCTATGATCTCGCTGCCATAAATCTGTTTCAATCGCTGATCGGTCGCTTCACTGACAGGGCCATCAAAAACCAAGCCTCCGTCTCGCAACCCGATGATCCGCGTGCCGTACTCTCTTGCCAATTGGACAGAATGCAAATTGACTACGATGGTAATCCCCAGATCTTGATTGATCCGTTTTAAGTCATTCATGACTTTTTCAGTGGTTAAAGGATCTAAGGAAGCAACCGGTTCATCCGCTAAAATAATCTTCGGCTCTTGCGTCAAAGCACGGGCAATCGAAACCCGCTGCTGCTGACCGCCAGACAATTCATCGGCTCGAGTATAGACTTTTTCTGCTAAATTGACCCGCTGCAGCGATTGATAAGCCAGCTCTTTATCCGCTTGCGGGAACAAACCAAGCAACATTTTGATCGTTGGGTGATAAGCTACTCGCCCAGTTAAGACATTTCGCAAGACACTCGAACGTTTCACCAAATTAAAGCTTTGGAAAATCATGCCAATGTCTCGACGAATCAAGCGTAGCTCTCTTCCTTTTGCTTTTGTGATCGACTTGCTATCGATTAAAATCTCGCCACTCGTGATCTCGTGCAGTCGATTGATGGAGCGCAGCATCGTTGATTTTCCTGCTCCTGATAAACCCACTACGATGACAAATTCCCCTTTTTTGATATCGATGTTTAAGTCCTTCAAACCTAATACCCCATTTGGGTATCGCTTGGTCACATTCTGAAATGAAATAATCGTTTCGTTCTCTAGAGCCATGATTCTCCTACTTTCTTTCCATTAGGTAAAAATTGCTTTCCATTCGAAAAGGGTACCTCAACTACCGGTACCCTCCCGATCTATTCATCTATTAGTTATTGTCCGACTTGTTCCGCATACTCTCTTACGATGTCGAAATTGCTGTCTTGTGAAACAACGTATCCTTCATGAGAGTAAATATCAGAGATGATTTGTTTTCCTTCTTCATCTTTACCGATCGCGATAAAGGCATCTTGGATTTTTTTGTCCCACTCTTCACTCATGTCGCTGCGGACACTGATCGTATCGTTCGGGATCGGTTCGGTAAAGTACATTGGTTCTACCTCATCCATGATTTCTGGGTAATCATTTTTGACCGTGTTGCGGGCATCTTCAAAAACCAACGCTGCGTCAACGTCGCCATTCAAGACAGATAAGACCGCTTGGTCATGGCCTTTGACTTGAACAGTCGTCACATCCGTATTGATATCGATGCCTGCTTTTTTCATTTCTGCTACTGGCCAAACATAACCGGCAGAAGAAGTAACATCTTGCGTGGCAATCGTTTTGCCTTTTAAATCTTCCAACTCTTTGATATCGCTGCCGCTTTTTACGACGATCATTGAGCGATAGCTATCAACCAATTCATCCGTTGATTCCCCACCAGGCTGCTTGATGCCATAACGCTGTGCTTGTAATAGCACCTTAACATTGCTTTGTTCATTTGCTAAAACATAGGCATTCGGCGGTAAAAAGCCTACATCTACTTGTTTCGAAGCCATTGCTTCGACGATTGTATTGTAGTCAGTGGAAACACTCACAGTGACTGGAATCCCCAATTCATCACTTAATAATTGCTCAAGTGGTTTTGCTTTTGCTTCTAATGTTTCTGCTGCTTGTGATGGAACAAATTGAACGGTCAACTTTTCTGGTACATATCCTGCTTCTTCAGCCGCCGAGTCAGTACTTGCTCCACCTGAGCCACATGCCGCCAGCGTAACTGCTGCCACCAAACCTAAACCAAACATTGCCGTTTTCTTCCAAACTTTCATCACTTTTTCTCCTTTTCATTAAAAAAATCGAACTCACGGAATTCCGAACTTTCCTTTTTGATTATAAAAAACCAACGAATCAAAAACAATCTTTTTCGAATTACGAACGTTTTCTTTTTTGATAATGTTCGTGTTTCGACCAAAATCATTCGTGAGCACATTCTCAATAATCAACGTTTTTCGAAAGTTTCTTTCCATTTATTCTACTTCCTCAGAGTATCAAATGAATATAAGGTTTGTGTTGTCAACGTGTAAAGATTTCGTTAATAGCAAAAGGAACTTTGTGAACAACAAAGCATGGATATACTCGTAATTCTTACCCTAAGTGCACAAAATTTCTTGAAAAATCTAGCCAGAAAATGACGGCACACTTTTTTGACCGGAAAAACACCAATAAAAAAAGCAGAGAATCCCCTTAAGAACCTCTGCTTTTGACCTCATTTTTTACTGTAGAAAGAGTCATTTACCCTTGATCCGTTGGCAGCTGCAACAAGAGTACATGCTCGTTATCAATCATTTCACCTGTCAAGACAAAGCCGTTTCGTTCGTAAAGCTTTGTTGCGATCTCGTTGCCATCTACAGCGGAGATCCTTAATTCTTGCGCTTGGATATGGGTTTTGAACCAATCTAACCCAGCAAGAAACGCCTGACTGCCTAACCCTTGATTTTGGAATTTTTCTGCGATCATAAACCGCTCGATCCACCACGAAGCTTTTGGATAATCCTCATCCGCTTCGTAAAAACTAAATAAGAGAAAGCCGACCATATCCTCACCATTGTAGAGGGCAAATGCCTGACGTGGTTCCTCATAGATCGCCTCTAACATTGAGTACCAATTGGGCGCAACAAAATCTTCTTGCTCCTTCGTTGTCTTCAAATTCATGCACGCACGATAGTTTTCCTTCGTGATTTCTTTTAATTGAATCATTGCTTCACTCCTTATCTAAGCTATTATAAATAACTATTTCGTTAAAACGGTTTCATTGGTGTATAAAAAAACACCCAGGTTACTTTTACGTAATCTGGATGTCATTTTCTTATGCTTCTTGCGCTACTGGATAAACAGATACTTGTTTTTTGTCGCGGCCTTTACGTTCGAAACGAACAACGCCGTCAACTTTTGCAAACAATGTATCATCTCCACCGATACCTACGTTTACCCCTGGGTAAATTTTAGTACCGCGTTGGCGATAAAGGATTGATCCGCCTGAAACGGTTTGACCGTCAGCACGTTTCGCACCTAAACGTTTTGATTGAGAGTCACGTCCGTTAGAAGTAGAACCCCCACCTTTTTTGTGAGCGAAGAATTGCAAATTCATTTTCATCAACATGAGATGCACCTCCTAGTTTTCTTTAGTAGTTTTGATTTGGATATAATCGTTGTACTCTTCTTGAACTGATTGCAAGCCGATCAACAAATTTTCTAAAAGAATTTGTGCGATATTCGACTGCTCTTGGGTCAAACGAGAAGGCAGCGTGACTAATAAGTACCCACCATTTTCGTTATCTGCTTCAACTTTTGGCGCAACGCCAGCCAAAGCATCGATCCCATTGACTGCACTGATCGCTAAAGCGGATGCTGCAGCACAGACGATGTCTTTGCCGTATTCTCCTGCTTGTGCGTGTCCAGCTAGTTCAAAAGAAACAATCCGACCAGAGTCATTTCGTTTGAATGTCCCTTTGATCATATTCGTTACCCTGCTTTTCGTAAGAATTAAGCGTTGATCGCGTCAATAACAACTTTTGTGTAAGGTTGACGGTGACCTTGTTTACGGTGTGAATGTTTTTTAGGTTTGTATTTGAAAGTTACGACTTTCTTTTGTTTGCCGTGTTTTTCAACAGTTCCTTCAACAGTTGCTCCTGCAACGATTGGGGCACCCACTTTTGTTGATTCGCCACCTACTAAGATAACTTCATCAAAAGTAACCTTTTGTCCAGCTTCAACGTCTAATTTTTCAACGTAGATTGCTTGACCCACTTCAACTTTTACTTGTTTCCCACCAGTTTTGATAATTGCGTACATGCTCTACAGCACCTCCTTATAATATACTTAGACTCGCCATCCCAAGTGACTTTCGTACTTACTACTTGTTCTGTGCGGTTGTAGCTGTGGAGTCCACAATTACAACAGATTAACTTTATCAAAATGTTTTCCTAAAGTCAATCACTAATTAAGGAAAAGACAGAATTCTTTTGCTACTAGTCATTTCCTTTTGTGCATTTTTTATTTTCTATTACTATAGAAGAAAGAGCACAAGCGAAACAGAATGGGAGGAGTTTTCATGCAATACCCCAAAGAATTAGCCACTGCCGTTCAACAGGCATCCCGCAGTTATCCGTTGGAAGGATTTGTTCCCGGTCAAGGACCGCTGCAGCCCAAATTGATGATCGTTGGTGAAGCCCCTGGTCGAACCGAAATCGAGAATTTTATTCCTTTTAGCGGACAAGCAGGAAAAGAATTGATGAAATCGTTGGCTTTAGCCGGTTTGACCCGTGAGGATGTCTACATCACCAGCGCTGTCCGCAGCCGTCCATATTCCGTCAAAGAACGAATCAACAAGCGCAGCGATGCCCATGAGATCGTCCATCCCAATCGGACACCTACCAAAAAGGAAGTCTTGCTACACGCACCACTGCTTGACTACGAGTTGTCCATCGTGGATCCGCCCGTCATTGCAACTGTTGGCAATATCGGACTACAGCGATTATTAGGCAACGCCTATTATATCAAAGACCACCATGGCGAAGTGATCCGTTCCAAAATTCAAGAAAGCAATCCGACAAAGGATGGCTATCAATGGTCGGAAAAAGAATATCTGATCGTGCCGATGTATCATCCCGCTGCGATCTTTTATAATCGGACGTTAACTCCGCAAATCGAAGCTGATTGGCGAGGGTTAAGAAACATTCTTTCACAAATACCAGCCGACGAATAACGACCAGTCCCCTAGCCCTACTGCCAATACGCTGGAATCGTCTGCTCATAGGCGGTGATTTTCGCCTCTTCCTGCAAGGTGATACTGATCTCATCGAGACCGTGGATCAATTTGTGTTTCCAGGTAGCATCGATTGCAAAGAAATGCTCCTCCCCGGCAACGATCACACATTGCCTCGGCAAGTCGATGCTGATTTTTTCAGAAGCAGGCAGCGAGGCGATCCTTTGGCGAACGGTCAAAGGCAGCTCGATGGGTAGCAGCCCGTTTTTGGTGGCATTCATATAGAAAATATCACCGAAGCTGCCAGCAATCACGGCTTTAAAGCCGTAATCCAACAGCGCCCATGCCGCATGCTCTCGAGAAGAGCCAGAACCAAAATTATCACCAGTGACGAGGACTTGAGCGGTCTGATATGCTGGATCATTCAAGATAAATGCTGGATTAGGCTTGCGTTGCGGCAAATAGCGCCAATCGTCAAATAAAAATTCGCCAAACCCCGTTTTTTCAACGCGCTTCAAATAATTTTTCGGTAGGATTTGATCGGTATCGATATTGTCATTCATCAAAGGCAGCGTCGTACCTTCAAATTGCGTAAAAGCTTCCATTAACCAACACCTCCAACCACTTCTCGTACATCGACAAAACGCCCATGGATCGCAGCTGCTGCCGCCATTGCTGGACTACACAGGTGCGTCCGAGCGTTTTTCCCTTGCCGTCCAACAAAATTGCGGTTTGACGTGGAGGCACAGTGGACGCCTTCTGGTACTTTATCAGGATTCATTCCTAGGCACATGGAACAGCCAGGCTCCCGCCATTCAAAACCAGCCTCAATAAAGACTTTGTCTAAACCGATCGCTTCCGCTGCTTTACGAACAGGGCGTGAACCAGGAACGATAATGCCAGTGACCCCTTCTTTGATGGTCTGACCTTTCAAAATCGCCGCTGCTTCTTGCAGATCAGACAAACGACCATTGGTACACGATCCGATAAAGATGTATTCGATGGGGATATCGGCAGCCGTCTGTCCGGGGTGCAGTGCCATATATTCATAGGCTTGCTGATCATTGTGATCTCGCACTTCAGGAAACGTTTCGCTGACCGGTACTCCCATTTCTGGATTGGTGCCCCAAGTGATGTAAGGTTCTAAGGTTGCTGCGTCTAAGGTGATCAGGGCATCATAGTTGGCACCTTCATCGGTATACAGGGTTTCCCAATCCGTCACCGCACTGGCAAACGCTTGTGGCGCAAAGCGTCGATCCTTCACATAAGCAAAGGTCGTTTCATCAGGTGCGATCAAGCCCATTTTCGCCCCACCTTCGATCGACATATTGCAAATGGTCATGCGCTCTTCCATCGTCAGGTTGCGGATCGTTTCGCCAAAGAATTCTACGGCATAGCCACCACCAAAATCTGTGCCATGCGTCGCGATCAATGCCAAAATAATATCTTTGGCGTACACCCCCGGCTGCAGCTGACCGGTGATCTCAACTCCCATGCGTTTCGGTTTTGTCTGCCAAATCGTCTGTGTCGCAAAGACATGCTCCACTTCACTCGTACCGATCCCAAATGCGATCGCGCCGAAAGCACCATGGGTGGCAGTATGGGAATCACCGCAAACGATCGTTTTTCCTGGTTGGGTCAAGCCTACTTCTGGGCCAACCATATGGACAATTCCTTGGTTGGCAGAGCCATTGTCACACAATTCGATCCCAAAATCATGACAGTTTTTACGTAACGTATCCATTTGCTTTTTTGCAACCAGATCGGTGATGGTAAAAATATCTTTGGTAGGCACATTATGATCCATTGTTGCGAAGGTTTTTTCGGGACAGCGAACTGTCCGTCCCGCTTGCCGCAAGCCTTCGAAGGCTTGCGGCGTCGTCACTTCATGGATCATATGCAGATCGACATAAAGCAGCTGCGCCTGCCCTTCTTCTCCTGTGATCACATGCCGATCCCATAGTTTATCAAACAGCGTTTTCCCCATAATTGCTCACTCCTAACTGTGCAATAACCGCTTCTGTAAAGGCAGTTGTCGTTGCCGTCCCACCTAAATCACGCGTCAAGATCCCCGCATTCATTACCTCATAACACGCACTTTCGATGGTATCTGCCAGCTGTTCCTCTTGAAAGGACTCTCTTAGCATCATCACGACAGACAAAATCATGGAAACCGGATTGGCACAATTTTGCCTAGCAATATCCGGTGCCGAGCCATGGATCGGTTCATATAAAGAAACCCCTTCTGCGCCATGGCTTGCGCTTGGTAGCACCCCTAATGACCCCGGCAAAACCGAGGCTTCATCACTTAAAATGTCGCCAAAGAGATTTTCGGTCACGATTACATCAAAGTCTTTGGGATTTTGGATGATTTTCATAGCGGCGGAATCAACATATTGATGAGTCAACTGACAATCCGGGAATTCCTGTGCCGTTTCTTCCGCTAATCGGCGCCAAAGCCGGCTAGTCGCCAACACATTTGCTTTATCGACAGAGAGAACCCGCTTCTTCCGCGTACGGGCGATCTCAAAGGCTTTACGCAAAATCCGTCGAATCTCTGCTTGGTGATAATGATTGATGTCGTAGGCTTCTTCAGGTTTTTCTGCTTTTTCGCCAAAATAGATACCGCCAGTCAACTCACGAACGATGACAAAATCTGTCCCTCGAAGGATCGTTTCTTTGATGGGAGACAAAGCAATCACCGCATCAACTACTTTGATGGGTCGAATATTGGCGTATAGACCTAACGCTTGACGCAGATTCAAAAGTCCTTTCTCGGGTGTTGTCGGTGCGTTTTCCCAAGCTGGATCACCAATGGCTCCTAAAAGGACCGCATCCGCCTGCTGGCAAGCTTGTAGTGTTTCTTGCGGCAATGGCTCTCCAGTAAGTGCCAGCGCCGCTCCACCAAATGGCCGCTGGTCAAAATGAAAGTGCTGGAGATGGTCAGGACAAGCCGCTTTCAATACCGCAAGGGCACTGTCCATAATTTCTGGTCCGATGCCATCTCCTGCTAAAACCACGATCTTTTTCAAACAAGGACACCTCGATTCTTTAGAGCTGCGCTAGCCTGTACATATGCTTTGGCTGACGCCTGCAAGACATCAAAGTCTAAGCCGATCCCGCTGATTTTTTCATTGGTTTCCTGGCATTCAATGACCACGTGCACTTCCGCTTGCGCATCTTCCCCACTGGTCAAGGCAGTGATCTCATAATTCAACAACTTCGGCTGCTGCTGGAAAATCTGATCGATCGAGTTGTAGATAGCTTGGATACTGCCGGCACCGATGGCTGATGCCACTTGTTTTTCCTCGTCTTTGATGATAGAAACCACTGCTCCTTGATGGCCATTGGACACGTATTGTAGCTGAACGGCGTCCAACTCGCAGCCGCCTTCTTGGCTGCGGCCTTGATCGGCCACCAAAGCCAGCAAATCTTGTTCGGTCACTTGCTTCTTTTTATCTGCCAATTCTTTGAAGCGTTTAAACAATTCGTTGGTTTCTTCTTGGTCAAACTGGTAGCCCAGTTGCTGCATTTTATCGACAAACGCATGGCGGCCAGAAAGTTTGCCTAAAGGCAACGAGTTGGTTTCTACCCCCACCAACTGTGGGGTAATAATTTCGTAGGTCTCAGGATTTTTCAAGACGCCATCTTGATGAATCCCTGATTCATGGGCATAAGCATTGCCTCCGACGATCGCTTTGTTTTTCGGTACCGTGATTCCTGACAAACGTGCCACCAGATCGCTGGTTCGTTTTGTTTCGTTTAATTTGATGTTGGAGGTAGCCTGATAGAAATCATTGCGAATATGCAACGCCAAGGCCACTTCTTCTAATGCAGTATTGCCAGCTCGTTCGCCGATCCCGTTGATCGTTCCTTCCACCCGATCAGCACCATTTTCAATAGCCGCCAGCGCATTGGCTGTCGCCATTCCCAAGTCATCATGACAATGGGAAGAAAAAGTGATCTGCTGCTCGCTTTTGATATTGGCGATCAAATAGGCAAAAAGCGCTCCATATTCCGTAGGATTGGTAAACCCTACTGTATCGGGCACATTGATGATCGTCGCGCCGGCATCAATCGCTGTTTGAACCGCCTCAAGCAAGAAGGCTTTATCGGTGCGGGTGGCATCTTCTGGCGAGAATTGAACTTTTTCAAAGCGTTCACGCGCATAAGCCACATGTTCTTTGATGGAAGCGAGTACTTCTGCTTTCGTCATATTCAGCTTGTACTGGCGATGCACCTTACTCGTTGCTAGAAAGACATGGATCTGTGGATCGACGGCTTGATAAAGAGCTTCATAGGCACGATCAATGTCTTTTTTCTGACAACGGGCAAGTCCTGCAACGGTCATTTTCGTCACCGCCCCAGCAATCGCTTTGACTGCTTGAAAATCTCCTTCTGATGCAATCGGAAAACCTGCTTCGATCGTATCAATGCCCCATTTTTCTAATTGCAGCGCCAGTTGAACCTTCTCTTTCGTATTAAAGTTGACTCCCGGGGTCTGTTCACCGTCTCGCAATGTCGTATCAAAAAACTGGATTTTTCTCATCACTATTTCCTCCTTAGCAGTGGTAGGAGCACGCTTGGCGCGACCTCATTCAAACACAATTGAAAAAATGGTATAAAAAAAGCACTCCATAAAGGGTTTCCTTCATGCAATGCGAATAGGACTCTTCAAATGATGCCTTAAAAAAGGCGGGTCATAGAAAAAGAGTCCTTACGATAATAATAATAAAAATGCAGCTGTTTGTTTCAATCGTTTATCCATCGTCGTCACCTATCACTTTTTTTATCTTGTTATGAAGATACCAAACAGCAGGTTCCTCTGTCAACACTTTTCCCTGAATTTTCTGAATATTTCGATAAAAAGTTCGTTTTTGCCCTGTTGATGGGTTGCTTTTCTTCCTTGATGAAAATTTAAGCAGAACCTGACGAGATCTTCACAGGATTTTAACCAAACCTCCACATAACACCGTTATGATAGAAATATCCCAAAAATATTTTTCACCCCTTTATCCTGCCAGTCTTATGACTGGTTTTTTTGTTGTTCCAAAGACTCGAAAAGATTGAACTTAAGGTGAGTTATTCGTATAATAAGGGGCAGCGATAAATTAGGAGGATGAAGATGCGCAACGAAATGATGCATCGTCCAGTAGTCAAACCAGAACTAGTGGCGTTTATGCGTGAAAAACAAAAGCAGTTACCCGGCGAACTTGGTGAAATCGAGCAAGCCGCTCATGAAAAAGAAGTGCCAATCATCCCACATGAAACAGTGGTCTTTTTGCAGTTTTTATTAGGACAGCTCCAGCCAAAAGAAATCCTTGAGATCGGCACAGCGATCGGTTTTTCTTCAAGCTTGATGGCGCAATGTGTGAAAGATGGTCATGTCACAACGATCGATCGCTTTGACGTCATGATCCGCAAAGCCAAAGAAACCTACGCTCGCTTAGGAAATGAAGAAAAAATCACGCTATTAGAAGGACAAGCGGCAGACGTCCTACCTACATTGAGTGGCCCTTATGATTTTATCTTCATGGACAGCGCCAAATCAAAATACATTGAATTTTTACCAGAATGTCTGCGTCTATTACGCAAAGGCGGTGTGCTGATGGTGGATGACGTATTTCAAGCTGGAACGATTCTACACCCCATCGAAGAAATCCCTCGTAACCAGCGAGCGATCCATCGCAAATTGAATCTTTTCTTGGATACCGTGATGAACCATCCTCAGCTGACCTCCACGCTTGTCCCTTTAGGAGATGGTGTGATTCTCATTACGAAAGAAGCAGATAGCGTAATTCTTGAGGAACCTGAGAAAGGTTGAGGGCAGCTGCGCTTCCTTTTTTCAAAGAAAAAATAAGAAAAGGGCGAAAAGCGATTGACATTGCTGCGCCCTTTTTCTATAATGTTATTTGTTGCTGATTGATTTCAACAGCTTAGGCGAAGTGAGCATTCGCTGAAAATTATTTGTTCCAGTAGCTCAGCCGGATAGAGCATTCGCCTTCTAAGCGAACGGTCGGGGGTTCGAATCCCTCCTGGAACGTTATATTATCGTGCATTGCACTAGCAGATCGTTAGGAATCTTGATTCCTAACGATTTTTTTTGATAAATTTTTAAAAACCACTTTTTTCAAACGTCACTTTTACCACAAATCAGCAGCACGGTGCTTTTCTTTTGCAAACAACCTATTAACTAATTATCTAAAACATCATTAATTATCACATATAGTTTTAACTGCTAAATAAATATGATATTATCCTCTCAAAGAGCGGCTTAATTACAAAGATCGTTTATGGTTTCCCATAATCCCGTAGCTTCACATTTTTAGATATTATACTTCTCGAACACAACTAACAAAATTTATTCCATAGGAGGAATTTTGATGGAAGAATGTCCTTTTTGCCGCATCGTCTCTGGAAAAATAAAAAGCCATGTAATCCATGAAGATGACAGTGTTTGCGCCTTCCTTGATCATGCCAAAGACGTGGATTATCATATGCTGGTTATTCCTAAAAAACATTACACCAGTATTTTAGATTGCGACCCCGTTCTTCTTGCTCACCTCATTCAAACGGTTCAAAAAATAGCAGATCATTGTGTCACTCGCTTAGGATTTGATGGGATTAATTTGCTAAGCGCAGCAAATCAAGCAGCGGGTCAATCAGTCCCTCACTTTCATCTTCACTTGATTCCGAGAAAAAAATGTGACGGTATCAATGCGTGGCCCACATTCAATGGAGCAGCGCTCTCTTTAGAGGAAGCAGCGGCATTTTTGACCTCTGAAACAGATAGTAAGGGAGATTAAACAAAACTCAGTAGACTAAATCTTGCTTAAAAGCGCTTCTTAAAATACTTGATAATACTTGACTTGTTCTGCTAGCTGATCAGCTGGTAGAGCACCATCCAGTACATAGTCGGCTGTTTCAGCAATGATCTGTTCGTGTAAAACAAATAGCTCTCTTGCATAGGAAAGATAAGTATCTGCCCAAGTCAAAATCGCTTCTTTTGATTCGTTCGTATAATCCCGTTTAATCTGACGAGCAAAAGCAATATCTAGTGGTGTTTTCAAATAAATCACCGTATCGATCAACTGACGCAAATCTTGGTGCTCATATCCGAAGGGAAAGTCCACAAAAATGATTGGTTGAATGCTCATCGCTCTCTTCAAATCTTTCAGTAGCAGACTGATGTCATATTGATTGATCGCTGCGCGGGGATCTTGTAAAAAATAATCAAAAGATGGTGCTGAGGGCAATGCATCGATACTATAATCATCAAAGGAGATCACTATTCCATCTGCCAATCTACTCAATTCACGAACCAATGTCGTTTTGCCCGACGCTGTAACGCCACTCACTACAACTACTTTCCCTCTCTTCATAAAGTCCCTCCTCTGTCGTACCTTCAGTATAACACGCTTACCCAATCCGTTTTCATATCCTCCTCCTGCAAAAATTATGCTATGCTTAACAAGAACAAAGAAAGCAGGTGTCCTATGGAGATAACGGTACATATCGCAAGTGGTTTTAGTAAAAATCAAACGGGTGGCAACAAGGCTGGAGTCGTCTTGTTGGAACAGCCTCTTACGCCACAACAAAAGTTAGCCGTCGCAAAAGAGTTAGGCTTTTCAGAAACAGCTTTTTTATCGAAATCCCCGCAGGCCGATTTCCGATTTGACTATTTTACGCCAAAAGAAGAAGTTGACTTATGCGGACATGCAACAATTGCCTCCTTTGCACTATTATCGTATCTAAACAAACTTTCCAGGCAACAGTATCGCATCGACACCAACGCCGGACGTTTGTCGATCACCATCAAAGACGGTGTCATTTTCATGGAACAGAACAAACCACTGTTTTCAGATGTGCTTTCACTAGAACAATTAACTGACTGTTTTGATACCAATGCTATCAATGATCAAATTCCTATTCAAATCGTTTCTACTGGATTAAAGGATATCCTTATTCCAATCAAAACAACGGCCCAGTTGCAGCAAGTTACACCTAATTTTGAGGAAATAAAAAAAGTAAGTGCGCTTCAACAAGTAGTTGGCATGCACTTATATGCAATGGAAAAAGAACGAATCGTTTGCCGTAACTTTGCCCCATTGTTTGACATCAATGAAGAATCTGCCACAGGCACTTCCAATGCCGCTTTGGCTTGCTTCTTGTATCAAAAGTGTGCCCTCGAAAAAGAAGTGTATCGCTTTGAACAAGGCAGCAATTTAGGTGAACCTTCTGAAATCTTTGTCAAACTAGCTACGACTTCGCGAAAGGTAATCCAACATGTTTACGTTGGGGGCAGAGGGCATTTTTGCGAGACAGTAACCATCGACACGGATACACTGGCATAATCACGACAATTTGGGGCTGATCTTCAATCAGCCTTTTTTCTTTTCCTCTTCACACATTACGTTTTTTTCCATAGCAGCCCATCAGTACCTCGAATACTAGTTTTCTCATAAAAAAAGAACCCAATTCGGGTTCTTTCCTTCACATTGTTTTCTATGGCTTACCAACAAGTTCTGCTAACAGCTCACTGACTTTAGGCAGTGGCTCGTTTTGTAGCGCTGCTACGATTTTTGAACCGATCACTACCCCTTCACACACACTGGCAAAGCGCTGCACATCTGCGTGGGTCGAGACCCCGAAACCAGCTAATACTGGAATCGGACTTTTTTCCGAAATGGCTTGCAAATGCTGATCCAGCTGTTCGTTGTATTGGCGATCTTCTCCAGTGACACCGTTCACTGTCACAGCATAAACGAATCCTTCTGCGTCTTCGATCAGCGTCTGAATTCTGTCTGGAGGACTGGTCAAAGAGACCAGTGTGATCAGCGCGAGATCCGCCGCATCAAAAGTAGGCGTTACTAGTGATCGATGTTCAAAAGGTAAATCTGGAATAATCAACCCTTTCACATTTGTCGCTTTTAACTCATTTGCTAACTGTTCAATCCCATAATGAAAGAATGAATTGGCATACCCCATCAATACCAGTGGAACCTCGGAATGGATTGTTTGCAGCAAAGCAATGATCTTTTTTAAAGTGGTCCCATTGGCTAATGCCTGCATTCCAGCTGCTTGGATGACCGCTCCATCTGCGACTGGGTCTGAAAAGGGCACGCCGATTTCAATGGCGGCTGCGCCATGTGTCGTCAACAGTTCGATTTCTGCTGGCAGGCGTTCCAGTCCGTTGGCACCCGCCATAATATAAGGAACAAATAGTGGCTTGCCTTGTTTTTGGCGCTCCTTTAGTTTCATCGTCAATGTTTTGCTGGTCATTTCGCTGCTCCTTTCCGGTCTTTGATTTGTTGAACATCTTTGTCCCCTCGCCCAGACAAGCAGATCACTAAGCGTTCTTCGGGTGTCATGATTGGGGCTAGCTTTAGGGCATAGGCAACGGCATGAGCACTTTCCAAAGCAGGAATAATGCCTTCGATTTGAGACAAGAGATAAAAGGCGTCAACGGCTTCTTCATCAGTGACAGCGAAATACTCCGCTCGCTCAATCTCCTTCAAGTAAGAATGCTCGGGACCGACCCCTGGATAATCCAAACCAGCTGAAATCGAATAAGGTTCGATCACTTGCCCATCATCGTCTTGCAGCAGATACATTTTGGTACCATGTAAAATACCGATACTGCCTTTCGTCAAGGTCGCCGCATGCTCAGTAGTATCCACACCTTTCCCAGCTGCTTCAACGCCAATCAAACGAACGGTCTGATCATCGATAAAAGGGTAAAACATTCCCATCGCATTGCTGCCGCCGCCAACACAAGCAACGACTGTCGTCGGTAGTCGTCCTTCTTTTTCTAATAGTTGCCGTCGTGTCTCACTGCCAATCACACTTTGAAAATCTCGAACGATCTCTGGAAAAGGATGCGGACCGAGTACGGAACCCATCACGTAATGGGTGTCCTCGACGGTTGCGACCCAGTAACGCAGCGCTTCATTGACAGCATCTTTCAATGTCTGATTGCCTGAAGTGACTGAAACCACTTTTGCTCCCAACAATTCCATTCGAAAGACGTTTAGTGCTTGCCGCTGAACATCTACCGCACCCATAAAAATCGTGCATTCCATACCGAACAACGCGGCCGCAGTCGCTGTGGCGACGCCATGCTGTCCAGCACCGGTCTCCGCTACCACTTTCTTTTTCCCCATCCGCTTTGCTAATAACACTTGCCCTAGCGCATTATTGATTTTATGGGCGCCCGTATGATTCAAATCTTCTCGCTTCAGATAAATTTTGGCACCGCCTAAGTGTTGTGACAAGCGCTGTGCATGATAAAGGGGGGTCTCTCTTCCTACATACTCTTGCAAATATTCCTGTAATTCTGCTTGAAAACTTGCGTCCGCTTGTGCTTCACGATAGACAGTTTCCAATTGCTTGACTGCATACATCAATGTCTCTGGCACAAACTGCCCGCCAAAAGAACCATAAAAACCTGCTTCTGTGGGGTATTGGGTCATTTTATCTTCTCCTTTACTAAGTAAATAAATTGTTCGATTTTCCGACTGTCTTTCTTCCCCTGGGTTTCAACGCCTGAAGAAACATCGACAGCATAAGGCCTAAAAAGTTGGATCGCCTCTTCTACATTTTCCGCGTGCAAACCGCCAGCAATAAAAAATCGCTCAGACAACGGTAACGGTTTTCTCGCCGCTTTTTGCCAATCAAAGGATTGGCCGTTGCCGCCAGCATAAGGGTGATCTCTTACTGGAGCGTCCAATAACCCAAAATCTGCATCGCAGCTTAGGAAATCTTGTTCTAAAGTCTCTGCTTCTCCATCAAAGGCTTGGATCACTGCGATCTTTTGATGCGCAAAAATGCCTGTCTGGATGGCTGTTTGCAAAGATGGCAGAACCTTTCCATGGAGCTGAATCGCTGTCAGCTGGGCGGCTTGAATTGCCGCTTGCACTTCTTCAAAACTTGGAGAAACGAAAACCCCGACTTTCCCTACATTTTGGGGTACTTGCTCCGTTATCTTGCGGACTTGTGTCGGATCGATTCTCCGACGGCTTTCGGCAAAAACAAAGCCAAGGTAATCTGCTCCTGCACTGATGGCAGTTTCGACATGCAGCCGTTCGGTGAGTCCACAAATTTTCACTTTGGTCATCGGCGGCTCACCTGCAAATCTGCAGCTGTTTCAGCAATTCGATTGCTTCTCATCAACGTTTCTCCAACGAGGACTCCATGATAAAACGGTGCAAGCTGCAGCACATCGGAGGCAGTTCGAATACCAGATTCACTGATGTAAACCGCCTCTGACGGCTGAGGTGCTAAAGCAACACTGATATCCAAGGAAACGTCAAAGGTTTTTAGGTCACGATTGTTGACGCCGATGATTTTGGCCTCTAAGGCTTGGGCTTGTTGAAATTCAGCCGCATTATGAGTCTCAACGAGTACTTCCAACCCTAGTGCTATTGCCTCTTGATGAAGTATGGCTAAGCGTTCTGGTTTTAAAGCGGCCACGATCAATAAAACAATACTGGCACCCGCATTCTTGGCGCGAATCAATTGTTTTCTGTCGATAATAAAGTCTTTGCATAGTATAGGCACCGAAACAGCCTTACTGACTGCTTCAAGATCTGCCAGCGAGCCTTTAAAAAACTGCTGGTCGGTCAAAACGGAAATCCCGCTGACACCCGCGGCTTCATAAGCTTGCGCTTGTGTGACTGGGTCGATTCCTTGGTTGATGTCTCCTTTTGAGGGTGAAGCACGCTTGATTTCAGCAATGAGGTGCATTTTTTGTGGTCGGTCCTTGACTTGCTGATAAAATGATGGACGTTTCGTTACGACCTTTTCGATTTCTTGTGGCATCGCGGCAACTTCTTCAACTTTTTTCTGGATGATCGTTTCTAAAAAATCCATGATTCTCCTCCTTACAGCTTTCGTAGTTAATGGCTATTTGACTGACGAATCAGCATCTGCAGTTTGTCGTAGGCCGCGCCCGAAGCGATACACGCTCGTGCCATCGCAAAGCCTTCCGCTAGGGTGGCGGCTTTGCCGTTGGTATAAAAGCCTAACCCTGCATTTAAGACCACTGTCTCTAGATAAACGGAAGGGTGATTTTTCAAAACTGCTGTTAAGATCGCGGCGTTTTGAGCCGCATCTCCGCCGACGATCGCCTCGATCGGTGCTGGCGTAAAGCCATACGCTTGCGGATCCAAAGAAAAATTCGTCACCTTTCCTTCGTGATAAAAACTGATCGCCGTTTCACCTGCCAAATTGGCTTCATCCATTCCATTGCATCCATGGATCGCCATTGCTCGTTGTCGACCAAGACTGCCTAACGCCTGAGCGGTGTCGGCCAAGCTCTCGCCTGCGTAGGTACCGATCAGTTGCGTAGTCAATGGCACAGGATTGATCAAAGGGCCTAATAGATTAAAAATCGTTGGTGTCGCTAATTCTTGCCGTATTTTCATCACTGCTTTCATGCCCGGATGCAACGACGGGGCGAAGAGAAAAGCGATGCCGACTGTCGCTAATAGATCGGCGATTTTTTCTGGTGATGCTTGAATTGCCACCCCCAAGCATGCTAAGACATCGGCACTGCCTGAACGACTAGAGATACTGCGATTGCCGTGTTTTGCCATCGTGATTCCCCCAGCTGCTAAAACGAAGGCAGCCGTAGTAGAGATATTAAAACTATTGGCGTGGTCGCCACCAGTGCCGCAATTGTCCATGGTGTCTCCTCCTTCATAAGGAATGGTCACGGCATGCTCTAACATAATTTCTGCTAAAGCAGTCAATTCGGCGGCTGTGATGCCGTTGATCTTCATCGCAACTAACGCTGCCCCCAATTGACTTTCTGAAAACATCCCGCTTAAAATTCCTTGAGCAAAGTGGCGCATCTCCTGATAACTTAAATGACTGCCATTAAAAAGCTGCTGGGTGATTTGCTGCGGCTGCTGTATTTTGACTGCTTCCATAAATGTTCCTCCTTTTTCATTTGCTGCTTTTTGCTGAGTTTTCTGGAATGAGTTCAAGAAACCGTTGGATAAAAAATGCCCCTTCGTTTGTCCCCATTGATTCAGGGTGGAATTGAAGTCCTACGATCGGCTTTTGTCGATGCTGGATCGCCATGATGATCCCTTTTGTTTCAGCCAACACCTCAAATTGTGTAGGAAGGGTCGCTGGCTCAATGACCAGCGAGTGATAGCGCATGACAGTCATGTCTCCTAGGTAGGTTTCGAATACGCCTTTTTTCTGATACGTAAGGCTCGATTGCTTGCCGTGCATAATGGCTGGTGCTTGGACCACTTTGGCACCAAACGCTTCTCCAATGGCTTGATGACCTAAGCAGATCCCTAGAAGCGGCTTGCTATTGTGATATGTTTTGATCAAAGGAATCATGAATCCTGCCTCTGCGGGACGTCCTGGTCCTGGAGAAAAAATGATGGCTTCTGCTTCTTCAGCAACAAGGAAAAGGTCTGGATCATCATTTCGCAAGACGACTGTTTCTTCTGGACAGATCTGGAGAAGATTGTAAGTAAACGAATCATAGTTATCGACGAGTAAGATCATTGGCTGACACCTCCAATAGTGCTTTGGCTTTGTGTAAGGTTTCGTGGTATTCAGATGAGGGATCAGAATCATAAACGACACCCGCCCCTGCCTGGACATAAGCGATCGCGTCTTTCAAAACCATTGTCCGAATCCCGATGGCAAAATCCGCTTGATCGTTTCGAGAAAAATACCCAACGGCTCCCGCATAGACCCCTCTTCGAACAGCTTCCCATTGATAGATGCGAGTCATGGCACGAATCTTTGGTGCCCCGCTGACCGTGCCTGCTGGCAGGGTTGCTTTCAAGGCATCCATTGCCGTCACACCTGCTCTGCGCTTGGCAGCCACCACCGAAACGATATGCATGACATAGCGGTATTTCTCGATCACCATGTATAAAGGAACATGAACCGTGCCATGTTCAGCGATTCGTCCCAAATCATTGCGCCCCAGATCGATCAGCATTTGGTGCTCTGCACATTCTTTTTCATCTGCTAATAATTCCGCCGCCAAAGCTTCGTCTTCTGCTTTGGTTGCCCCTCGTTTGCGGGTACCAGCGATTGGATTTGTGGTGATCGTTGTTCCTTGAACCCGAATCAAGCTTTCAGGTGAACTGCCGATCACTTTGAATCCGTGATCGAAATCAAGATAATAGAGGTAGGCAGACGGATTCGTCACTCGCAGTTTTCGGTAATAGTCAAAAGGATCTTGTGTAAATGCTGCTTGCAGACGTTGGGAAGGAACCACTTGAAACATATCCCCTGCCGTAATTCGGGCTTTTGCCTCACGAACGATCGTTTCATAGGCATGTTGGGTAACATTACTTGTAAAATGCAGCTTTTCATTCGATAACCCACGGGTCTCAGCTGCGACCGGTGTCCTTAATTGCTGCTGCACCGCTTGGAGTACCTGCTCCATCTCGGTGGTCCCCCTTTGGCTGTAGCAATTTTCAAGGATGATCGTCAAGGTTTCCTTTTGATGGTCCAGAACGAGAAAAGTTTCAAAAAGCCAAAAGGCCATATCAGGCACCTGCAATTCATCTGCGGGCAGTTGTCCAATATCTTCATAGCAAGCTGCGATATCATAGCCCGCATACCCGATCGCCCCACTTTGCAACGGCAGATCCGATAATGCGGTGATTTCTTTTTTGACTACATACCGTTCCATTTCTTTTAAAGGGGCCTGACAGGGATACTTGTTGACCGTTTTTTCCAAAAGATCCTCTACTTGAAAAACACCATCCTTAAAGGTCAGTTTCTGAACAGGATCAAAAGTGAGGATCGAATAGCGTCCCGTATCTTCTTCTCTGGGAATACTTTCCAGTAAACTTTTATGCGCCCCTTGAATCCGTAAAAACACTGAGACAGGTGTCAAACAATCGCTGTTGATTCGTTCCATTCGATACATAAGCTGCTCCTTTCTTTGTAAACAAAAAGCCCTCAAGCAAACATCATAAAAACGTCTGCTTGAGGGCGAATGACCGCGGTACCACCTCAATTGAAAGTTGCCTAAAAAAACAACTTCTTCTCTATCAACCGTCTAACAACGGTCTTCCTCTATAACGGGAGTTCCCGCATTTTCCTACTGCCAAAAAAGGGTTCAAAAAATGATCGGCTAAGGCCATTTCCTTGATTTTTTGGTATCGGACTCTCATCACCGCCGACTTTCTGTAACCAAAAAAGACTCAAGTACTTCTCTTAGTTTGATTTTACGTTTATTTTTTTTATTGGTTGAAGGGCAAGAAAAACAAAAAAGCCCTCATGCAAACAAACTCGTCTGCATGAGGGCGATTACTCACGGTGCCACCTCAATTGGTTCTCTAGATCGTCTATCAACGATCGTTCTCTGTAACGGGAGATCCCGAAAAAAGCCTACTGATTTCAGCCTTTCGACACAAAAGTCCATTTCTGAAGCGTCAATCTGCTGATTTACACCACCATCAGCTCTCTGCAAGACGAACGTCCTCATACTTCTCTTTTGTTTAGTCTTTACTAGTTATTGGTAGCTATATTACGTGGCTTTTACTGTTCTGTCAACAGAAAAAAGCAAATTTTCTTTTTTTGTCTCCTTTTGACAATACAAGAAAACAACCTGCAATGGGTTGCCTTAAACAAAATAAAAAGACATTCTTTAGGATAAAAATCTCCTTCACTTCTTTCAGCGTACTTAATTATAGCTGCTACTCCATTTAAATAATATTCGTTTTTTTATAACCCTTACGTGAAGATCAAAGAGTGAAAACTTTGCTATAATTTTGACAAAAAATCGACATTTTCCCAAAATTTTCATAACATCATGAAAAAACAGAATTGTTATTTGAAATATTCTTCTATATGATTGAACCGAATGTAAGAAAGGGTGATTAAATGCACATAGACAAATTATATTTTTCCACCTTTATTTATAAAATGAGTTGCTTAGAATTTACTTACTCTCTCATTCAATCCAATGAGAAAAAAGTCGAATTATCCGAGGAAGAACAAGCAGAAATTGAATGGATCATCAATTCTGCGCTCCATCGAAAACTCTACGCCTCTCGCAAAAAGAGTCTTTTTTCCTCAAAAATAAAATTGTCGAAAGAAAGTTATTCTATGTATTTGCGTATGAAGAAATACGAACACATGATAGACCTCTAACCGTTAAAACACATAAAACAAACGCATTCCTTTAGACAGTTACTCAGAAGGTTGCCGATCCCATCTTTTTTAATAAAAAAAACATCATCCAGTGAATTGGAAATAGCAAAACTTGCCTTTTTCGTATAAAATCAAAAAGAACACGAAAGAGTTGTCTTTCATCAAAACAGTCAATGTGACTCTTTTGACCTTCAAGACTCGGAAAGGAAGTTTTTGTCATGGATGGGATGATGAAAAAAATCATTACGGAGAAGGATTTATTACGTCAGATCCTTCTCTTGGAACAACTGGCGAATCACAAAATGATCACTGCCAAGCAACTAGCAAAATTGATCGATACGACGGAGCGAACCGTTTTTTCCGATCTAACCTATATTCGCCAACAATTGCCTGATGGTTGGCAGATCGAAGCTGCCAGTAGTGGCTTTGCTCTGACCCATGATGGGCCATTGTTGATGAGTCAGCTCTGGGAAACGTTTTTCCCTCAATCGATCGGTGTTTCTTTGATGAAAGCATTGCTTTTTTCCAGCGAACTCCGTACGCAAGATATTCTTAGCCAAACAGGGACATCCTATGAGACCTTGCGACGACATGTGACAAAATTAAACAAAAGTCTCACTGATTTTTCGTTGCGGATTCGGATCACCAATCGCATGATCCGCTTTGAAGGAAGTGAGATCAACATCCGTGTTTTTTTTCATCGCCTGTTACTGCCATACACCCATAACAATTACTTTTTTGAGGAATATACGATTCATGAGTCCCACTACTATCATTTCTTGGATCGCTTAGCAAAAGCCAAGTTGCAGATCGAAGTGGAACAAATCTACGGTACCTGCTGGTTTTTTATCAATACGATTCGCATCAAAGCCAATTGCCGTATCGATTCCTTTGAGTTTCAGGGGAACGATCCCCTTTATAGCCTTTTCCAACAGCCATTAAGCCAGCTGTATCAAAAAGAAGGCGTTTATTTAGAACGCAGCGAACACTTCTTTAGCTTCTACTGCTTCTTAGAAAGTTGGAACTACAATAACGACTGGTCCGCAACGATCCAAGCAACCCTTGAATCCTACAAAACTATTTATCAGAAAACGACCCATTTTGTTGGAAAACTAGACCGCTTGTTGCAGTTGTCTTTAGCTAGTGATACACAACTGATTGAGAATCTACTGTTGCTTTTGATCAAATCGCAAGAGTCAGCCAAGCTCTCAGAACTGTTCGGGCTCGAATTTCACGAGATCCAACGGTTAAATCAACCCTATTCGCTATCGATCGAAGCGACGATCCATGACTTTTTAGAAGAGCAAACAGCCAGTCAATCGGAAATGAGTTTTCCATTATGGTCAACCACCACATTACTGATCCAACAAGCGATTTTACAGATCAATCCCATTCGCGCAAAAGGGTATTTTGTTTTCCAAGGTGAGCCTGCCTGGAAAGCTTATCTCCTGCAAGAATTGAATGACTTCCTCGGTGCCCGCATCCTTTTATCGGCGATCGAGCCTGGTCAACTAGAAGCGTTGGCGGAAATCGAGGTTGATTTTATTCTCTCAAATTTCCCTTTAGAGGAAGTATCTGTTCCAGTTTTTTACTTATCGATGGTACCAACGAAAAATGAGCTCAATCAAGTGACTGAGCTCATCCAAACCTATTATTTAAGCTATCGCTAGAATCATCAAGCTGCCGCTACTGCTTCACTGGAGCGGCTTTTTGCCGTCCTTGCAGCTTATTCGTAATAAATTTCTCACCCTCAACGACTGCGAAAAGGAGTGCGCCGTTAGCAGCGATACTCAACTGCTGCATCAAGGTCAAAGAACCGATCCCTAAAAGCTGGTGTCCTAGAGGGGTTAGGAAAATCGCTGCCTGTAATACGATCAGCAGTGAAAGAGAAACTAATAGCGCTCGGTTGGCAAACAGTTGGCGATTCAAGGCTGGCTTGACCAGCTCCCGACAGTTTAACAAGTAGACCGCTTGGGCAAAGACGATACTTTGCAGCAGCATGCTTTGCTGAAGGACCGTTCCCTCAAATTGAACCGCTAAGACGTAAGAAGGAATCATGATCAACAGCGAGACGTAGAAGATGCGGAACAAGCTGTACCAAGACAAGATGCCTTCTTTGATTGGCCGTGGTGGTCGATTCATGACATCCGCACTTGCCTTTTCAAAACCGAGTGCGTAAGAAAGCGTGATCGTTGTCACCATATTTACCCATAAAATTTGTACAGGTGTCAGTGGCAGTGGTCGGTTCAACAAGAGTGCCGCAATAACGATCAAGCCTTGAGCAACCGCAGTTGGTAAGAAGAAGTTGATGGTTTTCTTCAAATTATCGTAGATTCGACGACCCACTCGGACGGCATTGGCGATCGTATGAAAATTATCGTCTGCCAAAACCATATCGGCTGCTTGCTTGGTTACTTCACTGCCTTTGATCCCCATAGCGATCCCAATATCGGCTTTTTTCAGCGCTGGTGCATCGTTTACGCCATCACCGGTCATTCCGACGATCTCTTCATTCGCCTGCAAAGCACTAACGATCCGTAATTTATGCTCAGGGGTCGTTCGAGCAAAGATGTCTGTCTTTTGGACTGCTTGCTGCAATTCTTCCTCCGACAACAGATCGATTTCTAGCCCTTCCAACACGTGATTCGTGTGCTTCAAGCCAATTTGCTTGCCGATGGCTTGAGCGGTCTTGCCATGGTCTCCTGTGATCATTTTGACTTGGATGCCCGCTTGCAAGCACTCTTTTACCGCTTTGATGGCACTATCTTTCGGAGGATCAATGATGCCAGCGATCCCGACAAAGGTTAAATTGGTTAGCCCTTCGTGGGACAAGGACTCCTGTGCCGACAGCGTCAGATGCGCAAAGCCGATCAGCCGCTGCCCTTTCGCTGCTAATTTTGCACTTTCATCTAACCACCATTGCTTTTGATCTGAAGTCAGTTGGCTTTTCTCAAGCAACACTTCGGGCGCACCTTTGACAAAAACTACCGAGGCATTCGGCTCTTCTTGATTTTGATGGCGTGTTGCCATGTACTTGTAAGAGGAACTAAAAGGAATCTTATCGACTGTTTTACGCAATGGTTGCTGCGCTGATTCTGCGTATTGTAACAAGGCTTTTTCGGTTGGGTTCCCAACCAGATCCGCAGCCTTTTGTCCTTCGTCTTGCTTCAAGTCTTGACAATTTGCCATGATATCAAGCACCGTTGCTTTATCCACGTTTGACTCAACTAA
This sequence comes from Enterococcus sp. NPDC086594, assembly GCF_044746145.1. Classification (NCBI taxonomy): domain Bacteria; kingdom Bacillati; phylum Bacillota; class Bacilli; order Lactobacillales; family Enterococcaceae; genus Enterococcus; species Enterococcus sp. NPDC086594. Next base: position 189,888 of record NZ_JBIVBP010000005.1, read on the forward strand.
AACATCGACGACCGTCATTTCATTTTTGGTCAAGGTTCCTGTTTTGTCTGAACAAATCACCGTCATGGCACCTAGTGTCTCCACTGATGGCATCGTTTTGATGATTGCTTGCTCCTCAGACATTTCCTTGACACCCATCGATAAAATCATGGTCAGCACGGCTGGCAAGCCCTCAGGAATCATTGCTACAACTAATGCGATACCTGATGAGAACAAGAGATCAAGATTAAAGCCGTAGCGGAAGGTAGTAAAGAAGATCAAGAAAATCACTAATCCGATAATGCCTTTAAAGATTTGGTGATTCAATTGCTTCATTTTTTTGATCAACGGGGTTTCTTGCGCTTTCACAGACTGAATTGCTTGATTGATCTGGCCGATTTGTGTATCGTCTCCTGTTTCAACGACGATCCCGCTGGCAGTTCCGCTTTCTACATGGGTACCAGAAAACGCCATGTTCCGCTGGTCACCAATCGTACTTTCTTGAGTAATGGGTTCGGTCATTTTTTGAACTGGCTCAGATTCGCCGGTTAAGATAGACTCTTCAATCACAAGATCATGGGTTTCGATCAAGCGCATATCTGCTGGTACGACATCTCCTGGTCCTAAAACGACTAAATCTCCGTTTACTAAGGAAGAAACAGCAATTTTCTTCTTGCGGCCATGAACATAAATTGTTGCTTCTTGCCCCATGAATTGCTTCAACCCATCCAGTGACTCTTGGGCTTTACGCTCTTGCCAGTAGCCGACTAATCCATTGATGACGACGACCGCCATAATAATGCCGCTTTCGATATAATCACCCGAAACCCCTTTTAAGACGGCTGCGACGATTAAGACCAACATCAGTAAGTCTGTAAAATGCTTGCCGACTTTCTTCCATGTAGGGATCTGCGCTGCCTCAGTAATTTTATTTTCACCTTGCTTTGCTAAACGCTGGTTGCGTTCTTCGGAGGAAAGGCCCTGCCGTGTTGTTTGCAACGTATGTAATAGTTCTTCTGTTGTGTTTTTGTACCAATTCATATTTTTTTCCTCCTTGTTTATTTATTTGATCTGAACATAGTATAAGACATTAAAACCATAAAATTCTGGCGATAATTTCAGTGGAGCCTGAAAAAAATGAGTGTTTTTATTAAAGGGGAAGGGCGGCTTCGTCCCGTGGTTTCACAAAACCAACAGAAAACGTTTGTTGATTGTTTTTGCAGGTGTAATCAAGTAAACTAAGACACACCCAATCAATTGCTATCTGTCCCCATCATCCAAAGGTAAGATAGAAGAAAGGAGCCAAATTAGTGGCAATCTATACCGATACAAAAATCGCGCAAGGACCTTTTCTTTTCATTTCTGGTCAAACGCCGTCACAAGACGGAGCCACACCTGAGGACCCGCAAGAGCAAACAGCCATCGTTTTGAAGAAAATCGAAGAGCATTTATCAGCCAATCAACTGTCTTGGTCATCAGTGGTCAAAATGACCGTCTTTTTAACGGATGCTGCTTACTTAGCTGCTGTCCGTACGGCATTCACAACCATTTTGGCAGAAAACAAACCGGCCATGAGTCTCGTCATCGTTGCCGGCTTGGTTGCCCCTGAATTTAAAGTGGAGATTGAAGCACAAGCCACCTTGGCTTAAAAAGGCGCAACACCAAAAAACTTCGTACTGGCTATTGCCTTCCCTACGAAGTTTTTTGGTGTTTGCTTCTTATTTGGTTGGAAAATCAGTGCCTTCTGAAGGAGCTGATCCGGTCTTTTTTTGCCACTGCTCCACAAAGCCGGCGATGGCTTGAGCAGTCTGTTGAGCATTAATCAAGGTTCGCTTTTTTCCCATCGCTTCTGCCAAGGAAACTGGTCCTTGTTGGATACTGAAGACTGTTGGAATCAATTGCGACAGTTCACCGAGACGTTCGGTTCGGGAGCCACAGATTGCAACAATTGGGAGTTGGCGTTTTTGAGCGAGCAAAGCGACACCATAGGGTACTTTCCCCCTAGCTGTTTGGCCATCGATACGACCTTCACCGGTGATCAATAAGTCTGCTCCTTTGATTTTTTCCTCAAATCCAATCAAGGAAGCAATCGTCGAAAATCCCGGAACCAACTGACCACCTGCCAAATAAACCGCACCACCAAGGCCCCCAGCTGCACCAGAACCAGGGACTTCCAAATCGATCCCCGTGGTCCGCTTGATGTGTTCAGCTAAACGATTTGCTTGTTGATCCAACTGCTGGATCGTTTCTTTGGTTGCCCCTTTCTGTGAACCAAAAACTGACGCAAATCCTTGTTCACCTGAATAAGGATTTGTTACATCGGCTAAAGCAAACAGGTCAATTTGTGCAAGCAGAGGGTTCAACTGGCTGACCTCCAGAGATTCTGCCTGCAGCAAAGGATTGTTTTCCATTCGCTCGTTTCTTTGAATGGTTGCTCCTAACGCAAGTAAAAAGCCTACGCCCCCATCAGAAGTGCCGCTACCGCCAAGGGTCAAGTAAATCTTTTTCACTCCTTGTCTGCAAGCTGCTAAGACCATTTGGCCTAAACCAAAAGAAGAGCTATTGCGGGTGGTCTCGTCACTAGGTTCCACGAGTTGCAATCCGATCACTTCCGCAGATTCAATCAAAGCGATTTTTTCTTCATTGATTTTTGTGACCAACATACGGGCTTGCAACTTACCACCTAATGGGTCGGTCACTGGAACCGTTTCGTAATTGCCTCCAAACGCAGCAAAGACTGCTGCCATTGAGCCTTCTCCCCCATCAGCGATGGGAATACTACATTTTTCCCACTGGTCTGAAAACCCGCTTAAGACCGCTTGATTTAATTCTGCGGAAGTGGCGCTTCCTTTGAAGGAATCAATCGCTGCTACAATTTTCATCATTCTGCCTCTCCTTCTAGATCATCTCTTTGCCAGAGATGGGGGCACCTACGTTAATAATCAACCTATGGTTAATCAAATCAACCAAAAGTTAACTAGTAATCCATTGTAAGTTATCCCTTCTCCTCTTATGATAGAAGTATATCAAACAAACCTATCGGAGGTGTACTATGGACTTACCAATTGGCGAGGAAATCGCCCGGAGAAGAAAACACAGAGGCGTTACGCAGCAAGAATTAGCAGCATTTATGAACGTGTCAAAAGCATCCGTTTCAAAATGGGAAACGGGACAGACGTATCCAGATATCACTTCACTGCCCTTATTAGCGGCGTATTTTGATTGCAGCGTCGATGAATTGTTGATTTTAGATTCGCAGCTATCACCTAAAGAGATCCAGCGAATCTATCAATTATTAAAAGACGCCTTCCAAACAAAAACACCAACGGAAGTTCTCGCTCTTGCTCAAAGTTTTACCAAACGGTATTACTCTTGTTATCCATTCTTATTACAAATGGGGTCCTTTTACTTGAATCATTGGGATCTGTTGCCGGATGTCCCCGTAGAAGGCGTCCCGAAAGGGCAAACTTACGAAGACGCTTTGATGGAAGCAAAGAAAAATACCTATTTGAAGGAAGCAGAAACCCTGTACCAACGGATCATGGACCAAGGAGACAGTGAGCTGGCACAACAAGCGAAACAGATCGATGCTTATTGTCTTCTGATGAGAAACAAGCCAGAAGAAGTCTTGGCGATCCTTGGCACGAAAACTCTCTCTTTTTTACCTAGCGAACCGTTGATTGCCGCAGCATTTCAGCAAAAAAATCAGTTGCAACAAGCTGAGATCGTTACGCAAAGTGCGATTTACCAGTACTTAATTATTTTTATGAGTTTGCTAACGAATTATTTAGCAATGCTCACACAAGACGAGGAGCAACTGGAAAAAACCTATGCACGTGGACTGGCACTCAGCGAGAGCTTCCAACTAGCCGAATTGCATCCCCTCTCTTTACTGAATTTTCTAGCCGCTGGGATGGTTTCATTTGCTGCTTTAGGAAAAGAAAGCTTATTGTTACAAGCATTAACGCTGTATGTCAAAACATTAGAAGCTACTCCAGAGGAAATCGTTTTGAAAGGAGATGATTATTTCAACAGCATCGATGAGTGGATCAGTGAATTAGAATTAGGGAGTCAGATCCCGCGTAACTCAGGTAGTGTCAAAAAACAATTTCTTGCAATAGCACAGCTGACACCCTTGTTTGAACCGTATCAAGAAAAACCCTCATTTAAAGAGTTGTTTCAGCGCTTGAGCAATCTGGCTGAACAAGTATCTAATTCGCAAAGGAGTGACTCACATGAATAGTTTTTCACTAAACGTACCAGAAAATATATCTGATTATTTGCCCATACTGATCCCTCTGATTCTTTTGCAATTGATCTTGATCGTTTTGGCAGTTCGAGATATTTTAAAACAAGAACAATTTAAGTTCGGCTCTCGTATTCTTTGGCTCTTCATCGCCTGTTTTGTTAGCCTGATCGGTCCTATCCTTTATTTTGCTTTTGGAAAAGGGGATCAACAATGAAGATGATCGAGATCAATCACTTATCCAAACATTTTGGGCATAAACAAGTGCTACAAGACCTATCCTTTTCGGTCCCCAAAGGGAGTGTCGTGGGATTTGTAGGGGAAAACGGCGCCGGCAAAACAACCGCCATGAAAGCGATTTTAGGGTTACTCCCTATTGATGAAGGCGAAATCACTGTCTGTGGCGAACCAGTACAATTTGGCTCAACCAAGACCAATCGCTGGATCGGCTATTTACCAGATGTGCCGCAGTTTTACTCTTTTATGACAGCTGTAGAATATTTGACTTTCTGCGGAAAAATTCAGCCAAATAAAGAATCTTTTCAGCCTCAGCGAGTGATGGAAGTCTTAGAGTTGGTAGGCCTGAAAGCTTCGAAACAAAAAATCGCTGGCTTTTCTCGCGGCATGAAGCAACGTCTCGGGTTAGCCCAAGCTCTGATCAACCGCCCCGCCATCTTGATTTGTGATGAACCAACATCCGCACTAGACCCTCTAGGACGCAAAGCATTTCTTGATGTATTGGAAAAAATCAAAGAAGAAACGACAGTGCTTTTTTCCTCTCATATTCTCGCAGATGTCGAACAGCTGTCAGATTATATTGCGATTTTGCACAAAGGTCAGATCCGTGCGTTCGAAACGATGGATTCCTTAAAAAACCGTTATCGAAAAACCGTCTTTGGGATTGTCTTTACCGACGAAGGTGACCATTTAAAATTTGCCAAAGTGTTAGCAATCCACGACATATCGGCAAAAAGAAAGAACAATCAATTACTGATCGATGAACAAACTGGAACCAATATCGGTTCACAGCTGCTACAATTGCTGAACGAACAACACATTGTCCCAGAATCCTTTCAAAGAATCGAACCATCGTTAGAGTCGATTTATTTGGAGGTGATCAAATGAATGCGTTTCTTGTTTTCTTAAAGAAAGAGTTTCTCGGCGGTCTTCGCAGCAAAAAACTACTGATTTGCTTGATCCTGTTTGCCCTGATTGGTATGCTTTCTCCCTTTACTGCCAAAATCATGCCAGATCTGATGGCCAGTATGATGCCGGAATCGATTGAAATCACGATTGCTGATCCGACATCGATCGATGCGTGGCTTCAGTTTTACAGCAACATCGGCACGATTGGCCTGCTAGTATTTGTGATTCTTTTTACCGATACGCTCTCAGCCGAAATAAATCAGGGTACCTTTATTCAGCTGATCACCAGAGGCTTACCAAAAACCACGATCGTCATAGCAAAAGCTTGCTATTTAATGATTCTTTGGTCTTTGAGTTACCTCATAAGTGCCAGTGTCAGTGCTTTTTATACGAAGATTTATTTCGATGATTCCAGCGCTGCTCAAGTCCCTAGCGCTTTGGTCAGCTATTGGCTTTTCGGTTTACTAGCAATCAGCATCCTGCTGCTAGGTTCCAGCTTTGCTAAAAGTATCTATCAAGGTTTGTTGTTTATTGGCGTTTGTTATCTGATGGGCATGTTAGGCAACCTATGGAGTCAAGTAACAAACTGGAATCCATATTCCCTTTCCAGCCAATTTCCTAACTACTTAACCGACCAAATCAAACTAGGGGAACTGCTGCCAGCACTGTTGTTAACTTGCTTTTTGATCATCGCTTGTTTGACTGGTTCCATAGCTGTTCTAAGAAAAAGAAAATATTAAAAAACATCGGTGCAGATTTTTTGCACCGATGTTTTGCTTCTGAAATGTTACTCTATTTTGCTGTTCCTTGGACTTTCACAGATTTCTTGGCCTGCATTTTTTGTTCGATTCTCATGAAGAGCCGCATGAAGAAGGCAATCAAGTAGATTGAAAAGGCAGAAATAAGTGCTTCTTGCCAAGAAAAGATCAGAAGGTTCAATAAGATGATGATCAAATTGGTTAAGAAAACCCCACTAGATCTGCGAATGCCATAGTATTTTTCCAAAATTAGTGGCGGAATCGTCACGCCGCCATTAGACGCACCAATTTTGTAGAGCGAAAAGATGCCGAAGCTAAAGAAGAAACTACCTAAAATCAATGAGATGGAATAAAAGCGCAGCAGCATAATTTCTGGTAAAAGTGCTAGAAGAACGGGAAATGCCAAACTACCGATAACCGTATTGACAAAGACCTCTCGTTTCAAAAGTAAAAACGCAAGGGCCAGCATCAATAAATTTATACCCCAGACAACGATATGGCGATTGATCGACCAGCCAGTTTCGATGAGGTAGCCAATCGACCCGACGCCGGCAGAAGCAATGCTGTGAGGTAAAAGGAAGAAGTTTAATGCGATGCAGATCCATAGCACCCCAAGCAATAAAGCAAGATTTTTTTTGATAAGTGTTTCCATCAACGTTCTCCTTTCGATCTGGCAACTATTTTTATGTATAAAAGCTTCTGTCTATTCTATCAAAAAAATCGTAAAAGAAAGAACCAATTTTTTCATGAAAACATGAAAAAATTGATTCTGACCTTCAAGAAAGTATTCTGCTATTTTTTCATTCCTTTAAGATTGCTGTTAAGCTGCACAGCAATCACAAGCGGAAAGGATTTCTTCTACAACAGATTCCCGCCATGCTCTTCTATTCGCCATACGTTTCTTCTCTGACGGCAAATGAACAAAGTAAACCGACAATTCTGATCCTTTAATCAATTGATAGGACATCAAGCGATTTTTTTGCTGCAATAACAGCTGATGCTTTTTCGGGGGAAGGGAAAGATCAGTTGCGGACACCAATTGCTTTAATGCCTCTGAATGACAAAGGTTTCTTTCTGGTGCGACACTGATCAATTGGCTGACCTCTGCTAATTTCATCGCCTCGATCACCCGCAGCGTTGCCCGCGGATCATGGATATCCGTCAAAAAAACCGACTGGCAACCTTGCAATGCCCGAACGAGTCGTCCTAAATCGAGAAAGTCACCATCAATGATCGTCTCACGCGCAGCATCAATCTGTTGCAAACGCTCCGTTGCCTGGCGGGCATAGAGTACTAGGGAGAAATTGGTTCTTTCTAAAAGTGTTTGGCGTGTCAGCTGCCCAATCGTTCCAGCAGCACCTAAAATCGCAAGTCGTTTCATAAGCTTCCTTTCTATTGGATTCCATTGAGCAGAACGTTTCAATTTCCATAGTAGCGAATTCAGTCATTAAGACTTAGTGACCAAATTGGCTTTTCGTTGACGCAATCGTTCTTCTGTCGGCAGAACATGCTCGTCGTAATGTTCTAGTTTGTATTCTAAACGTTCAACAGCTTCCGTCATATCTGAGATTTTCTCCCTGAGTACCGCAATTTGTTTTGCTAAGAGCTGCTTGCGCTCAGGAACCGTCCCTCGCCCTTCTTCAAATAAAGCCAGGTAATGACTCAACCCATCAATCGATAGTCCAGCATTACGCATTTGCCTAGTAAAGGTGATCCATTTTAAGTCGTCATCATCAAATTCACGAACACCGTTTTTATTGCGTTTGACCGGCGGAATCAGCCCAATTTTTTCATAGTAACGGATGGTATCAGCTGAGACACCGCTCAGTTCACTGACTTTTTTGATATTCATGGCTTCACTTCCTTGTTTTGCATTTTTTCCTAGATCGTTTTGTATGCTACGAGCCAGAAGCCCTTTTGTTACTCGTTATTCCGCTCCTACCACTGCATGAGGCAAGTAAGGCTCTTCCAAATAAGCAATCTCTTCGGCAGTCAGCTTTAGATCAAGGGCAGGTAAAGCATCCAATAAGTGGCTTTCTTTTGTTGCGCCAATAATTGGTGCGACCACTTGTTCTTTTTGCAATAACCAAGCCAAGGCGATTTGCGACCGTTTGCTTTGGTGATTGTCAGCGATCTTTGCGACTCGTGCCACGATCTCCCGGTCTTGTTCCATCGTTTTGTCGTACTTTTGATTGGCGGTTTTATCCGTTAAGTACCGTTTGGTCTCTGCACCCCAATCTCTTGTTAAACGTCCAGCAGCCAAAGGACTATATGGCGTCACGGCAATTTTTTGATCGGCACACAAGGGCATCATTTCTCGCTCTTCTTCTCGATAAAGCAAGTTTAAGTGATTTTGCATCGAAACAAATTTGGTCCAGCCATTTTTCTCTGCAACTGCTTGTGCTTTGGCAAATTGCCAAGCGTACATCGCGGATGCACCAATATAGCGCACTTTTCCAGAAACCACCAAATCATGTAAGGCCTTCATGGTTTCTTCAATTGGCGTGTGGTAATCCCAACGATGGATGATATACAAATCAATGTAGTCCATTTGTAGGCGTTTTAAGCTTTGTTCGACTTGATAAAAGATCGCTTTTCGAGACAGCCCTCCACTATTTGGCCGTTGCTTCATTTTTGAATACAGTTTTGTGGCAACCACGATCTCATCCCGCGGAGCAAAATCATTCAATGCTCGACCGACGATTTCTTCGCTCGCTCCATAAGAATAGACATTTGCCGTATCAAAAAAGTTGATGCCTAGATCCAAGGCTTTTTTGATGACTTCGCGACTATCTGCTTCTTCTAACACCCACTCATGAAAGCCACTATTGGGATCGCCAAATCCCATTGTCCCTAAACATAATGGTGACACATCAAGTCCCGTATTGCCAAATTTTACATAGTTCATTTGCTCGTCCTCCTGTTTTTTAAGTTACACTAAGCATACAGGTTGAAGTGCACTCTAAGTCAAGCGAATCAGCAAACTTTTTTTCATTTTACTCGCAAATGACTCATAATGACATGCTTTTTGTCGTGCGTTTCATTTCGAATCAGCTTTTGGTACACTAAAGATAAGTATCGATACGCTATCTAGCTGAGAAAAAGGAGCGGAAGATTTTGACTTGTATTTTTTGTACTGCCTCAAAACATGCGATCATTGAAAACGAACGCTTTTATGCGATCTTTGATAAGTTTCCCGTCACCCCTGGACACCTGCTATTGATCCCCAAAGAACATCGAAGGGATTATTTTGCCCTCACCCAAGAGGAATTACAAGACTTGCAGGCTTTGTTGCAGGAAGGCAAAGCCTATTTGTTGGAAACCTATCGACCAGACGGCTTCAACATCGGTTTCAATTGCGGGGAGGCTGCCGGACAGACGGTCTTTCATTGCCATTGTCATTTGATCCCACGCTACCAAGGCGACGTGGAGGAACCAAAAGGCGGCGTTCGAGGCGTGATTCCTGACAAGCAAGCCTACTAAATACAAACAAGCCGTTTTTTCCAGCAAAGGGAAACGGCTTGTTTGTGTTTGTTAAAAATGAGGACGCTTAGGAATTGATCGCTGAATGGTTCATCAACCGATTGATATGAACGCCTAGATAGACGATTTCATTGACAGGGATCTTCGTTTGATATTCTTTATCGATATAGGCTTTGACTTTTGTCGCGATCTCCATAGCATTTGGATAAAGAGCCCACATTTGACGGTATAGTCCTTCGTCTTCTTCTTGCAGCAGACCATCCAAAAAGAACCGGTCAACGAAGAAACGCACGTGGGTGATAAAGCGATTATAATGGATCGAATTGGTGTTGACGTCTTGCTGGATCGAGTAGCGTACCATATTGACGATCAACCCGATCAATTTGGCTTTTTTCAACCCATCTTGATTTTCCTCGGTGTTCGACTGGGCATTGATCAAATGAAACGCGATATTGGAGGCTTCTTCTTCCGGCAGATCAATTTGATACTTCTCTTTCAACAAGCGTAGTGCCTGTTCGGCGGCTCGAAATTCCTCCGTATAGTAATTCTTGATTTCCCAATAGAGCCGATTCGTCACACTCAAGCCTTTTTGCTGACGTTCCACAGCAAAGTGCAAGTGATCCGATAAGGTAAGGTAAATCGTTGAATTTAGCGGATACGGCAGCATTTTTTGCGCCAGCTGAACGATTTCTTTGGTCATTTCAAAATAGTACAACGGAATCTCATCCACCAAATCGGCAAACTGACCCGATTTTTTTTCATCGATTGGCAGAAAAACTTGATCGATCTGGGTATCGGCTATGCTGTCGCCGACTTTCTTTCCATAGCCGATCCCCTTCCCAAGTGCAATCATTTCCTGGCCTTCCTTATCAACAAGTACGACACTTGAATTTAAGACTTTCTTGATGTAAATCATGCACTCTCGCTCCTCACTGTTTATTCTGCCAAACTTGCGCCATTGGTAGCGATCACTTCTTTGTACCAATCGAAGGAATCTTTTTTCAAACGGTCATAACTGCCGTTTCCTTCATCATCGGCATCCACATAAATGAAGCCGTAGCGTTTCGTCACTTGTGACGTCCCCGCACTGACCAGATCGATCGGTGCCCATGAAGTATAACCAATCAAATCGACTCCTTCATCGATGGCTTCCTTCATTTGTTTGAAGTGTGCCTTGAAATAATCGACCCGATACGGATCATGCACTTGACCGTCTTCAAGGACATCCACGGCACCCATACCATTTTCAACGATCATCAATGGCACTTGATACCGATCATACAATGAAAGCAAGGAGATTTTCAAGCCTTTAGGATCGATCTGCCAGCCCCATTCAGTTGACGGCAGCTTGGGATTTTTTACCCCTAAAACCGTATTGCCCGGTGTCCGTTCCGCATGTGGGTCGCCTGATTCAGCCATAGACATATAATAACTGAAAGAAAGAAAATCAACGGTGTGATCTTTTAAGATTTGGCGGTCTTCTGGTGCCATTTCAATCTTGATGCCCCGTTTTTCGAGATCTTTTTCAATCATTCGCGGATAAGCACCTTTGACTTGAACGTCCGCATAAAAATCATTTTCCAAGTTTTTCTTTAAAGTTAATTCAACATCCAATGGGTCACAAGTCAATGGATACGTCATCAACTTCGTGATCATACAGCCGACTTTGTTGTCGGGATTTATTTCATGGGCGATTTTTGTCACTAATGAGCTGGCCACAAATTGGTGATGGAGGGCTTGATATACGTCTTGCTCTTCCTTACCAGCTTCTGATTGCTCAGGAATGAGACCTGCTGTTGTAAAGGGATGACGATGGATACTGTCGATTTCGTTAAAGGTCAGCCAATACTCCACATACTCCCCAAATTCTTCAAAGCAGACGGTCGCAAAACGGACAAAGTCATCGATCACTTTACGTTCCACCCAGCCATTGTACTTCAAGCTCAGCGCTAACGGCATCTCATAGTGAGACAACGTTACGATCGGTTTGATTCCCAAACGCTGCATTTCTTGGAAGACATTGCGGTAAAAAGCGATCCCTTCTGGATTGGGTGTCGTTTCTTCCCCAGTTGGGAACAATCGGGTCCATGCAATCGATAAACGCAATACTTTAAAACCTATCTCCGCAAATAAAGCCAAATCTTCTGGATAGCGATGATAGAAGTCGATCCCTCGGCGTTTTGGATAGATGGTATCCGTTGAATCCGCCATTGCTTCTTTGACGGCTTCAACAGTCACACTCATATGTGCTGCAAAGTTTTTCACGTCGACATGAGGTTTGTAAGTAGCCACATCCGCTACCGACAAGCCTTTGCCGCCAAGATTCCATCCCCCTTCTACTTGATTTGCGGCGATAGCGCCACCCCATAAGAAGTCCTTTGGAAAAGTTGTTTCAGTCATTTTTTCAATCCCCTTTTACATTGTTTTTGTTGCATTGCTCATTGGTTTAGACGATCGGTGCAATCGATAAAACACCTTGTTCGTTGCGCTCATCGGTTGATTCGATCGGTTTGACAGTAAAGTTCTCTTGATTGGTGACCACACAGATCACGATTGGATCAAACCCAGCTGCTTTGATGGCATCTAGATCAAATTGAATCAGGGGTTGCCCTTGTTTCACTTGATCCCCCGCTTTCACGTAAGGGGTAAAGTGTTTGCCTTCTAATTGAACGGTATCCAAGCCGATATGAAAGAGCAATTCTGCGCCATTACGAGTTTTTAACCCGATCGCATGGTTGGTTTCAAACAACATCGTGATTTCGCCATCTTCTGGTGCGATCAATTCGCCAGACGTCGGGATGATCCCGAAACCTTCTCCGATCATACCGCTTGAAAAGACTTCATCGTTGACTTCAGATAGGGCGACCACTTGGCCTTCTACTGGTTTACTCAATACTTCGGCTTTCGGATCGGCAACTGTCGTCTTATTTTCCACTGTTTTGTCTTTGAATAAGAAAAGGACAAGGACGAAGGAAACAGCAAAGGATACCCCTAACGTGACTAATGCCCACACAAGATTCATCGGGTTGGCTTCATCGACGAACATAGTGATACTTGCTAGACCGGGACCAACTAATGCGAAGGCCTTGATGGCAAATAACCCAGCCACTGCACCACCAACTAGGCTGGAAGCCATCACGCCGTAAAGCACTCGTTTGTGCAGGATCGTCACCCCATACAAAGCAGGCTCGGTTATGCCAAAAAGGGCGGAGATGCCTGCAGAAACAGCGGTTGAACGAAGTTTTTGGTCTTTGGTCCGAACACTCACCGCAAAACAAGCACCGGCTTCTGCGATGTTATGTGCCAATGAGGCAGGTAAGTATAACAGCTCTGCCCCCATCTCACTCATGGACGAAACAGCATAAGGAATCATAGCTTTGTGCATACCGGTAACCACCATCAATGGTAAAACAGCGGCTAAGATCCCCGTTGCCACCCAACCTAAATGGGCATACAGCCAAATAATCGCTGCTGAGAAAATCGTTCCGACTTCAAAGCCTAATGGGCCTAAAATCAATAAAGCAACTGGAACCGTAATAACTAAGCTCATCATTGGAACAAAGAAGATACGGATCGGTTTTGGTGAGATTCGAGTAAACAGTTTTTCAATTTGAGCGTAAAATAAAACCGTTAAAATGGCTGGAAATACTTGTGACGCATAGGCGATATTTTGTAAACCGAAGCCCATGAAAGCTGCGCCATCTGTCAATAGTGTCGTTAATTCAGGCAAAATCAAGGCACCGACAGCGGAAACCGCCACCAATTGGTTGACCTTTAATTTATTTGCCGTGGTGATCGCCACTAAAATCGGTAAGAAATACAATGGTGCGCCACCGATCAGATTCAAAATTTGATACGTTTGGCTCGTATTGTCCATCAATCCAGTGACAGAAGCAAGTAACAGTAAGGATTTCAAGACGCCCCCTCCAGCGACTGCTGGAATCAACGGTTGAAAAATCGAGATAATAAAATCAAGCAGGACCGCACCCCACGATTGTTTTTGTTTGCCTTCACTTCCTCCATCCGCTGTTAGCTCATGACCTAACACGTTCATAACCTCATCATACACTTCGACGACATCATTGCCGATGATGACTTGGCATTGGACATTTTGTCGCACCCCAATCACGCCATCGACTTTTTCCAAGTCATCTTTTTGTACGAGGCTATTGTCTTTTAAGGTAAAGCGCAAGCGTGTGGAGCAATGTTCCAAATGTGCGATATTTTCTTTTCCGCCAATCAACTCAACGATGGCAGTTGCCGTTTCTTTTACATTCATAATTTTCTTCTCCTTTAATTAGTTTTCCTTTGTTGGCCAAACAAAGAAAAAAGCAGGCAGCACCTACAAAAACATTGAACGGAATCCAACGATCCCTTCCATGTTTTTTATAGGTCCTGCCTGCATTACCAGTCACATGCCTGTTTTATTACTTGCATAATACCATGCTTTATTTGAAAACGCAACCACCGTTTTAAAAATATTTTGCTAAGCCTTTTGCTGAAACGAGAAGTTTGCTACACTTAGTGGATAATCAGTTATTTCGTCTTCCTTGGCTTGCACCAGAAGCAAGAAGAACATCGCTGGCTAAACGTATCACAAGAAAGGATGAATCGGATGACTTCATTGAATCACTCACTGCATGTTGCCGTCCCAACAGCATTTGACCATGCAGAAAGACTTGACACGAAAAGGACGATCGCTCATATCTTGCAACTGCAAAAGCAAGGGATCAAATCGGTTTTGGTGTGTGGCTCCACCGGTGAACAGCATTCATTGACTTTAACAGAAAAAAAACAGCTTCTACATGCCTTAGCGCAAGAAACCAGCTGGGCAGCCGATTTCGAAGTCCTCTTCGGTTTAGCTGGCATTGTATTTCATGAAACGCTCGCGTTGGCAGAAGCAATCAGCAAAAATCCCCGAATCGATGGTGTGGTTTTAGGCTTTCCCCCTTATCTTTGCCTGACCCAAAAGGAAGCCGTCCTCTATGCTCAGGGATTGATCCATACTTGCGAAAAACCAGTTATTTTATACAACAATCCCCGCCGCACGGGCTTTGATTTATCTGCAGAAAGTCTCTTGACCTTGATCGCTGACCCTCGGGTGATCGGCTTAAAAGAAGCTGGCAGTAAGGAGCGAGTGCCTCAACTAAAAACAAAGACGGCTGCCGATTTTCGTTTTTATGCTGGTGGTGAAGCGGACTTGGCGGAAAAGGTCGCACTAGGGTTTAACGGGCTGTCATCAATGGCAGGAAACCTTTGTCCCGAGGAGATCCAGGTGATTTGGCAAGGGTTACTCAAAGGTGCTGCAACGATTTCTACGTCGAATGAATGGCAGAAAATGGAACAAGCAGCTGCCGGCGATCCAACAGATACCATCAGCTATCTTCCGTGGCTCAAGCAGCAAATCACCATTGATGGACAGCCCTTTGGCTTTTGTCGTCAGCCGCTAGGTCTAGAAACGAGTGATCGGTTTGGCACTGGCTCAATTCCCCCTCATCTAGCATAAGAAAGGCAGGAGAACCAGACAAATGAAGATTGATTCACAACTAAAGCACTATATTGAAAGCTCCATCATCCCACAATACAACCAATTGGATAGCAGTCACTCCCCAGCGCACGTCCACCAAGTGATCCAAAATAGTTTTGAGATTGCTGAAACATTGCCTGTTGACCTGAATATCGTCTATACGGTAGCTGCCTACCATGATATCGGCTTGCTCTATGGCCGCAAAAACCACGAAAGCAATTCCCGCAAGATCGTTGAACAAGATGCTGTGTTGCCACACTTTTTCTCTCCTCCAGTCATTTCAATGATCGGCGAAGCAGTAGAAGACCATCGTGCTTCGCTGCCCTATGAGCCTCGCTCGCTTTATGGCAAAATTATTTCCGAAGCCGATCGTGACTTAGATTTTGAGCGAATCCTCAAGCGAACCTTGCTTTTTGCTTATGAGAAAAAGCAACTCACAGATCTAGAACAATTGCACCAAGAAGCGTATCAGTACATTTCAAAGAAATATGGTCCTCAAAGTGAGCTGAAGGTTTGGTTGGATTATCGCAAAAACCAAGACGGTTTGGCGATCATTTATCAAAAATTAGCACAACCTGAAAGCTTCCGCCACACCTTTGAAAAAATCGTGCCGTTAGTTATCGCTACAAGCAAAGAAACTGACGATTGACACTTTGATCCAGCACCAGACTTTAAATAGAAACCCTCTGATTTCAAAATACGCCAAGTGTTTGCGTGCGCTGAATCAGAGGGCTTTTACTGTTATCCTAGTTCTTTTTTCACTAAAATCCCCCGCTCCTTCGCTGCTCCTACGCTCCTATTGAAATCAGGGGGCAGCAACTGGTTTTCTTCAATCAACAGACGCCCTTCTAAATAACCTTCCTTTTTTCACCGAATTTACTCTTTGTAAGCAAGATAGTTTGCTGAAAATAAAAAAAATGGTATTTTTATTTTATCAAGTGATAAAATATTAGGAGGAATCGTTATGTTTTTGGCAATCAATGAAATACGCCATTCCAAATTGCGTTACGCCCTAGTCACAGGGGTCATGTTTTTAATCGCCTATTTGGTCTTTTTTTTAACTGGGTTAGCTTATGGGTTGGCTCAAGATAATCGGATGGCGGTCGACAAATGGGAGGCAGATCAAATTTTGTTGACCGAAGAAGCAAATGATAATTTAAACATGTCGATGCTTCCTCGCAGTCTTTATGATGAAGTCGATGCACCAGAAAAAGCAGTTTTGGCGCAAACCGCTGGAGTTGTGACCAAAAAAGACAACGGTGAAAAAGTCGATGTCACCTTTTTCGGCATTGATCCAGATCAATTTTTAGCACCCAATATTACCGATGGCGAGATGTTTGCTTCAGATGATGAAGCGGTCGCCGACAGCAGTATTGAGGAAGAATACGGGATTTCCATTGGTGACACCATCAAATTAGCAGGCAGTGACAAAAAATTGAAAATCGTCGGTTTTACAGATAACGCCCGCTTCAGTGTCGCTCCGGTCCTCTACACCTCGATCGGTGCTTATCAAGAAATTCGTTTTGAAAAAGAAGATGATTCTGAAAATGCCCGTATCAACGCGATCGTGACTCGTGGCAAAATCAAAGAAGTGCCAGATGATCTGGTCGCTACGGATATCAGCAAATTTATTAATGAATTGCCTGGTTACAACGCACAAGTGCTGACCTTTGGCTTTATGATCGGGTTCTTGATCGTGATCGCTGCCATCGTTATCGGTATTTTTATCTATGTGCTAACGATGCAAAAATCAGAAATTTTTGGTGTCATGAAAGCTCAAGGGATCTCTAGCCGCTACATTGCTTTTTCGGTGATCGCCCAAACGTTCTTGTTGGCCACCTCGGGTGTTTTGATCGGTGGGTTGGCAACGATCGGTACCGCCCTCGTGTTACCTGCGGCAGTGCCATTCCAAATCAATCTATTATTCTTTGCTAGTATCAGTGTAATGATGATTCTGATCGCGATGCTAGGTGCTTTCTTCTCGGTGCGAACGATTGTAAAAATCGACCCATTGAAAGCAATCGGATAGGAGGAAAAAACATGAGTGCCATTGAATTCAAACAAGTCAAAAAATCATTTAAAGATGGGGACGCGACGATTGAAGCCTTGAAAGAAACCAACTTTTCGGTAGAAAAAGGCGAATTTGTCGCCATCATCGGTCCTTCCGGCTCTGGGAAAAGTACCTTTCTGACGATTGCCGGTGGTCTACAAGCTCCCTCTGAAGGCGAAGTATTTATCAATGACGAACCTTTTAGTAAACAAAAAGAAAAGCAACGGGCAAAAACTCGTTTCAAAAAGATCGGCTTTATTTTACAAGCTTCCAACCTTGTCCCTTTTTTGACGGTCAAAAAGCAACTTCAATTGGTGGATAAGGTCAGCAAAGAACCCCAAAAGCAATCAGCTACTGAATTGTTTGAACAACTAGGGATTGAAAAGCTGCAGAACAAATACCCCGATGAACTATCTGGTGGTGAAAGGCAGCGTGTGGCTATTGCCCGAGCGCTCTATCATGATCCCACCATCATTTTGGCAGATGAACCAACGGCGAGTCTTGATTCAAAAAAAGCCGTCGAAGTCGTCAAAATCTTAGCAAAAGAAACCAAAGAAAAACAAAAAGCCACCATTATGGTGACCCATGATACCCGTTTGACAGATTATTGTGATCGGGTCCTCGTCATGAAGGATGGCGTTTTAGAAGAAAAAGAACACACGAAAAAAGAAGCCGAATCAAGTGATTCGCAGAAGGAGCAAGCATGAAAAAAATTATTGTTGTCGGTGCGGGCGTGTCAGGATTAGCTGCTGCTGTCCGTTTGCAAAAACTTGGCTATGACGTCACCCTCTACGAAAAAGAAGGTCAACCTGGGGGCAAAATGAATCAGATCAAGGAAAACGGCTTTACCTTTGATGTGGGACCCACCATCGTGATGATGCCTGAAATTTATCGTGAAGTGTTTGAATTTGCTGGCGTTGATCCGAATGACTATATTCCTATGGAGAAAGTCGATCCGATGCTGCAGCTGTATTTTGCTCAAGACGAACCGCTGACCTTCTCAAACGACTTAGTAGAATTGACCAAAACGCTAGAAGCGATCTCGGAAGAAGATGCTCAAGGCTATTTTGCCTTTTTAGCAGATATTTACAAACGCTATGTGATCGCCAAAGAGTCCTTCATCACCAAGTCGTTTCGGACATGGCGAGACTTTTACAATCCCAAATCATTATGGGCAGGGTTAAAGCTGCGAACGTTTAGTGACGCCTACTCTTCCATTTCTAAATTTGTCAAAGATGATCGCCTGCGAAAATCATTGGCGTTTCAAACCTTGTATATCGGTGTCTCCCCTTACCAAGGGCCGTCCCTTTATACCATCATCCCTATGATCGAGTTGATGTATGGGGTCTATTTCATCAAAGGCGGCATGTATACATTAGCCACTGGTATGGCACGTTTGTTCCAAGAATTAGGCGGAACGATCCATTACAATACCCCAATCGATGAATTATTGATCGAAAACAAGCAAACCAAAGGCGTTCGTGTCAATGGAAAAACGATCACCGCAGATGCTGTGATTTGTGCGGCTGATTTTCCTTATGCTATGGAAAGCTTGATTCCTGATGAATCAAAACGCGGCAAATATACCAATCAAAAAATCGCTTCGATGGATTACTCTTGTTCTTGTTTCTTGCTTTATTTAGGACTGGACAAAAAATATGAAGATAGCGCACTCCATAGCATTTATTTTGCTAATGATTTTAAACGCAATGTAGACGATCTTTTCGAGGCTGGCAAGCTGCCAGAAGATCCTTCCTTCTACTTGTATCGTCCAACCCTGAAAGATGCTTCCTTAGCACCTGATGGTCAAGAAGGTCTTTATGTTTTAGTCCCAGTACCTGAATTATCTAAATTTGATCAATGGACGGATGAAACGATTCAAAGCTACCGCCAGCAGATCATTGGATTATTAAAAGAAAAAACGATCTTTACGGATATCGATGAACACATCGTGTATGAAAAAATGTATACGCCAGATACGTTCAATGATCGGTTCAATGCCTACAACGGTGCGACATTTGGCTTGAAACCAACCTTGGCGCAAAGCAATTACTATCGTCCCCATAATAAATTTGATTATGCAGAAGGCCTATACTTCTGCGGCAGCAGTACGCATCCGGGAGCGGGTGTGCCAATCGTGATGCAAAGTGCCAAGTTAGCTGTGGAGGAGTTGTTAAAAGATGACCGTTAAATCATTAAGCGTCTTTGATGAATACGACAACGATTTTTTATACTGTGAGGCCATCATAAAAAAGCATTCGAAAAACTTTCATACCGCCTTTTCTCAATTGCCAAAAGACAAAGCACGCGCCGTCTATGCCGTCTACGCCTTTTGCCGACGTGCCGATGATGCCGTCGATGAAAAGCATGACCCATTGTTGATCGAAGCCATGAAAAAACGCTTGGAAGAAATACAAGAACTATTAACCGGCGATGCGATCGACTTGCCGCAAGCCATCAAGGAAGAAGATCCTGATGAAGCCATTTGGCGGGCATTGACCCTTTCTTTCCAACAGTTTGACCTACAGTTTCAACCCTTTTTCGATCTATTGGTGGGACAAAAACAAGACCTTGACTTCCAGCAGCCCACCTCTGAAAAAGAGCTTTCCGACTATAGTTACTACGTAGCCGGCAGTGTGGGTCTGATGCTCTTGCCGATTCTCTCACAAACAGCCGCTGTGATTCAAGAGCCCGCCATAAAATTGGGTGAAGCGATGCAACGCACCAATATTTTACGTGATATTGGCGAGGATCTGCGAATGGGCCGCATCTATTTGCCACAAACGGTCTTGGCGCAATTCAACCTTTCGCGAGAGGCATTAGCAGCTGGCAATCAAAACCAGCAGTTTATCGAGATGTGGGAACACGAAGCGCAACTTGCTGAGACGCTTTATCAGGAATCTTTTGTAATGATGCCGCAAATCGATGAAGATTGCCGTGAAGCTCTATTAGCAGCTGCTTTGATCTATCGGGAAATCTTGACTGTGATCCGCAAAAACAACTATCAAGTATTTGCTGAAAAAACAGCGGTACCGAAACAACGGAAAATCCAACTTTTGTTTACCGCGAAAAAAATGCTTCGTCAGGAACGTTGGGAGGGCTGACTTTGAACTTGCGAGAAAAAATATTACGAGTCGCAGAAAACCTGTTTATGCAGCAGGGGTATCAAGCAACTTCTACTAGACAGATCGCAGAAGCCGTCGGCATCACCCAACCCAATCTTTATTATCACTTCAAAGGCAAAGAAGCCATCTATTATGAAGTGATGGTCTCTTTGGCACAAGAGGTTTCTGGAAAACTAAATCAGACTGTTGAAGATACTTCCTTGACGATCTCTGAAAAAATCTTAAACATGTTTCTTTTTTTAAGAAGTCGGCATCGCATCAATTTTTATATGATGATGCACGACATTCAGCATACCGTTTCTGAGGACACTTCAAAAAAACTGTACTTGCTTTGGCGGAAAAATTACAAAGAACCGTTTCTTGACTTGTTCCGTCGCAGTGATTCCAATCTTCGTTCGGATGTCGATCCAGAATTTGTTACCAGCCAGTTGTTAGTGCTGATGGCGGCTCACTTGGACTCACCGGGAAAAGAAGACAAAATGCCAGAAGCGATCGATTTGTTTTTATTCGGTGCACTAGGCAGTGGGCCAATTGCGAAATAGCGAGTCCAATTGGGTAATGCGCGAGAAAAATTATTAGACGAATTTCTGACAATCGAGTACACTGATCCTGTAAACTGGAACATAAAAGGATGGATGTACATGTCAAAAAATCGAATCGAAGCCTTTACGGATGCGGTCATTGCGATCGTAATGACCTTATTAGTACTGGAATTGCACCAGCCCGAAGGCGATACATTTGCTTCTTTTTTAGGAGTGGAACAGCAATTTATTATTTATTTGATCAGCTTTGTGATGTTAGCGATCTACTGGAACAATCACCATCATCTATTTCAAGTAGTATCTAAAATTGACGGTTGGACCTTGTGGGCGAATCATTTATTGATCCTGGCACTAACCCTCTTTCCTTTTGTAACGTCATGGGTCAGTCGTTATCCAGTCGCTCTTGCCCCTCAGCTGCTATACGGGTCTGTCATTTTATTGACGGATTTCAGCTATTTCCTTGTAGGAAAGTCCTTGGTGCGTGCCAACCCTGACAATCAAGCCATCGTAGAACTGTTTCGCGGATACAAGAAACTCTACTTTACGTTGTTTATCAACGTGCTGGCATTGCTCCTCGGCTGGCTGGTCCATCCACTACTTATCATCACGCTGGATAGTCTCGTGCTATTGTTGTGGGTGATCCCTGAGAAAAAAGTAGAAACCTTTTTAAAACAATAAAAACACTTGCGGTCTTCTCCTAAAATCGATGGATGATTTCGCAAAAGCAGCCGATTGTTCTGCTTTTGCGCAGTTATCCATCAGGAGAAGGATGCAAGTGTTTTTTCTAGCGAATCAAGTCTTTCCCTGGTGCCTGTAAGACTTGTTCCACTTGTTCTTTGGTGGTTAAGGGGACATCTCCCAGCATCGTATGAGCCAATACAGCATTCGTGATTGCAAAATCAGCGGTGCGTTGGAGCGACCATTTTTCGGCATAGCCTAATAATACACCAGCGGCATAGGCATCCCCTGCCCCGATCCGATCCAAGACTTGCAGCAGCTGCGGTGCCGTTTCATAGGCATCCTGCGCCGTAATGATTCTTCCACTGATAAACTGCTTGTCTTCCACGGCTAGACGGCGTGTCCCGCAGAACCATTCTAGTTGATACTGGTCAATAAAGGATTGGATCAACGCAAGCTCGGCGCCTTCTGTTTCCTCTAAGGGATATGCCAGCAGCTCCTCCAAGTCACGGACAGAGCCGAAAACTAGATCACAATAAGGTAGAATCGTTTCATACCGTTGTTTTAGTACCTCCCGATTTAATTCTTCATTCAAGCTTGGGCGGAAGTTAAAATCAAAGCAGACGCGAATCTGCTTTACATGGGCCTGTTTCGCCAAAGCCAATGCAGTTTGCCAGGTTCTCTCAGTCAAACTAAGAGAGATCCCGCAAATATGAATGAGATCGACTGTTTCTAGAAATTCATCGATGGCATATTCTTCTGGACCTGAAACGCCAAAGGAACTATGATGGCGATTTTGATAAGTCACGTAAGTCGGACGAGCGCCGTAGCCGATCTCGGCGAAATAACTGCCGATATGGCTGTATTTTTTGCCAACAAATGCTGTTTGAATCCCATAGGAACGCAAGCTGGCTTTCGCCGTATCCCCTAAACGGTTGGCTGGCACTTGTGTCAGCATCGAGGTGGTCAAGCCGAAATGCGCCAAATTGCCTAACAGATTGACCCCTGTTCCTGTAAAATCCATCCGCAAAGAGTGGGTCTGTTCCAGTGTTCGATATTCTGGTGGCGTCAATCGCATCATTACCTCACCGTAAGCACCGATCCGCATCATTGATCCCCCCTATTTGGCTGCTGCCAACACCTTTTTCGTCATTTCTGCTAATGTCTGTACATCTTCAGGGCGTGTGTTCCCTGTTTCGCCATCGATGATCGAGCTGTAAATATGTGGAATGATTTTTTTTACTCCTGCATCAACAGCGATCTGCAAGATTTCTTCAAAGTTTTCTAAATCGATGCCGCCGGTCGGTTCCAAATAAAAATCATTCGCAGCACAAGCCTCTGCTACTGCTTGATACTCTGCTTTATGAGCCAACCCTTTCATTGGAAAATACTTGATAGAACTAGCCCCCATGTCTTTTAATAAAGCGATCGCTGTTTCGACGGGGACTTCTGCAGCTGGAGTTTGTGAACTCAATGGTCCAGTAGCAATATTGACATAGCCGACTTTTCCCGTTGGTGAAACAAGGGCATTGACGATCGTTTCAGATTGTCCTAACAAAGCTCGTGAGGTCCCTGCCCCCGTGAATACTTGGTTGACATGCTGTGGCTGTAGAACAGCGGAAATTCGGGAGACCATTTCACTTTGGTTGGGGTCGCCAGCACCAAGCCCAACAGAAAGGGCATTATTTGTTGCCGCTTGATAGGTTTTCATGTCAACGATGGCTGCCTCATCGCTAGCATAATTTTTTGATAAAACACCTAGGACGATGTTGCCCTCTGCTGCTTCATAACAAGCTTTCGCATTTTCAACAGAGTTTGCTAACACATTCAGACAGACACGGTCAGCGAAATAATTGGGTGAAGTTTTCATTTTTGGGTTGCTCCTAACATAATTTCTTGTAAGCGATCGGTGATCACTGCCATTTCTTGTTCATTGACTGCTCGGATATCAAATTCAATAATGCCGTTATTGGCTTGGTATTCACGGGTATAAATCGCTGGTTCTCCCGCTTTTAGCGCGTCGATCACTGCTTTGGCACTTGGTTCTTTCACTTTGACACTCGCTCGATAAATGTCTCTGCCAGCGCTATCTTGAACGATTTTTGCTTCGAAACCAGTGATTTCATTGATTGCCGCAATAAATGGTTGTAGGCGCTCTTGCATCGAAGCGCCAGATTCTGTTCCCTCCGTTAGATAATCCGTCACGGCTTGGGTAAATCCGAGAATATTGTCTTTACCGATTTTCATTGCTCGACCAATACCTTTGGATTGCAGGCGCACCCAAGAGACATAGGGCTGCTTGCCGATCACTAAGCCAGCACTTGGTCCTGACAGTGCTTTCGCACCTGAATAGATCACTAAATCAGCACCTGCTTGGGTATAGGCAAACAAATCTTCCTCAGCAGCCGCATCAACGATCAATGGAAGATCGTGTGCCTTGGCAACTTGGGCCGTTTCTGCTACCGTCAGCATACTTTTTTGAACGGTATGATGACTCTTTATGTAGAGGATCCCCGCCGTTTCGGGCGTAATCATCTGTTCAATGTGCTCGGGTATGCACATATTGGCATAGCCTGCTTCTACGACTTTTCCGCCGCCTTGCGCCACCATCACTTCCACCGGTGTGCCATAATCTACGTTGTGGCCTTTGGGCAAAATGATCTCCCGCTTGCTGATTTTCTCACTGTATGGGTGGTACAAATGATAGCTGTCTCCTTGACCGATGAGTGCCGCCACTGATTGGGCGATTCCCGCCGAAGCGGAAGAAACGATTTGCGCATCTTCCGTTTTCAACAATTTTGCTAAATAGGCACCGGTTTTTTCTGCTAGATCTGCCATTTCAAAGAAATGCTCCCCGCCATAGCGCTGGGCTGCAAGCACGCCTTCGCTGACTTTCGAGACACCTAGAATCGTCATTTTGCCAGAAGCATTGATGACTTCTTTCAAGCCTAGTTCTTCAATATTCAGTGTCAAAAAGTTCCCCTCCTATCACCGCTTTTTGCGGCACGATCTGTTGTGTCGTGATTCGGCGATTGCCGTTAGAATCCGTCAATTCCTTTTCGCCCTCTTCAAAGCGGAAAATCGTAAAATCAGCATCATATCCCAATGCGATCTCGCCTTTGTTCTGTAAATGAAATTGCTTCGCAGGGGCACTGGTCACCTTCTCGATGATCTCACGCCAATCATACCCTACGACCGCTAATTTTTCCATAGTCGTCGCTAAATCAAAAACAGGTCCATTGGTACGATTGCGGATGTAGATATCCGTACTAATGGAAGAAGCCTTTAGCTGATTGGCAAAGGCCTTCTCCGCCACATCAAAGTTGAAACTGTCTGTCCCATGACCAATATCGAAGACCAAGCCTTTTTCATAGGCAGCAAAGACGAAAGGCTTGATGGTTTGGTTCGTCTGATCCAAAATCCCATTGGCTTTGCCGTTAAAGCAATGGGTCACCACATCGCCTGCTTCCAATTCAGCGAGAATCTCTGCTAAATTCGGTGGTGCTGAGCCGATGTGAACCATCAGAGGCAGCGGTTGATTTTCAGCCTGGATCGCTTTCGCTAATTTCAACGGTGTGATGCCATTTTCGCCGATCACCGTTTTGCTCATTCGGGCTTTGATTCCGACGATAAAGTCAGGAAACTTCTGCAGCGCTTCTTTGACCAATTCTTTTTTGACTTTTGACAGATCCGCAAGTTCATCCTGCTCTACGATCCCCCATTTGGAAATATTGACTAAAGCAAAGACATTGGTTTTGGCTTCTTTGGCTAAATCATAAAACCGATGGATATTTTCGGCGCCAGTCGTCCCCGCATCGATAACGGTCGTGACGCCTCGTTTGACACCGATCTCGTCTGGATAATCATAATAGAGCGTCATTTCCTCGAAACAATGGACATGGTCATCGATCCAACCAGCTGACAAGAACTCCCCTTCTGCTAAGGTCAGCTCTTGTTTCGCCTGCTCCTTCAACATGGGTGCCAGAGCAGTGATTTTGCCGTCTTGAATCCCAATATCAAATACTTTTTCATCGATCGTGCGGGCTTGACGAATAATCAAATCAAACATTTCGTTACACCTTCCTCTCTGTGAAAGTGAATTTCGACCAAGGATGGATAAAGGGCAGCAGAACTAACTCTTGTTCGACGATCGAACCGATTTTATTTTTTCGTGGATCTGAGTGAGGCTCCAGCACGACTTGCAGCTCGTTTTTGTACTTGCCAAAACGATCATTGCCGATCACAACGTCCCCTCGTTGAAAGACGCCTTCGTGGTCATGGACAGGATTGTCATGGTTCTTATACTTTTTACGAACTTCTGTGGAACGGATCATCCGATCGGTGATGTCGCCTCGACGGTAATGCTGCTCGTCCAGGGCGATTTGGCGTTCAACTTCATTGATTTCAGGCACAAATTCAATAGCAAATGCGGTCTGGTAGCGATCAATCGCTCCTAGTGCCGCCAATTCTGCTTCCGAAGCATAAGCATTGCCGATAATGACATCATCAATCAAGCCTGTGGCAAACAAATGCTTTGCGGCAGTTTCTACAGGCATTCTTCGGTGCATTTCTAAGGTCGGTAAGCCATCATTGATATCCCAAGGTCCGATCGTTCCCGTTTGAGAAGAGATAAATGCGGCGGTTCGAATGCCTTTTTCCTTGAAACGACGACTGCATTTTTCAAAGAAATCATAGGGTAAGGCAGTCCCTTCTTGCGGATAGAAATTGTGGCAGCCGTATAAGTAAGGAATGTTGGCTTGATAGGTCAAAATATTGTCTAAATACGCCACATCATTGCTCATATTCAATTCAACAGCTAAACCAAAGGGATTGTAGGTCAACATCGCTTCTTTGTTGCCGTCAAAACCTAAATCTAAACGAATCCCATCGGCACCTAGTTCATGGAAAAAGGTCAAGTCATCATAGGAGATGCCTAGTTCAGAAAAGATGGCTGGTGCCACGTCTAAAATCGTTTCATAGCCTAATCCTTTGGCAAAATCAATCAACGCTTTAAATTTTTTCTGCACGTTTTCTTTGCCGTCGCTCACTTCCAACATACTCATAAAAATGCGGCTAAAGCCATAATCATGGGCTAATTGCAGATAGGCTTTATCTGTTTCAAAATCACTGTGATCGGGATACACCGATACTCCTAGTTTTCTTTTCAACTTATCTCATCCTCATTTCTTCATAAAAAGCAGTAAAACGTGTCAGTAAAAGCGAACTGCAAACAATCGTCGCCGTCATCGTCAAAAATGGTCCCCACGGAAACTGACGGCTCAGTAGGATCGCTGCAGCAACGCCAAGAATCCCGAACAAAAGCATCCGCCAAAACGGCACTTCTTGAATTTTTTTCCCTTGTGCTGATTTTGTTAACCAAATTTGACAACCAAAAAATAAACAAATGGCATAAATCCCCATGTTTGCACCTCACTCTTTTTGTTTTGCTTAAGCGGCTGTTTCTTCTTCTTGCTCTCGGGCAATCTGCTGTTTCTCAAAGACTTTAAAGAATGGGTAATAGATTGCGAGTGTGATAAAGAAGTTGACGATCACTAAAATCGCTGCTGCGATACTCCAGTCCGTACTCATCCAGGCGGCGATTGGTGCTGGAATGGCAAACCCAAGTCTGGCAGCCATCATCGGTACAACACCGGTAATGGTAGCGAAGTAAGAAATCGTTGTCGTAATCAACGGTGCCACCAAGAAAGGAATACCTAAGATTGGGTTCATTACGATCGGTGCACCGAAAATCACTGGTTCATTGATATTGAATAGGCCTGGCAAGATGGACAAACGGCCCAATTGTTTCAAGTATTTTGATTTGGAGAAGAAGAACAAAACGACCAACGCTAAGGTCGTACCGGCTCCACCGATCCATACGAACCATTGTAAAAATTGTTCCGTAAAAATATTAGGCAATTCATGCGCATTGCCAGATGCTTGGAAGGCTTCCATATTTTCAGCGATGGAAATATCCCAGAAGGGACGAATGACAGGACCCATGATGGCTGGTCCATGAATTCCCAGTACCCAGAAGAAACAGATCAAGAAGACAGTCAATAAACCACCAAACAAACTGTTACCCGCTAGCACGTCTTTTAACGGCATCAACAAGTTACTTAAAAAGCCATTGATATCAAAACCGAGCATATGACGGATCACCCAGAACAAAATCAAGATCGCTCCACCGGGAATCAATGCCATAAATGAATTTGTCACTTCTGGCGGCACACCATCTGGCATTTTGATGGTGATATTTTTTACGATAAAGAAACGATAGATTTCAACGGACAAGATCGCCGTAACGATCGCACCAAACAAAGAGCCGGAACCTAGGTTGGCCACATTGATATAACGCCCGGCATCAATGATACCTTCCACAGAATCAAAGACTCGCAACGGTGGTGCAGCGGTTACAAGAAAGGACATCGTTGCTAAAATACCCGCAGTCAATGAATCCAGCTTGTAGCTTTTGGCTAGCGATGAAGCAATCCCATACGTTGCATATAATGCCAATAATCCGACTGTATAACGAAATGGAATATCCAAAACTTCCCGATACGGTTCGATCACCGCAGCGACCGATTCAATGGGGAAATTCAGCAAAATCGTAAAGAACGACCCAACGATCGTTAATGGTAAAGTAGCGATGATCCCCTTTCGAATCGCTACCATGTGCCGTTGCATCCCCACTTTATTTGCAATCGGCATCAATTTCTGTTCAATAAATTCTACAAACCCTTTCATAATTGCCTCCTTAGTTTATAACATTATAATGTTTATACAAGGATAATAGCACAGAGGATCAAGGTTCGTAAATAGTTTTTTAAACAGTAGATAGAATAATCTTTTCGCAATAACATTTCTTACAGTAACCATCAAGCGTCCTATCGTTGTCCTTTCGGTCGATACTGATACATAAATCGATTTTGGATGACGGTACAATTGATGATAAGTAACAAAATGAAAACTGGCGCCAAAGGAGTGCGGATCAACAGGAAAAACAAACTGAGTAAGAAAAGTAAGGAAACAAGTAATAGTTTCCAAAAAGCCAGCGTGATTCTAGCATTATTTTTTTCTAAAAGAAGATGGGTCAGAAAAATCAAGAGCAAACAACTCACTACTAGAACCATTCTACTCACCTTCTTTAACTGTTTCTAGCTCTTGCGCCACTTGAAGTTTCTCAAATGCTTTGAAGAATGGATAATAAATCGCTAACGAAACGAAGAAACAGACGAAGACCATCAAACAAGCAACCCAATTCCAATTTGAGGTAATCAATGCGCCAAGAGGTGCGGGAATCGAAAATGGTGGTTTGACCATCATCTTAGGCATCCAATCTAAAGCGGTAACGATATAGACTAAGATAGTATTAGCGATTGGCACAAGAATAAACGGAATTGCCAACAGTGGATTCATCACAATTGGCGTCCCAAAGATCATCGGTTCATTAATATTAAAAATCCCTGGTAAAATGGAAAGACGACCCAATTGTTTTAAATAGTTTGAACGAGAGAACATAAACAAAACAACCAATGCAAGCGTTGATCCTGTTCCACCCATTTGGGCATACCATTGATAAAATTGCTCGGTAAAAAGATTTGGTAGATCAAAGGCAGACATCCCATTTTGGAACAATTCTGCATTTTCTAAAATTGCCTGATCCCAAAACGGGCGAATGATGGGACCTAAAACGGCATGGCCATGAATACCCAATACCCAGAATACACAGATTACAAATTGTGTGATGATCCCACCAATCAAATTATTTCCCGTTAAGAACCCTTTTAAAGGAGAGATGGCGATCGTCAACAATCCATTTAAATCAAAACCAAAAAAGTGTCGCGGAATCCAAAAGACTAAGATAACTAGCAAGGTTGGTAGGAGTGCCGCAAAGGATTCTCCTACCACAGGAGGTACGCCTTCTGGCATCTTGATTTCCAAGTTTTTTGCTTTCGTAAAATGATAAATCTCTACTGAAACTAGCGCCGCAATGATCGCACCGAATAATCCTTGTGATCCAAGTGAAGCAATGGGTAAATACCTTCCTGCAAGTACGGCATCTCCTGTCGTGCTGATGCCTTCCGCCAAATTGATTGGAACGACCATTAAAATCGTTGCTAACATGGATAAAAACCCACTTGTTATCCGATCGAGTTTGTAACTTGCACCTAAGTTGGAGCCGATCGTAAATGAGGCATAGAGAGACATTAGCCCCACCGTAAATCGAAAAGGAATGTCAAGTGCCGGTAAATAAGGAGCGACCCATTCGGTATAACCAGGAATCGGCAAATTTAAAATAATGGTGAAAAAAGAACCAACGATCGTGAGCGGCAAAATAGAAATCAACCCATTTCGAATTGCCTGCAAGTGCCGCTGCTGTCCAATAGCATTGGCAATCGGTAATAACTTCATTGCAACCGAGTCTAAAACTTTCATTATAAAAACCTCCTAAAATTCGTTTGAAAAACCATTTCTTTGAATCACTTCTTTAAACCATAGACCAGACTTTTTCACCGTTTTTTCTCCTGTTTCTAAATCTAAGCGATAAAAGCCATAGCGATTTTTGAACGCATTTTGCCAACTCCAACAGTCCACAAATGTCCACATGTGATACCCCAGACAGTTACTACCCTCCGTCATTGCTTGGTGAAGCTCAATTAAATGCTCTTTTAAAAAAGCAATCCGATAGTTGTCTTGTACTTGCCCCCCTTCGATAAATGTTTCTTCTCCCTGAATCCCGATGCCATTTTCTGAAACAAACCAATCAATATTCCCATATTCTAACTGGATTTTTTTGGCGATATCATACAAGCCATGAGGATAAATCTCAATCCCCCTTGAAGTATTCATCCTTCTGCCGGGCATCTCGTAATCATCGTAAAACCATTCTGGCGAAAAAACTCCCTCGGGATTAGGCAATGATTCTTTGGCTTTCACTCGCCGTGGACGGTAATAATTGATCCCTAACAGATCAATCGTTGTTTCAGCAATCAAGGCAAGATCCTGTTCTTCCACTCGTGGCATTTGGTCGTAGCGCGTTAAAATAGCCTTTAACTCTTGAGGGTAACGACCTTTTAATATCGCTTCATTAAGGGAGCGAGTATAGAACAGGTCTGCCATTTCCGCTGCCTTTAAGTCGGCAGGATGCTGGCTTCTTGGGTAAACTGGGATCACATCCATGATGATACCGATTTTTCCTTGATAAGTTCCTTGTCGAAAGACCTTAACTGCCTCACAGTGAGCAAGGATGATATGGTGAAGTACTTGTGCCGCCCGTTTAAAATCTACTACATAAGGATAGTGTCGGTCATGCAAATAGCCGGCTTCTGCTGGAATCATCGGCTCATTAAAGGTAAACCAGTACGCAACTTTCTCATGAAATAAATCAAAACAAATTTTCGCATACGCCCGATACGCTTCGACGACCTCACGATTTTCAAATCCGCCGATTTCTTGTAATTTCATTGGCATGTCAAAGTGATAAAGATTGATAAACGGTTTGATGCCTCTTTGATTTAACCCATCAAGCATTCTGGTATAAAAGTCAACTGCTTCTGGATTGACTTCCCCTGTACCTTCGGGAATAAGACGTGACCAAGAGATCGAAGTCCGAAAAGAATTAAAAGAAAGTGCCTCCATTCGATCCAGATCCGCTTCCATTTCCTGATAAAACCTTGATGTATGTTCTGTTGTAACTCCTTCAAAAAACCGATGGTTATAGTTTTTTGATGCATAATCCCAAATGTTTTCTCCTTTATTGTCTCCAGCTATCGTTCCTTCTGATTGTGTCGCACTCGTTGCTGCACCCCAGAAAAAGTCCTTCGAAAAATTATACGCCATGTCGCCCTCCTACAATTCCTTTTTTACTAAGCGAAGCATCCGCTTACATTATTGAACAACGAAAGTATAGCATGAAGTAAAATCAATATAATGTTATAATCCAAAATAGAAAACGTATTCATTCCTTGTCATTTGTTCCACAAAAAAAACACTTTGTTACGGAGGTGCATCATGCTTTTTCTTGACTACAATCCTGAACTTACTGCACTAGAATACGAGGTTTACCGATTTGTATCAAAAAACTTGGCTTCAGTGTCTAAAATGAAGATGAAAGAACTTGCCAAAGAGACCCATACCAGTACTGCTAGTATTAGCCGCTTTTGCAAGAAATTTGAATGTAATACGTTTACTGAATTTAAGATCAATTTGCGCTTTTACTTAGATTCTCTCGTAAAATCTAAAATATCCGATAGTGATGAATCCCAAACAATTGATTTCTTGAAGCGAGTAAACCAGCCCTTTTTATCTGAAAGAATCGATCGAGCAACAGAGATTCTTAAGAACAAAAGCTTCGTGCTATTTATTGGATCAGGCTTATCTGAAACGATTGCGGAATATGGCGCACTCTATTTTACTGACTTGGGAAAAACGGCATTAAAAGTTGACGATCCCTCAAATTATCCTATCGACTGGTTTCCAGAAGACATATTGTGCAAAACCGGTATCATTGTTTTGTCTATTTCTGGGGAAACACAAGAAATGATTCGATACTTACAAAAGTTAAATCAAAAAGATTGTCAGATTATTGCCATCACGAATACGGAAGATTCAACCATCAGCCAGTTATCCGACTTAACGGTGCCCTATTACATCGAAAGAGAGACCATTTTTAAAGCCAGTCAAAAAAAAGAGAAAACCATTGAACTGACTTCTCAGCTACCAGCAATCTATTTAATTGAAAAAATCGCCAAAAGAATACGCCTATCAGAAGAACTTCTCTGATAGGCGTAGGTAGTTTTAATTATTCAGCGACCTTCACAATCAGTAACTAAATCAAATAAAAGTTCCACCAAATAAATGGCTGGAATTTGTGAGGACAATGAATCAGCTGCTTGATTATCGGAAAAATAATAAGCAAAGTTTCGCTCAGAAAGTTTGGCAATTGACGTTGTTGAACGATTTGTTAGTGAAATGGTCGAAATTCCAGCGATGGTAAATTCAGTAATCAAGGATTCAAGGAATGGATCGGCGCCTTTATTAGAAAAAACCAGCAACGTGGCTTCGCTACTTAAGGTTCGCCAAACAGATTTAATCGGTGCTACTTCTTCCTCTACGCTCACGATCTTATCTAAACGTGCAAACTTTTGTTGGGCATAGGTCAAAGAAAGTGTTGATTCCCTGTCACTGGCTAAGATCAAAAGTTTTGTTTTGCTTATTCGTTTAGCAATCGTTAATAATGTTTCTCGATAGAAGGATTCATCCATACGTTCAAAAAAATAGTGCAGGGCTTTTTTATCTTGTTTGAATAATCGATCAGTCTTTCCTTGTTTCTGTAACGTCTTTTTCAGCTTGATTTTAAATTCTGAAAAACCTTCGCAATCAAATTTTCGACAAAACCGTAGAACAGTCGTTGAGCTAGTTTTTGTTGCATCCGCCAACTCACGAATAGACATCGAACAGACTTCTGCTTGCTGATTTAATACGTACTGAAATAGTTGCCATTCTTTCTTACTAAATGACTTATTCTCGGCAGTGAGTTCCATCAGTTTTCTCCTTGCTGCGCACCTTCGCCTTCAAACCATCTTCTTCTCATAAATAAAATCATCCATCACAAACCCCGAACCAATCGTAACAGTACGTTCAGAAACACGTGTAAAGCCGCGATGCTCATAAACAGCGATCGCTTGCTGGTTTTGTTTGTTGACGTTTAAATGCAGCGTTTTGCCTGAGGCGATCTCCTCATACCAATCAAAGACTTGGCTGGCATAGCCTTTGCCTCTTGTGGATAGGTGGAGATACAATTTACTTAAATAAATCTGCTGCGGCGTTTCTTCATACGCTGTATACCCCACTGCTTGGTCACCTTCCATTAGTAAAAGATAGACGGCTCCTTGCTGGACTTCGTTTTGAATCGCTGCTGGTGATTGATAATGAGCCAGCATATACGCGACTTGATCCGAACCAATGATTGGTGTAAACACTTCTGGCCAGATTTCGTTGATCAAACGATCCAACGTTTGGAAGTCTTCTGGTGATTGAATGATTTTTTGTGTAATTGCCATAAGAATCCCTTCTCTCTGTTGCTGTGCGAAACAGAAACTCGCTTATAAATATCTCTATTATAAGGGAAGAACCAAAAAAAGAAAGGGCACGTTGAATAAAGATCCCTAAAAGTTTCAAAAGATGGTAAACTAGAAGTGAAAAAATGGCTACAAAAAGGAGGTAGCAATACGATGCAACTCTTACAACTACTTTTACTGGCAATCATTTTTGTTTCTTTCTTCTTGGTGTTGATTGGATGGGTTTTATCGATGACCAATGGCTTGATCTTTTCTCGTTTTCCTCAGCAATTTAAAGCACACGCTCATGATCCTAACTATGAAAAAGAACGACAAGCAGGCAAGCGCTTGAAAGAGATTATATTTCGACGCATTATTCCTTTAGGAATAGCTTCTTTGCTCGTCTATGGATTAACCGCACTATTAAACGTCCTTTAAAAGTTTTTAAAAAGACTTGAACGAATCAAAAAATAACCGGCATCTTTTCATGTTGATCAATGCTCCTTTCGCTTTCGCTGTGGGGAACATCAATGCATAAGATGCCGGTTTTTTTATTTGCTTACTGCTGCTTTAGAGGCTTGAACTTTTTTCAGTAAAGCGAAGAGGACTTGGCTATCATCGATAGCCGCAATATATTGTTGGCAAATTGCCATCATTTCTGTTTCATCCATTTTATCTAAAGAAATAACTAATTCATTTTCTACTACCTGCTTATTATTCATAGGGCTCCCTACTTTCTTCCTTTGTTACCTCTAGTTTGCCATGAATGAGCAGGTTCCGTAAGAACTTTTCAGTTTACAAACAGGAAACGGGTGGTTTACATCCTTGTCCTACCAAGGTTTTTCCAGAAAATTTATTCGGTAGCTGGCTCAATGTGGATGTCAGTATCAAACACCTGAAAACGATCAGCTAAGAGATCTTCAATAGCATCTGCCACGTTATGACTCTTTTCAACCGTCAAAGATTTGTCCATCGTCACGACGACATCAAGAAAAACATTGGCGCCATACATTCTTCCTCGAATCGATTTAACAGATTTCACTTCAGAAAAACCAGCGATTGCCGCTTCATACTCCACGACTAACGATTCATCAAACCCATCAGAAAGTGAAAAGGCACTCTCGCGAAAAATATCAACGGCGGTTTTGATAATCAAAAGAGCTACCACGATCGCAGTCAAACTGTCTAACCAACCGATACCAAATGAGGCGGCAAAAATAGCGATCGCCGTTCCAATACTCGTCCACGCATCGCTGCGGTTGTCTTTAGCAGCTGCTAGCAAAGCGGAGCTTTTTACGCGAGCGGATAATCGCTTATTGTAGTAATACATACCATACATCAAAATAGCTGAAATGATACCGACGACTGCCGCAATCATATCGGGACTTTGCGTTTCACCGAGTAGAATCGTTTGAATGGAGGACCATAAAACCTGCAGACCGACCGCCAGCATAATCAAGGATGTTACGAGACTCGCCACATTTTCTGCTTTCCAATGACCATATTTATGGTCTTCATCTGCTGGCTTTTGAGCCAAACGCAAACCGATCAAAACAGCGATAGACGCTACGATATCCGTCGCATTGTTTAATCCATCCGCCCATAATCCTTCAGAGTTTGCCAAACGACCAATAACTAGTTTGGCGATGGAAACAAAAATGTAGGCAACGATACTTAAGATAGCGCCTCTTTCTGCTTGTTTTAATTCTGCATATCTTGTTTGATTCATGTCATCCCCTCCAATTAGTCAACTTGAAAATAATAGCTGAAATTTTCATCAATTGCATCATTTATTTGAGAGATTTTATTTTTTAGGAGTGGCAAACATTCACTTCTAGTGAAACGAATTTCTGTTCTGAGGTTACCAAAAAAACAGGACTCCCAAGGGAATCCTGTTTTTTGCTTTTTTTCTTTCACAAAGAATCGCTGCTACTCGTTCACCAGCAGCTGTCGATTTCTTTCACTGAATTTCTCATTATGGGAAGAAACCATCGCCTGTGGGACACTGGTCGGCTCTAAATAGTGTTTGATTTGGTTGACTGCTTGCGCAGCATCTTGAAAGGCGCCTGCCAAAAGATTCACTTTGCCTTTGAAGTAATGGATGTCACCAGCTGCAAACACACCGGGATGGCTGGTTTTTGTTGGAATCTCACAGTTCAAATAAAAATCTTCATGACGTGCGAGATCAAAGGAAACTTTATCTAACAAGGCACTGTCCCGGTCATAGCCATGTTGGATCAACAAATGATCGCATAAAAAATCGATCGTTTCTTGGTTAGCACTGTTTTTTAATCTTAGAACCATATTGAAGGTTTCGGCTTGATTCACCCCGTCAATCGTGTGATTCATCAACACTTGAATCCCTTCTGCTTTCATCTTCTTTACTTGTGCTTCATGGGCCTTCAATTTCTCGCCCCGATAACAAAGCGAAACTTTTGCCCCATAAGACGCCGCTTCAATCGCATAATCAACTGCTGCATCCCCGCCGCCAGAGATCACAAGATGTTTGCCTTGGATCGCTTGCTGGTCAGGAAACTGATAGTGGATATAGTTGTCGACATTATTATGGATGAAACAAGGCAATTTTTGCGGAGAAACGACACCGCCGCCAATACAAACTAAAACGGTGCGTCCAACATGGGTCCTCCCTTGGTCATCCACTGCATAAAAAAGATCGTCTTCCTTGGTCAATTCGATGATTTTCGTTTTCAGATAGATCGTTGGATCAAACAACTTAGCCTGTTCAATCAAGTGTTCTTTGACTTTCTTCCCCTTGGTTGGCGGCAATGCACCCACATCCCAGACCATTTTTTCAGGATAAAAATTGATCTTCCCGCCTAATTCGGCTTGTGCTTCAAACAATACGACCGATAGATCACGTAATCCAGCATAAAAACTCGCATAGAGCCCCGTGGGCCCTCCTCCGATAATCAGAACATCTGCTATAGTGGTCATTGGCTAGCCTCCCTTTCATAAATGAAAATCATTCTCAATTAGTTAGTTCGATTATAGTCAACGAAACCGTGTTTGTAAAGAATTTTCTGAAAACAAATTAATTAACTTAGCCGATTATTTTTATTTACATTGTAAAGAAAAAAGCCTTTTCCTAAATATCTGCTAAAGAAAAAATGAGTAGAACGTTATTTTTTCTCATTTTATCTAGTGATATGTTTGTGATAGCTACTGACTTCAAGGTATACTCTTAGAAAGTAGGTGAAAAAATGAAAGTTGAAAAATGTTACGCACCCTTACCGGATGGGTCTGTCCTCTATTATGAAAAAACCGGTTCAGGATGCCCTCTTTTTTTATTGCACGGAAATGGCGGTAGCAGTGCCTATTTCTCAAAGCAGGTCGACGCATTGCGACAAAAACATCAATTGTACTTAATCGATAGCCGTGGGCATGGCAAGTCCACTAACACACAGAAAAAGATCGATTTTTTTAAAATGGCAACGGATCTTTTTGCAATCATTCAGCAAGAAAATTTGTCTAAAATCGCCCTATTAGGATTTAGTGATGGGGCTAATCTAGCAATGGTCTTTTGTCATCTTTACCCTGAGTATGTTAGTTGTATGATTTTAAACTCGGGCAATACTGAGCCACGGGGAGTTAGACTCTTTTCTCGAATGGGGAGTGTCTTGCAATATCTGATCGTTTGGCTTTGTTCCCCATTCTCAAAAGGAATGCGGGGCTTTCTCCCTATTTTGGGATTGTTGTTTCGTCCAATCGGTTTATCTACAGCCGATTTGAATCACCTCAGTGTGCCGACATTGATTTTGGTCGGCAAACGTGATTCGATCAAGCTTTCCCATTCATTTTATATTGCAAACAGTATCCCTCAGTCCAATTTTATCGTCGTCAAAGGACAAGGACATAGTTTTGCACGAAAGAATCCAGAGGTATTTAACACGAAAGTATTATCTTTTTTAGAAAAGGTCGGTGAATAACTATGAGAATCTTTACTTGGCTCCGCGACCACCGCTCACTGTTTAAAACACTCTTCTTGATTGCAGTAGCCGTGATCGTGTTGGGCGAACTGCTTTCATTAAGCAAGACGATCTCCATTGATCAATTAAAAGAGTTGTTTGCGCAACTGGCACTTTGGCGAGTGGCATTAATGGCTGTCATTGGCTTACTGTGTGTCTTTCCCATGGTCTTATATGATATCGTCTTGAATCGCTTGCTAGGGGACAAACCTGATCGCCGTTATTTGCTGGAAACCAGCTGGATCATCAACACTATGAACAACTTAATCGGCTTCGGCGGCTTCATCAGCATCGGATTACGCTCGGAATTTTACGGCAAAGGAAAAAAAGGCAAAGAAGTTGCCCAAGCAATTTCGAAGATTTTTATTTACCTGATGTCTGGTCTTTCGATTTTATCCCTTGCTGCACTAGCCTTCGTCTTATTTGGTCCAACGACAGATTATCTGCAACAGTATTGGATCTGGCTTTTAGGCGGTAGTCTTTATTTTCCAGTTGTCTATGCCCTTAGTTTTTCCAAAAAAAATGCTTACTTAGGTGGACTGCAACGGCGTGATCGTCTGCAGTTGATCGCCGCTTCCTTATTAGAATGGCTAGGTGTTTTTGCAGCCTTCTTTACGACTGGTCTCTTGATGGGCATCTCGGTGGATGTGTTTCAATTGTTGCCACTTTTCATCGCTGCCTCCGTGATTGGAATCGTTTCGATGATTCCCGGAGAACTTGGAACCTTTGATGTAATGATGATCATGGGAATGGGCTCACTGCAGATTCCCCGTGAAAGTGTCATTGCTTGGCTGTTGCTTTTCCGCCTGTTTTATTACATCATTCCCTTTTTGATCGGTTTGCTTTTTTTCTCAAAAAATGTCGGCGTCTCCCTCAACCAGCGCTTTTCTGGTATTCCAAAAAGCTTGTTGTTGGAAGTGTTCCACAAGATCGAAGTGTTGCTGCTTTATTTGACGGGAACGATGTTGGTGCTCTCCGCCACGATTCCAGAAGCCTTTGATCAAATCAAATGGTTGGCCCACCTCAATCCGATTCGCTTGAATTTTGTGATGCAGTACCCGAGTATTTTTCTCGGTTACCTCTTTTTAATTGCCGGTCGAGGGATATCTGCCCGTGTCAGTCGCGCGTACGTGCCGACGCTTTTGTTGATTGCAGCAACAATCGGTTATGCTATTTTTGCTGGCTTCCGTTTTTCGACCATGCTGTTTCTTCTATTATTATTAGCAATCATGATTTTTTCAAAAAGCGAGTTGTTCCGTAAACAACTCGTCTTCTCGTGGGAATGGCTGACGATCGATGGTTTGTTAATTGGTTCGTTGACGATCCTCTATGTCATTATCGGGGTCTACAATATGCCTCATATCAATCGACATCCAACGCATCACCATTCGATGGATTTTTTGCTTTTCCCTTCTGAAAAATTATGGCTGCAAGGGTTCGTTGCGATTTTATTCGTCGCCATTGCGATGCTGCTGTTTGCCCGGTACTTGATGGGACCAAAACACCAATTAGGCGTCAGTGCTGCCACTGATAAAGTGAAACATGTTTTAAATACTTACGGTGGCAACAGCGACAGCCATCTGGTGTATCTAAAAGACAAGAAAGTATACGTGTATCCAGAAATTGGCGAGCCGACGGTCTTTTTTCAATTTACGACCTTTAATAACAAATGTTTAGTCATGGGGGATCCTTCTGGGAAGCAAGCAGACTTTCCACAGGCACTGGAAACTTTCTTAACAGAAATGGATCAATGGAATTATCTGCCGGTCTTTTATGAAAGTAGTGAAGAAATGGTGATGCTGCTGCATGAATTTGGGTATGACTTTATCAAATTCGGTGAGAAAGCTTATGTGGATCTACCTAGCTTCACCCTCTCAGGAAAGAAAATGAAGGGACAGCGGGCATTGAACAATAAGATCACTAAAGAAGGCTTTACTTTTGATGTGCTCACCCCTCCCTTTTCAGCCGAAACATTTGCAACGCTTAAGGAAATTTCTGACAACTGGCTAGATGGACGGAAAGAAAAAGGGTTCTCCCTTGGGTTCTTTTCAGAATCCTATCTAAGCACCGCACCAATTGCTGTCGTCCGTAATCAGCAACAGGAGATCGTCGCATTCGCTTCCTTTATGCCCACCTATCAAACAGGCCTAGCATCCATTGATTTGATGCGCCACGATCCTGAAAAAGCGCCGAATGGAACGATGGATTTCTTGTTTATTCAGCTATTCGACTATTTTAAAGAACAAGGCTACCAACAATTTGATTTAGGCATGGCACCATTAGCCAACGTTGGTACTTTCCGCAGCAGTTTCTTGCAAGAGCGGATCGCCTATCTCGTTTACACCTTTGGTTCTCGTTTCTATTCTTTTGAAGGGTTACGCGAATACAAACAGAAATATGCCGCTTCTTGGTCCCCTCGCTACATTTTATACTCTCGGGATAGTTGGATCGGGTATGTCATGATGGCCCTCTTGATCGTCGATAATCAATCGGCGGAAAAAACGAAGTAAAAAAGGTTCCCATACTCCTCTTTCTTCTCGGAGTATGGGAACCTTTTTCAATTGTTGTGCTTAACTTATTCAGCCGATTTAGATGGTGCATTTTCCCAAAGTTGTTTGACGACTGGAATATTTCCCAGTTCCGTCATATTTGATGGCAGAATGACCGTATTGGTATTGCTATTCACCACATCTCTGAAGGCTTCGATCCCTAGATATGATAGTGAGCGCTCGTCGAGCTGGCTTTCTTTGATTGCTTCATTGATGGCTAAAATCCGTTTGCGTTCAGCTTCAGTGATTTTCGCGATTCGTTCTGCTTCCGCCTCGGCATCAATCCGTACACGCTTTGCCCGCGCCTCGGCATCGATTTGAGTTTGTTCCGCTCGGGCTTCGGCGTCGATCGTCATTTGAGAAGCTTTGGCTTCTGCACTCAAGACTGAAGAAGATTTCTCACCTTGGGCTCTTGTGATCATCGATTCTTTGTCTCTAGAGGCAGTGATCAATTTGTTCATTGATTCAATGATTTCTTGCGAAACTTTGATTTCCCCAATGTTGATTCGGTCAATCGCTAACCCATAGCCTGCCGTGATATCTTTGATTGAAGTAAACAATGCTACGTTGATTTCTTCAGTCCCATTTAAAACTTCATTTAAATCCATTTTCCCGATGATTCCCCGCAAGTTC
The DNA here is from genome assembly GCF_044746145.1 of Enterococcus sp. NPDC086594. Classification (NCBI taxonomy): domain Bacteria; kingdom Bacillati; phylum Bacillota; class Bacilli; order Lactobacillales; family Enterococcaceae; genus Enterococcus; species Enterococcus sp. NPDC086594. The sequence continues at coordinate 230,652 of NZ_JBIVBP010000005.1, forward strand.
GACTGGGCATCTTGGATCATTGAAACAACGGAGTTTTCATTTTCGTAGACAAAGGCACGCACATCTGTGACATGGTATTTGATTGCTTCATCAATTTGAACGATTACATTATCTTTTGTGATTGCACTTTGGGGTTCGATCTCCAAAGGAATCTGTTTCAAGGACACTCTTTCTCTAACTGTATACAAAATCGGAACAAGAAAATGAAGCCCTGGTTCCAACGTTCGAACGTACTTCCCAAAACTTTCGACAACTTTGACTTCCCCTTGACGAACGATCACAGCAGTGCTTGCAATCAGCCAAATCAGAATCACTAATACTAAAATAACTAAAATAATTTGGATAATGATCATTGTAAAAACCCTCTTCCATTTTCAAATAATGTATTGTTTACACGGGTCAATAAGACACCGTTTTCAACCCCGATAATCTCTAACATGACATTTTCAGCAGGAATCCCTGCAATCACCCGATATTCTGTATAGGTGCCATAAAGCCGTATATAGCCTGAATAATGATCCGTCAACGATCGAAAATAACGCCCTACCGCTCGTTTTTCCATATAATCTACGATGATTTTCACCCTCTTTGCCTTCATGCAGTAAATTTGAAGCTTCAAACTCATTTGTTAATCTATTACAAGTGTTACTAACTATGATAGCACGTTTCACCCAAGAGAACAGTAAACTTATGCTGATTCCGCTTTTTTTTAGAAAAAAAAAATAGAACGAAAACCAATTCCTTGCATTTTTCATTTAAATTGCATACAATTTAATTGTACAAAATATAAAAATCAGGAGTGAAGAAATGATGAAAAAAATGTATTCGACTAAAATGATCAACACTGGTGGCCGTTCAGGAGAAGTACACAGTCCCGATCATTCATTTGAGCTAAACATCACTGCACCTGGCAAACGTGTCGAAAATGCTACCAATCCAGAACAACTTTTTGCAGCTGGTTTTAGTGCTTGCTTCAACAGTGCCCTTGAATTGGTGAAAAGCAGCAAAGGAATCGATGGTGCTTCTACGGTGAGCGCACAAGTGACCTTGTACGCAGAAAGCGAATCCAGTTTTGTCTTGGGTGTTGAGATCGAAGGTCAAATCGAAGGATTGTCAACAGAAGAAACACAAGAATTGCTTGAGATCGCTCATACCGTATGTCCTTATTCAAAAGCCACAGCTGGCAACATTGAAGTGACTGTCAAAGCCGTTAGCGAGTAGACTTTCGTTGAAAAAACAGCTATGATAAGAGGCGGATATTAGAAAAAGGGGTGAAAACATGAATGTCTTAGCGTTAGAAAACCAATTGTGTTTTCCTCTATACGCCGCTTCAAAAGAAATTATCAAACAGTACAAAGACTTACTGGACCCGTTGAATTTGACCTATACCCAATATTTAGTGATGTTGGTGTTATGGGAAGATGAAGCGATCAGTGTCAAAGCATTGGGGAAGCAATTATGTCTCGACTCTGGCACACTGACACCGGTTTTAAAAAAGCTTGAAGCAAAAGGCTACCTAGCAAGAAATCGAAATCAAGACGATGAACGTTCTTTGCGGGTCACATTGACTGACTCAGGCAAAGCGCTCCATGAACAAGCGTTAGAGATCCCCTACAGAGTGACCGAATTCTTGCCTCTTGAACCGGAAGAACTGTCCGTGCTCCATCAATTGACGACAAAAATGGTACAAAAATTTCAAGAACAAGAAAAATGATCCGCTGTTTTCACAGCGGATCATTTTTTTATCATGCAAACGAGTATTCTTTAAGAAGCTTTAGTTTTCAATTCACCAATCACATTTAGCAACTGGGTTAATTGTTCAGGATCTTCGATTTTTCTGATGGCGATTTTCACTAATTCAAAAATCTGGTCATCGGTTAGGCCTGTCTGTAATATCTCCAATTCACTTACAGCTGGCTGAAAGCGACGAGCCAAGACTGATCCGCTCATTTTGATACTTGCAATCTCCAGAACTCCTTTGTTTACTAACTTGCGAATCACGGACAGTGATGTGTTACGGTTTAAGCCGAAACGTTCACTAAATTCTGTACAGCACAGAGGTTCATCCACAGCCCAAAAACAAACTAAGACTTCCCACTCTTTTTTTGAAAAACTCAAGTAATCCATAATTGCTCCTTTCCATGCCGATGAGGCTGGTTCTTATTTTCTAAATTAAAACAATCGTAGCTATTTCAGTCAGCTGGCTTTCCTCTTCCTTTTTTCGATTGTTTTTTCTTTCACTAAAAGGATTATATACCAATAATAATCTATTTTATTCATAATTTCAAAATAATTTTTATTTTAATGATAAATAACATGTTTAATTATTCTTTTTCTTGATAAAAAAAACGACTAGATCAGCTAGTCGTTTTCTTACTCTACTTGATATTCCTACGAGAAGTGTTTATTGAACACTGAAGATCAAACTCTCATGCTCTTGTTCTTTTAAGGAATAGCCACAAAATTCTTTATTCAAATTCGGAAAATCACGTTCGATCATCTGAATAATCTCGATTTCCGTCAACAGTTTGTCTTCTGACAATTGCAGCGAGTTCAACAAAACAAAGCGAGAATCATAGCCTAAAATTTCCGGCATCAACCGCCAAAAATTTGTGCTGTCAATTTGTTGGATCGTTTGTTCCATAGCAACAATCAAGTTTTGCACGTGTTCATAGACTTTAGGATAATCAGATTTTAGTAGATCCAACAGTGCTTGGTCTAGCACTTTATCTAAATAAGCCTTTGTATCGGTATAAATTATTGAAGAAATCACTTATTTCATCAATCCTTTCATTCAAATGCCATATTCGACATTGTCAAGGATGGCTCCTTGTTCTTATATATAGCATACTATCGGTGATTTTCGTTCTCAGATTAAGGATAGAATATAGAAAAAAAAGAGAAGCGTATTTTCTTGTCCCCTAATCTTACTCCACAATAGCAAAATTTTGCTAAACTGATAAGCAAAGCGATTCAGCACCTATCGAAAATGAGAAAATTGTCAGATTTCCTTCCTTTTTTATCTATAGCGATTCCTACCCATCGGGCTCTGTAACTGCCAATAGCCTCGCAATTACACACTTCCACGCCTCCCCCAATAAACGTAGGTTTTTTCTCATTTTAACAAACGTCTTACACAGCATAATTTCAGACAGAACCTTATACAACATGTATAATTAAATTATAGAAAGTCATCAAAATAAAACGAAACGAGGAGTGGATCACAGATGAAGAGTCATTGTAAATGTGGAAAAAAAATGAATGCCCATGAAAAAAGCTGTCCAGACTGCAAACACAAAAAACAGCAAACCTTAGAATCCTTGGAAAAATTCGTTAAATACGGCAGTTTTGCTTTAGCAGGCCTATCATTAGTTTTAAAAATTGCGAAAAGCCGCCAAAGTTAAAGGGACCGACATAAACTTTTAGACGAAAAAAACGCCTTATAGGCGTTTTTTTTTCTATTCATTAATGATTGTACTCTCCAACAGCCAGTTGACTGTGCCTGTATAGGTACCTGGTAAAATCAAATCTAACTTGGGGACAAAGCGAAAGTAGCAATCATATTCCTGAAGATCCAAGGTTAAGTCCGTTGCTCCTGTTGGCTCCTGCTGGAAAATCACTTGTTCTTCAGAAGTGACAGAAGCCACCAGCTGATTGGTCACCGGATCATAGAGTACCAACTGAATTTCCTCTGCCAATAGTTGCTGCTCTTGCATAAAATCCTTTATCTGTCCACTTAACTGCCAGGTTCCTTCGCTGGTATTGCTGATAGACAAAAGGGCTTCTTGATCAAAAGCAATCGCTATATAAGCAAAGTCATCGTCTCTGATGGATCGTACCAGTTCATTCAAGGTCACTGTCGCTGTGATTGAAGCAGGCGCACGCTGAAATTCTACAATCCCACGAAAGTCAATCCCATAATAACGTGTCGCCGATCGATTGCCTTCTGTATCGATCACATAGGAAGCCAGATAATAGGTTGTGCCTGGTTCTAGTTCTTCGGTGTCTAACACCAATGTATCCGTTAGCGGCTCCGACAATGTTCCCCGTTCAACCAACGCTGCTTCAGAGAAATCGGTTTCGGTGATTGTCACATCCTCCGTAAAGAACTCCGTGACATATATTTTGGCTTGGGTCGAGTTTTGGTCATCAATCGTGATCGGTATATAGGAATTGCGCTTTTGCCGCACGATCTGCAGGTCTGCTTTTGCTTCTGCCAATGACGCCGAACCTGTTGTAAGCGTTGGTGGAAAGATTCCAGTCATTTGATAATAATGAATTTCTGGATCACCTGACGTCATACTGGAAACAAAAGCATTTCCATTAAAAACAGTTTGGACAGGGATGGCTATATCTAAATTCTGATTGAGCGGCACTTCTGTGTAATTGACGGAAAAGTGAACGATGTATTCATTCCCTTTGACCATGTCAGGCAGTGTCGCAACCAATTGCCCATTTTCAATGACAAAAGGTAAGGCAGTTCCGCCTTCCGGCATGCCATTAACCATGATTTCACTGGCTTTTCCAAAATAAACCGCCTCGGGAACTAATGATAGTCCTTCTGGAAAAAGCGATGAGAGCAAGATTCCCGATTCCAAGTCAGCTAGATCACTGGTGCTTTTATAGGAGAGATAGGTCGCATAAGTAATGGTTTTGCTATTGTCGACAGTGGCTGGCTGGGAAAGTGTCGTACCAGTATCCAACAATAGTTTGACTGGGTCTTTTTCAAAAACACCGGTTCGCATCTCAAGTTCTACTAATCCTTCAACATCGACAAACGCCACTGCTTTTTCTTGAACATAGCCCCCGTTTGCACCAGTAAAACCAAAATAGACCGGTGCACTATTAGTCAGGTTCAAATTTGATTTGAAGGTGTCATCAACAGGTACCGTCACATCAACACCGAAATCTGGTACGGTGTAACGCAACGTTTGCGTTGGCTGATCAAAAACTACTGTAAAACTATGCCACACCCCATCGGAAATATCACTTACTGATACCGTATCACGATGATTTAAGACTTTATCGATAATCAGCCAGCCATCGGTGGTATATGCGTCATTTGAGCCGGGAAAATTCCATGCGATATGATGGCCGGAAGGAACATCGCGATCCATCATACCGTCCCCAGTCAAACCGGCATTATTATAGAACGTATCGAATTCAATCGCAAAACTTTGCGGGATTGCCCCCGTATTTAAAGGAGTCGTTCCTCCTGTATTTGACCAGACGCCAATCGTCGGTCCTGCTTGTTCTGCCAGCGCATTTAAGCCATTGCTTTGCATCACAAAAGCGAGCCCATCGCTGTCCGTTGCTGTATTATCGATACAAAATGCCATTTCTAACCGAAAAGAGCGAGTAAAAGAAACCGGCTTATTGAACCAGACACCACCACTGGAGTTGGTAGTAGCTCCATCATTAATCTGAACATAATTAACGCCCGGTTCCCCTTGTGGCGACCCCGCTTGTCCCACAGGAGTGATCAGAGAATCGTCAATCGCTAACGTAGGAAAATCTGGCGCAGATACCGCAGCATGGACGTTTTCTTGTTTCCCACATAGCAGCAAAATGCTAAAAAAGAACACATAGCCCCATCGGATAATGCCAAACTTTTTCATCACTGTCCTCCGCTTTCTTCATTCTGATTCTTCTTGCACTGACAGCCTAACATCTGCTTCTGCTTTTTTACGTCTCCTATATAAAATGAACAAGAGAAGTAGGACAAACAGGAAGAGAAGTAGCCCTCCTGCATAGAGCCAGTACTGTTTTTGAAGATACGCTGCACCTAACGTTGTCTGACGGTTGATAAGGTTGGCTTGCTTGCGATCAACCACCACCGAATCCTCAAACACCCATGTTCCTTTAGGCGCATTCAACTCAATCCGTAATAGATAGGTCCCCGGTTCGAGAATGTTCTGATCAAAGGCACTAAACAGCTCCAAAACCGAATTCGGAGCTATTTGAAAATTCTCTGCAGAAAACCCACCGACCTTGTTGCCGCTATCTTGCTCACGTATCACTGTTTTGACAGTGATGTTGCCAAAGGCTGTGGGCTGATCATTGCGGATCCTACTTTTGAGAGCTGTAGAACCATATCTTTCCACCGCCTCAGAATTGACCAAAGACAACTGGGGGTCAGGCATGGTTGCTACATTCTGACGCAAGCGGATCCCTTGTTGAATTTTATAGTTGGCTTGCAGATTTGTTTGCTGACTTTCAGTTGTTTCCGCCGGTTCTTCTTCAAAGTCAAACACACCAAGTATTTCTCCTGCAAATTCTTTTGCCTTCATTGAAAGGGTAAAATGGACCTGACGACTTTCTCCAGGGTCAAGCTGGATCGTCTGTCTCGGATTTTCAATCAATTGACTAAACGAGATTCCTTGGTTCTCTTCGGCGGTCTGTTCTGCTTGGTACGCGATGATCCCAGTAGAGGCCGTATAACTATTTAGTGCTGCTGCTTTAATGGTCAACGGCTCTGAACTTGTATTATGAAGGGCAACGGTCAAATTCTGTTCGGTCTCATGATTTACCAGTAAGTCGAAATAACTGACATCACTGACTTGATTTTGGGGAAGTTCTGGGGTTACAGTGAACCGTGTGGTCTGTGCATGACCGGTGACTTTCGTAAAGCAACACAAACTGATAAAGAAACTAATGAGTACGAAGCACTTGATTTGTTTTTTCATTGTCGCCCTTTCCTTGCTATTCTGCTTGATAGGTGTTTGATAATGTCCAAGTGATCGTTCCACTATAAGTGCCGCTGTTCACATTTTGTTTTGGTACGGTTAATGAAGCATTGGAAAAGTTAAAGTCATTGGTTGCTAAGCCGGTCGTCCCATTAGCAGAAGCGATCAATGTCGGGTCTGTTGCCCCTACCATCAATTCGGTGCCCGATACTAGCGTTGCATCGCCCGAAGCCGTTGAACCATTTAAAGTGACTTTGGCATTTGCTAGCTCGTTATCGCTGGCATTCGTCATTTTCGATAATTGCGCAGTCAACTGCCAACCAGCTTGATTTGGTCCACGGTAATCCGTGATCGATGTCACTTCATCCGACGTTGTTTGAATCACTTGTTCATCGGTAGCGATATCTTGGATACTGCTTGTACCGAAGTTAAAATTGGTCACCTGATCCAGTGACAAAATTCCTTGTTCGATCGTTAGTGTTGCTTGACTCGTCATTGAAGCCGTTGGATTCGCTTCTGCTGCAGCTGCCGCAGTGGGCGCCATTCCTAAACCCATTCCGACCAAACCTAACATTCGTACCTTTTTGTTCATTTTCATCTCTTCCTTCACTTTTTTTAATGAGAAACCGAGGGTCATCGAAAAAACAGCCTTAAAAAATAATAATTTAATTGGTGTTTTTTCATTCTATTCTCATCTATCATAAGTATAATCCATCATGGTTATCATACGGTTCACAGATTTAGCGTAAAAAAAACGCCAAAAAGGAGAATCCCTTATGTATCGAGAATTCATTTCTCCCGCAGAAGAAAAGAAATTAGAGATTTTCAAAGTTGTCTGCAATTCCAACGGAGTGACATTGGTCCAACTGTCAGAAGTTTTGAATATCCCGCAAAAAAGCCTGCAAAAATATATCTATTTTTTAAATGAAGATTTGCAGCTGCTCTCACCTCACCTGCTTCTATCAAAAAATCATTACAATCAGTATTTTCTTGATCGAACAGAGGATGATGAACCTTTCTATGCACAATTGATGTATCATTACTTGCTCAACTCCACACAATACAACCTGATTCATTACTTGATTGGGCGCCCGCAAATGACCTTGACTCAATTATGTTTGGATTTGCATGTCAGCCAATCGCATATGTATCGGTTGATCAAGAAAATCAACCAACTATTGGAAAAATTTCAAATCCGAATTCGAACAGACCTGAATAATCGCATCGTTCTTGCTGGAAAAGAGCTTGATATCCGTATTTTCACCTACAGTTTCTTGACCCAAAGTGCGCCTGCTGATTTGTGGCTTTTGCCGAGTGTTTCCCATAAAAATGTCGAAGAATTTACGGCATTCTTTGCTGTTTCTCACTTTGATCCGTTGACGAAAAATAAACTCGCTGCATTTTGGTAAGCAGTGGTCAGCCGAACGATCCAGAAAAAATATTTGCCACCGATTCCTGAAAAATACATGGGATTGATGAATTTCTATTGTTTTTTACCAGAAGAAATTCTCGAATCACTTTTTTTGAGTGCCGATTATGCCTCAGAAAAGATGCTTCAGTCAGAGTATCTTTACTTGAATTTCTTTTTGCATGTCTTTTTGCCAGGGGTTGTTCCCCAAGAAAAGAATCAAACGATCATCCAAGAGATCAAACATTCTGATACTGATCTTGTGCGCTTTTTCACTGCAATGATCAAAGATTGGCACGATACCTTTGCTCCAAGTCAGGAAGCCGCCGAATTCGAAAAATTATTAAGCAGCTGTCTGCTGGTCTTCAATCTATCGATCATTATCGGCATCGATCTTCTGGAAGTGTGGCAGCTAGAACACCAACTGTTGACTGAAAATGCTCCTTCCAAAGACAGAACCTATGAAGCAATCTGCACACTATTACTGACCCATGTTGAAAAGTATCCATTTGCTGACTTGGATAAAGAGTATTTTGAACAGACACAGTTGCCTTATCTGGCTCATCTCTTGTATTTGGAAACACAGATGAATACGCCCCCGACCGTGTCGATCTATATTCAAACGACGATTCAATACCGCACAAAGCAAATGATTGAGACGAGGATTCGTTCGATTTATTCTAAAGCTTCTGTGACTTTCGTCAAACAAATGGAAGCCGCAGATTTATTGATCACGGATAATTATGAAGAAGTGATGTTTTCCGAAAAATTAGTCTTACTGTCTAACCTGCAAGCCGAGCAAGAGTGGGCAGCCGTTTTTGCAAAGATCAATCAACTGATGATGACCAAGATGTTTGCCGAACAAGGAAAATAAGTTGCCGATTCCATTTTCATCCGCAAAAAAAGCCCGAGCCTCTTTGCTCGAGCTTTTTTTCTACTATTTTAGTCCTAGGAATTTTAAGCGAAGAAGCTACCGCCAGTTACACTGTAAACTTGACCAGTTACATAACTTGCTTCATCAGAGGCTAAGAAAACATAGACTGGTGCTAATTCGACTGGTTGTCCAGCACGTTTCATCAGTTCTTTTTGACCAAATTCTGGGATCGCAGATTGTGGCTGTCCACCCGAAATTTGAAGTGGTGTCCAGATTGGACCAGGAGCCACCGTATTGACCCGAATGCCTTTTTCACTTAATTGAGCAGCTAGCCCTTTACTAAAGGAAGTAATAGCACCTTTCGTGGCTGCATAGTCTAAAAGATGGGCACTAGGCTCCGCACTTTGGATCGAAGTGGTCGTGATGATGCTCCCACCAGCTGGCAGATAATCCAACGCTTCTTGGACTGTCCAATACATCGAGATGATATTCGTTGTAAAGGTATCTTGAATTTGTTGTGTAGTCAACTCTTTGATGTCCTTCACCGCTTGTTGCATCCCAGCATTTAGAACCAACGTATCTAACCCGCCTAATTCTTTGGCTGCTTCATGAACCAATTGACGAGCGAAAGTTTCATCTTTCAAGTCTCCTGGGATCAAAACTGCTTTGCGTCCAGCTTTTTCAATGACTGCTTTGACTTCTTGCGCGTCTTCTTCTTCAAAAGGAAGATAGTTGATTGCAACATCGGCGCCTTCTTTGGCAAAAGCAATCGCTGCTGCTCGACCAATACCAGAATCACCACCGGTCACTAATGCTTTGCGTCCAGCTAATTTGCCTGAACCTGCGTAGCTTTCTTCCCCGCAATCAGGTACTGGCTGCATCTTTCCTTGAATTGCCGGTGCTTCTTGCACCTGTTTTTCAAATTTGCCATCATAATACTTCGTTAACGGATTGTTGATTTTTTCTGACATGCTCGTTTCCTCCTTGATTATTTCTACTTCTATTTGTCATCGTTTGTTATGACCTTACTTAAAAGTGTAAAGGAAGATGGAGGGAATGAAAAACGAAACGCTCACCAGAAAAAAAGCATCTGTAAGAAAACAGATGCCTAGTAAAACGAAAAAGCTGCGTGAATCAGTAGTGAAAACGCCCACAGGTATCTCACTATTCTTCTGGAAAATCGTAGTGAAATTTCTGGGTGCAGTGTTTGATTTTGCTACTTTTCTAGCAGTTCGAGGAGGGCCCGATGAAAGGCCTCCATCTCCTCCGCGGTCTGTAGAAAAACATCGGGATGACTGTGATGGCTGTCGATCATCCAGTGTTTCGTGTCTGTAACTTTAAGAAAATCTGCTACTACGGCGTCGGTTTGCTGCGGTTGTGTAGCTTGAGCGGTCTTCAAGAGATAGAAATCTTCAATCCCCCGCTGTAGTTGTTTATACCTTAGGGACAACAATAAATGTCCGTGATTGCCAGGATAGACGAAACAAAGATCACCGATCGGTAGTGAGCTCGTATTGTACCGAATATCGGACCGAGCATGTTCTGGCCAGCAATTGTAGGCCCAACGCAGAAAGCCGTCTGTTTTGAACTGATACGATAAGATTCCTTGCATTCGCGTCTCTAACAGGGGACTATGCAAAAAGGTATTTGGTTTGTCGGGATAATTGCAGACATAGTACTGCATCTTGCCCGGATGGCTTTGTGCTAGTGTTTCGTAATGGTTGCAAGTACAGTAATAGGAAGTCACAGGATGATCGATCACTGGCAGCATCTCAAATAACACGTCTTCTTTATCAAAAGCAGCTTTGATCTGGATCGACGGATCAATTTCTTTTAAAACAGCTAACGAGGCTCGGAAACTGTCGATTTGATGTTTCTTCGGTTCGTCAGAAACGATGCGAACCTTCTCCCACAGATTCTTTCCTTTAAAATAATCAAATACTTGGCGTAGATACTCCTGCAACTCAGCTTTTTGATTAATAAATCCGAAGGCGCCTTTCCCCTCATCATAAAAGCGAATCACCAATTTTTCTGGATGGTCCAAGTTGACTAACGGAAAAAATGGCGGTTCCCAGACCCCTAATAAACCAAACACATCAATTTCATCTTTGATGCCCGCAGCAAAAAAACAATCAAGGTAACGTGTCAGCACAGAAAAATCGCAGGAAAGTTCTCCGTCTGGTGTCTTTTTGACCTTTACCATCGAATACTCATATAAATTGGCGGGATAATCTTTGACGATGTAATTGAACCAGCCCTTCCAAGGGATCTCTCCGGCGATCACTGTGATCGCTTTTTGTCCGATCACAGCGAGACTCTCAGCCATTTCCTTGATCAAGTCAAAGTGGGCATCGCTCCATAACGGAACGTCAAAGGTGCGAGCCAAATTGCTGGGCTGCTGCCACATATTTAAGTGGAACGTCTCTAAATAATCTTTTGGAAAAGTAAAAGCGTCCACTTCAATCGTTAGGTTCTTTTCTAACAAGCACTCCTCTTGGCTAGTCAGATGTGCCCGATAGACCTTGATTTTCACAGGATAAGCTTCCGGTTTGATCGTCTCATCGATCTGCCACTCCAAATAAAGTGGTGCAAAGCGATCGCCAGGATAGGTTTTGGCAGTTCGTTCAAGTAATTTATCGGCGTACGCCAATTCCTGCTGACCGACATAATAGTCGACGAATTGCGCTTTGACCGGCAATTCGCTAAAAATCTCAACGCGTATCATGGGAATCTCGATTTCATCGGGGATCGAAAACTCGTCGCCAATAATATAATGATTGCGGTTGCCATCGTGCAGCAGCAACTGACAAGCAGCAGTACTGTTACGAACAGCTGATAACTGTTCAATCGCTTGTGGCTCTTGGGTGATCAATTCTGTTGAAGCCTTATAGCTTTCATGGACCAGGATTGCTTTCATTTTTACTCTTCCTTTCTAGGATCAATCAGCTGCAAAACAAGCGCTTGATAAGAAACATTCTCAAAAGCTTCTGGCATGATCGTTAGTAGTTGCTGCAAGCTGATGTTTTTTACGATTTTTAAGCGGCTTTTGTCTGCCCATGATGGAAAAGCCTGCAACAGCAAGCGTTTGTTTTCACCTGACTCGAGTAATGCCCGAATTGGCCACTGCCCTAAATCAGGAAACAAAGCTGGCTGGGCAACTTTATCTGCCCAGTTCAACTCTAGCCATTCGACGCATTCATCAAACCAACGGGCAAAACGTGGATCAACCATTTCTTTACGATTACCGAAGCGTTCGGTCGCCAAAGAAAGACCGTGACGTCCTTTTTGGAAAATATGACTTTCAAAGGGAACCTCGTGATCTTCTAGGGCCTGCAGATACGCCAATGAATTTTCGATAGGAACGACATTGTCTTCAAAGGTTGAAAACAAAAAGGTGGGCGGCGTATCTTTTGTGACACATTCCTCTAATGAAGGGGCATCGATCTTCATCACAGTAGCAAATGAAGACAATATCGCTGGGTAGCCTAAAATACATAAGCTCGGTTTCATTGAGGAGAGTGTTGATAACGCCGCTGCCAAATGGCCGCCGGCAGAAAAGCCGATCACAGCGATTTTTTCGGCATCGATTCCCCATTCACTTGCAAGTTCTCGGATTTTAGTAATCGCTTTTTCTGCATCTGCTAAGGAATGGCTGAAACTGCGATGTGTCCCTACATGATAGCGTAAGACCCCGGCGTGAAAGCCTTGGGCAGCAAAATTTAAAGCAATCGGCTCAGCTTCCCGCTCACTGCAAAAGGAGTAGCCGCCACCGGGAATCACCAAGACAAACGGACGATCGCCCACCCGTTCATACTCGGCTTTTTCCTCATGCAGGTACACTGTCAAACCGGCTTGCGCTTCTGGATCAAATAGATATTCCTGAAAAAACATCACTTACTCTCCTAACCCGTTTTTATCGATGACGTTTTGATACCAATAAAAACTATCTTTCTTGTATCGCGCCAAGTCCAACAGCTGCTCGTCCGTACGATTGACATAGATAAACCCGTACCGTTTAGCGATGCCTTCGTGAGTACTGACGAGATCAATGGCACTCCATGGGCAATAGCCGATCACATCGACACCGTCTTCGATCGCCAATGCCATCTGTTTTATGTGCTGCTGCAAGTAGTCGATGCGATAATCATCGTGGATTTTACCATCAGTTGTCAAAACATCCTTGGCACCGATGCCGTTTTCCGTGATCAAAAGAGGCAGACGATAACGGGAATAGATTTCGTTCAACGTAAAGCGAAAGCCTTCTGGATCAATCGGCCAACCGAATTCAGTCATTGGCAAATGGGTGTTTTCTACTACTTGGAAAAAGCCAGGAATCCCGAAACCAGACTGTTGATCGAGTTTTGTCTCTTTTTGAAAATAGCTGCTGACGGTCATCGTATTATAATAATTCAATGCGATGTAATCACATGTTCCAGCTGCCAAAATCTTTCGATCTGCTTCAGTGACTGTCGGTGCTGCACCAATCGTCTCTAACAAATGCCATGCGTTATGGTTGTATGTGCCGAAAACAGCCGCATCTAGGAATAACCAATTTCTCAGCGCACTCATAGAAAGAGCTGCCAGCTGATCGGCTGGTTTTTCAGAAGCTGGATAGACACTGGCGATATTCGGTGCTGGGCCAATCTTGCCGCTAAAATTACCTGCATGAAACTGTTGGGTCACCAATGCTTGTGCCACCAGCATATGGTGATTTTCTTGAAATTTTTCTTTCATGGATTTTTGACTCGTCCCAATGACCGAACCAGCAAGTGCCATCACATTTTGCTCGTTGATGGTTTGCCATAGCGGGACTTGATGACCAAAGTTTTCGAACAGTACTTGGCAGTAATCAGCAAATGCTTGGATCGTCTCTCGGTTTTCCCACCCACCTTGCTTCGCGATCGCAACGGGCAGGTCAAAATGGAAAACGGTGACGATCGGTTGAATCTCGTTTTCTAGTAGCAGATCGATCAGGTTTTGATAAAACGCCAATCCTGCTGGGTTGACCTGACCATCGGGCATGACTCGACTCCATGATATGGAAAAACGATAGGCTTTTAACCCTAATTCTTTAAACAATTTCACATCTTCTTCATATCGGTGATAGTGGTCTGATGCTACTTTAAAATCAGTGGTCCCTTGCGGAATCTCTTTGAGATCTTGCACTGAGGGACCTTTGCCGTCTTCTGCCCATGCGCCCTCTACTTGATAAGCACTAGTGGATGCTCCCCACAAAAATGCTTCCGGAAATTTACTCATCCCACGGTTCCTCCTTGGCTGCGCCGATCAAATTGGCGTCCGCTTGAAAATAAGCGGCTTGGATCGCAACTGGCTGCAGCGTTTTCTCAATGATTGGTGCGGTTTTAAAAATAGCTTGATAGCTGCTAGCTATGGCTTCGATCAAGCGTGGCTGACGGCTGATCCCGCCACCGATAACGATTTTCTCCAGAGCTAAAAGACACTGAAGATCGAAACACAAGACAGCGACTTCTTTGGTATAAGTTAAAAATAAAGCCTCTGCCTCAGGATCAGCAGTTTTCGTAAGGGTATCAAAGACCAAAGGACCATCAGGCGCGATAGCCATACTAGCAGCCAAACGCTCAATTAATCCGACAGCCGAAAGACCGATCCCCACAAAAGAGTCCGCGCCTCTCATTTGTCGGTCACGAATCATAAAACTGACTTCACCAGCTTGTCCATGATGCCCACGATAGAGTTTTCCATTGAGACAAAGACCAACTCCCACGCCGGTTCCTAAAATGATCGCCGCACCATTTTGGATCCCTTGCAGATTGCCGGCTTTCATTTCCCCTAGCGCGGCGGCTTTTGCGTCGTTTTCGACAGTAACCTCTGTCACCATGCCATCGCTTAACTGGCAGATCAATTCTGGCAAATTTACCCCATCAAGGTATGGCAAGGCACCACCAAAGAAGACCGTCCCTGTTTCATTAACTGAACCAGGGACTGCGATAGCCACTTTCGTGAAAGAAACTTGACGGGCATAGCTTTGCAATAGCCCTTTGATAGCTTCTTTAAAGGGTTCAAAAGCTACAGGGGTTAAAATGGTGCGTCGTTTACTGACCTCGTCGTGTTCGACCCATCCCGTTTTGATGTGCGTCCCACCGATATCAATTCCTAAATAAACCAAATGTGCCACTTCCTTTGTTTACGCTTGAATTTCTTCCACGACTTTTTCTGTCATTTTTGCTGCTTCACTTGCTTGCTTTTTTTCAGCAGCCATTTCTAATTCGTACTCTTTTTTATCCGCAATTTTTAGAAACGGATACCACATAACAATACCGATCAGCATACAGATGATCATTAAGATCGTGTAGTTAAGCCCTCCTGAAAAGGGCATTTTGATAAAAGTCGGTGTGGTCCATGGCAATAGACTCATGGTTGGATTCAAGCTGATTGGGAGGATCGTTGTTGCCAATCCCCAGGTCACAAAGCCAGCGATCAATTGTGTAAAGACTTGCGGAATAAAGAACAACGGATTCAAAATAATCGGCATCCCGAACATGATTGGCTCTGTGATGTTAAAGATCGACGGGATAAACGACAATTTTCCTAATTGTTTCATTTTTGCCGATTTGCTGCGGATCATAAAGAAGGTCACAAAGCCCATGAAGCCAGCAGCATACATGCCCATATAAATCACTGAAGGAATCAGATAAGGCAGCGCTTGTCCTTGTTGGTAAGCGGCAATATTTGAAACGACCATGGTCATACTAATCGCCCCGAGTGGTCCTTGTAAAACTGCATTATGAATTCCGAAAAACCATAAAACAGCTAATACTTCCATAATGATGATGATCGATAGCGGGCTGGCAACTAAGGAGTTCAACGGCGCATTGATCACATCGATAAAGAATTGGAAAATCGAACCGGATGAAGTAAACCCAAATAAGACACGTAAGACAAAGACGACTGCAAAAATGATCGTGACAACAAACACTGGTGCTAAAGATTGGGTTACCATTGGGGGAACACTATCCGGTAGCTTGATCATAATGTTTTTTCTCGATAAGAAAGCATAAAAGCGAGTGACCAACAAAGCGGTCAGCATGCCGATAAACAGTCCTTGTCCGCCTAAGAAATCAAGCTTCAAAGCTCCAATCGTTTGTTCCACTGCTTGACCATCTTGCATAACAGTCGTTGCGACGGTTTGTGGCATCAACATAATGAAACTAGCTAAAGAAATAATCGCCGAATTGCGTTCGTTGCTTCCTAACTGTTTTGCGTAAGAATACGCCAAACTGTAAACGACATACAATGCAAAGACACCAGTTGCTCCATTAGTGATTGCTTCAACATGCTGGAAGATGCCAATTTTCGTCAAATAGTCCGTCCAACCGGGAATCGGAAAATTTCCCACGATCGTGATAAAGGCAATCCCTAAAGTGATGGGACTCGTTCGAATAAAACCTTCCATCAAAGCGGCCAATACTTTGTTTTGTTGTAATTTTTGTGACATTGGTAATAGTTTGCTACTTAAAAATGCTTCTAATTTTTCCATTTTCTCTCACTCCTTTAGTTTAGATCGTTACACTAAGCATCGTTTCTTTTTGATCGATCCGTATTAGAAATCGATAAGTACCTTTGGTTATGTGTTTCTTCCCCTGATTGTCATAGAAAATAAGTTCTGACAACGGCAGTGACAATCTTTGCTCTTTTTCTTCTTGGGGTGCGAATGAGATGAGGTCACTCGCAATTAATTGCCGACTTGGACGAACCATTGCTGCTGGGCGTTGCATCAGGTAAATTTGAATGACGGTTTCTGCAGCTATTGCCGATTGGTTTTTCACTCGATAAGCCAAATGGATTGTCTCGCTAGATACTTCACTACCAAGCCATTCACCAGTAAACGAACTGTAACTAAGACCTGTTCCGAATGCGAATAAGGGTTCATTGGATTCATCGCGGTATTTTGACAAAAAGCGATCAGAATGCTCACTATCTGTCAAAGGTCTGCCCGTTGGCAGTTGGGCACTGTATAGTGGGATCTGTCCTTCACTCCGAGGAAAGGTCATCGCCAGTTTTGCCGTCGGAGAAGCCTGCCCACTCAACAGATTGGCGATCCCGATCCCGCCCATCGTTCCTGGATACCATACGAGCAACAGACTATCAAATAATGCTTCCACTTGTGTTAAGACTAACGGTCTGCCAGTGTAAAGCACGCCAATCAAAGGCTTGCCAGTTTTTTTCAACGCTTGGATCAAACGAATTTGTTTCAATGGCAGCTGCAAATGAGCTTTTGATGCCCCTTCGCCGCTCTCCAAAAACTGCTCTCCAAAAGTCAAGACGATAACTTCGGCGGCTTCGGCGGCTTCCATGGCTTCCAAAAGCAACTGATCTTCTGGTTCGATCGGTCCATTCAGCTGTTCGATCCCGGCTTTTAAAGGACCAAATTTCTCATACGAGTCGAATAGATTGTATCCACGAGCAAAGATCAAGTTTTCGGGTGCGAAATGCTGCAGCAAACCGGTTTTTAAAGGAATCGTGTCTTGTGGCTTGCCGCTGACTGACGCCCAAAAACCTAAGGTCAACCGGCTTTCTCCATAAGGACCGATCACAGCGACGGTTTGGTCCTTTTTCAAAGGTAAGCTGCCCTCATTTTTTAACAGCACACAGCTTTTTTCTACTAGCTTAACGGCTAGCTCTTTGGCTTTATCCGACAAAACCTCTCCAGTTTGTTGCGTTTTCAACCCTCGATAGGGTTCCTCAAACAAACCTAATTGATTTTTTAGTACGAGAATTCGCCAGACTGCTTCATCCAGCAACGCGGCTAATTCGGGTTCTTTAATCAGTTCTGGCAAGTGCGTCGCATAGACCGATGTCATCATATCAAAATCAACGCCCGCTTCCAAACCTTTCTGAGCGGCCTCCCGTTCATCTTTGACAAAACCGTGGGGGACCAATTCTTTGATGGCGGCATGATCGGAGACCAGTACCCCATCAAAACCGAAACGTTCGCGCAAAATCTCTCGGTTCAGCCAGCGGCTACCCGTTGCAGGTTCACCATTCAATAGGTTGAAGGCCGTCATCACTAGCAGTGCTTGGGCTTCGATCGCCGCTTGATAGGGTTGCAAATATTCATTGAATAAGCGCTGATTGGACATATCGACCGTATTGTATTCTCTGCCCGCTTCGGGTGCACCATAACCAGCAAAATGTTTGATGCAAGCAGCAACGTGATTTTCTGCCACTCCTTGATCAAGATTGCCTTGGTAGCCGGTCACGACGCTTTTAGCAAAACGTTTTGCCGTATACACATCCTCTCCTGGCGACTCCATCACTCTGCCCCAGCGAGGATCGCGAACAAGATCCAGCATGGGTGAAAAGATCACATGAAGGCCATTTTGGTAACATTCTTTGGCGGTCATCTCAGCGGCTTGCCCGATCAAATTAAAATCGTAGGAACCTGCTTGGGCAAGGGGAATCGGAAAAATCGTTCGAAACCCGTAGATGACGTCCGACATAAACAGCATAGGAATCTTTAGTCGGCTGTGTGCTAACGTTTCCCTCTGTAACTGAATCAATTTTTGGTAATCGTTCACATTATAAATCGAACCAATCTCGTGAATCTTCAAATTTGGTGGAAGCCCTAAATCTTGCATCGGGCCAGTAGTCATCACCTCATTTTCAATGACTAAACTGCCATTCAATTGAATCGTCTGAGCGATTTTTTCTTCTGGCGTCAATTGCTGAAACAATTCTTTCAATTTTTTACTATCCATGTTTGCTCCTTCCTGTAACCGTTTTATTTATCTGAATTATAGAAAGAATCCTTCCTTAGATATACTAAAAAACTAGTGTTTATAATAAATTGTTTATTGAATGCTAAAAAATTTACGTTATACTAAAAGAAAAAACAATGTTTGGACTTTGAGGTGTCTCATGAACAAAACAACACTTACGACCGCCATGGATCTGCTTTATCGCAAATATTTGATCCCGATGATTCTCTTGGATCAAGAAGGGACTCCGCTGTATCCCCCACTCACCTTAACAGCCAAGAATCCTCTGAAACACTATTTGGAAGAAACGAACGGCCCAGTTGCAAATCTCTATCATTTCGGCAAATATATGCTTGGTTGTTTTGCGTTTCAGTTAGCTGGAAAAACCTGTTATATGGTCATCGGACCCTGTGGAGTGATTGGTACACCAGATACGTCTTACCTATTTCTTGAACATGAATACCACTACAATGTGCACTATTCCAAAGAAGACAAATACTCCTTTGAAGAATACATCCAGCTGCTTTATACGCTGTTTGCGGAGCAGCCGTTGGCAAAAGACCAAATCCATTGGCATTACCAAACTGAATCCCACGACCGATCCATGCAAACAGATCTTAGCTTGGAAACCAATCTTTATGAACGCCGTGTGCATGAAGCTACCTTTGATTCCTATCATTTTGAATTGCGCTATCTTGACTACATCAAACGAAACGAGCCGGAAAAAGTAGTCTGGGTATTTAACAAAATGAAAGAGACCTACAGTGTTTCCCTTTCCCCTCATGAACTGGAAGGCTTAAAACTAAAGTTTTCGGCCTTTGTCGCTGTCGTGACCCGCATGAGCATTGATGAAGGAGTACCAGTCAACCAAGCATTCGGCTTATCTGATTCCTTGATCCAAGGTCTGGTTTATATTCATTCTGCCGATGAGTGCCTCCGCTATATCAAAGAAGCCACCTACCGCTTTATGGAGCTTCTGCATAGCTATCCGCTGGCGCAAAAATCACTGTTGGTCAAGACGATTGTTAATTATGTCGACAGCCATCTCTATGAAAAAGTGACCATTGATGATCTCGCAGCCATCACTCAAAAACATAAGACCCATCTATGTAATCAGTTCAAAAAAGAAATGAACAAAACGATCCACAGCTACATTCAGGAACGAAAAATCAGCGAAGCCAAGCATCTATTGCTGTTCACAGATTTTTCCTACGAAAAAATCAGCACCCAGTTGGCATTCGCCAATCAAAGCCATTTTATCCGCAATTTCAAAGCCGTTACCGGGCAAACACCAAAAGAATTTAAAGAGAAACATTACGCTCATGCTTTAAGTTAAAGACACAATTTCCGAAAAAATGCTCAGAAACAATGGTTATTATTTTTAATAACAAACGTTGTAAGCTATCCTTTTACTCAAATCAATTTGAATGAGGAGAGATAAAATGATCCAACTTGCTCGCTTGATCTTTTGGGTACCAGTCATCTTTTTTTCGTTAGGATTGATCATCGTAACGAAACGATTGCCGCGTTTCACATGGGTTTCCTTATCCATCACGGTTTCTTTAGTGATCTTTGTTTGTAAGATTTTAGAGTATTCCTATACGATGCCTGACATGCAGCTAACTTTCTATTTTATGGGTTTCTTGATTTCGGCTAGTCTTCTTTGTTTTATTTTCTACTTGAGGATCAGAAAACGGTGAATGACAGT
This sequence comes from Enterococcus sp. NPDC086594, assembly GCF_044746145.1. Classification (NCBI taxonomy): domain Bacteria; kingdom Bacillati; phylum Bacillota; class Bacilli; order Lactobacillales; family Enterococcaceae; genus Enterococcus; species Enterococcus sp. NPDC086594. The sequence goes on from NZ_JBIVBP010000005.1 coordinate 251,068, forward strand.
GGCGGGTTTTCCACGTAAATTAGTCAGGTCCCCAGTAACTAAGGACCAATAGCTCCATCAAATACACGGGTTTCTTCCTATCTTTTTAAAGAACTCCCCTCCCCTGAAAAGGGGCTTTTTTATTGCTAGTTCTGATTCTAACCTCAAGCTTACTGTGTTACTCTAGAAAGATTCGAATCAAAATACAAGGATGTGCCACTCGTTTTTCTCCCCCCTTCCTGCACACGATCGTTATTCCATGAGCTCCTTGCCTTTTTAACGAACTAAATATATAATGAATTTGCAAAATAATAACACAAAAGAACAAATCATCTATCCTCATAAAAGGAGCTTACCCTATGAACTGGCTGACCTTTGTCGTCCAACCACTGACCCTGCTGTTTTTTCTTACAGTATTCTCTCTCGTCTATTTGATGCCCGAATCCCTTGTGCCTAAGCCCAAAATGAAAAAATGGGCGTTGACTGTTTCATTGATCTTTCTATCATGGCAGCTGCTAACCCCCTTTCTCTTCTTTTTTTACTGAGCACAACAAAAAAGCGGCTCTCTTTTTTGAGAGCCGCTTTGGTTTATTTTTAATCCTGTAACAAACTACCGCCATTGGTGGCAATGACTTCTTTGTACCAGTAGAAACTATCTTTGCGAGAACGATCAAAGCTGCCATTTCCTTCATCATCCGCGTCTACATAGACAAAGCCATAACGTTTCGACATTTCTGACGTTGAAGCCGAAACTAAGTCTGTACAACCCCAAGGCGTATAGCCCATCAATTCCACACCATCTTCGATCGCTTCATACATTTGTTCGATATGCGCCTTCAAATAATCGATTCGATAGCTGTCATGGATCGAACCATCCTCTTCCACCGTATCCAAGGCACCTAAGCCGTTTTCAACGATAAACAATGGTACTTGGTAGCGGTCGTACAAGTTATTCAAAGTCACACGCAAGCCGATTGGATCGATTTGCCACCCCCAGTCAGAGGCTTCCAAGTATGGGTTTGATTCGCCTAAAGAAAAGTTGCCGGCCGTTGCTTCGCCGCCTTCTTCAGGATTGTGGCGGGCAATAGAACTCATGTAGTAAGAAAAGGACATGAAGTCGACAGGGTATTGCGCAAGAATGTCTAAATCGCCATCTTCGAAGGTCACTTCGATGCCGTTTTCTTTAAAGAAGCGCTTCGTATACGCTGGATACTTCCCACGAACTTGGACATCAGAGAAGAAGAGATTCTCGTGGTCACGCTTGATTTCTTCCATCACATCTGCTGGATTTGGTGTAGCTGGGTAGGCTTGCATCCGTGCCAACATCATCCCTACTTTGATATCAGGATTGATTTCGTGGGCAAATTTTGTTGCTAAACTAGAAGCCACAAATTGATGATGCACAGCTTGATACATGTCAGAAAGGTTTTGCGTGCCATCTTCGGATAACAAGGCACCGCCAACATAGCCAGAGATCCCCATGATATTGATTTCATTGAAGGTCAACCAATATTTGACTTTGTCTTTGTAGCGGGTCAACACAGTTTCTGCGTATTTGACGAACAAATCGATCACTTGGCGATTTTTCCAGCCGCCATAGTTTAACGCGATCCCGATAGGTGTTTCGTAGTGAGAGAGGGTCACTAAGGGTTCGATCCCGTATTTTGCACACTCATCAAACACGTTGTCATAAAATTGCAAGCCTTCTTCATTTGGATGAACATCGTCACCATTTGGAAAAATTCTTGACCAAGCGATGGACAGACGGAACGTTTTAAAGCCCATCTCTGCGTACAAGGCGATATCTTCTTTGTAACGATGGTAGAAATCTGATCCCCAACGTTTTGGATACAAGCCTTCTTTGTCATTTAAGGCAAACAAGACTTTTTCCCGAGTCATTGGTGCAGCAAATTCTGCCATGTTTTTACGGTCTTCTGGTTTGACAGCGATCGCCGTATCGGATGTCGCTGGGCCACGTCCGCCTTCGTTCCATGCTCCTTCAAATTGGTTGGCTGCAGTGGCGCCGCCCCATAAAAAGCCTTTTGGAAATTGTTTTTCTGTCATGATTAGCCTACTTTCTTTTTCTTTATTGATCGACACAGCGGATCAGTAAGAAAGCATTCTAACTGATCCTACGACGTGCCGATAAACGCATTTATTTTACGACTTCGATCAAATTGTCGTTCGCTGTTACTTCTTTTGACTGTGTCGTTTGGATGTCACTGTAGTCGTTAGAGTTTGTGACGATGACTGGTGTCAGTAAGGAATAGCCTTCCGCACGAATCGCTTCAGTATCAAAAGAGATCAATTTTTGACCGGCTTTGACTTTGTCTCCTTGGTTGATGTAGGCAGTAAAGTGATTGCCTTCAAGTTCCACCGTATTCATGCCGATGTGGATCAATAATTCTGTCCCATCCTCAGTGACTAAGCCGATGGCATGTTTTGTTGGAAACAAGATTTTGACTTCTGCATCTGCTGGAGCAGTGATTTCACCGATCGCTGGTTCAACGGCGATCCCTTTTCCCATAGCACCTGAAGAAAAGACTTTGTCTTCCACATCTGCTAAAGCAACCACTTGACCGGTTACTGGGCTTTTGACTGTTTCATCTTTGACGCTGGCAGAAACGGTTTTTACTTCTGGTGCTGGTGCTGCTGGTGTTGCTTGACCGTCGACTGGTGAATCAACAGTTGTATACAAAGTTGGTACTTTCAATAACATCATGATGATAAATGACGCTACGATTGCAATAACTGTGCCGATGGCTAAGTGGATCACGCTATGGAAGCTGCCTGTTGCTGGATCGATATATGCAGGGTACAAGAAGATACCCATACCGCCCATTGCGTAACCAGTAACGTTAAAGATTGACAAGTAGATACCAACGAAACCTGAAACTAAACAAGAAACGATAAATGGTGTTTTCATTGGCAAAGTATAACCGTAGATCGCAGGTTCAGTCACACCGAAGATCGATGAGATCAATGCTGGCATTGCGCCTTGTTTGACTTTTGGTTCTTTCGTTTTCAACCAAATCGCTGCTAGCACACCCGTTTGCGTGAAACATGGTAGCACTGCGGCGGTCAAAATAATCGAAGAGCCGTTTTGCGCCATATCCATGATCGCCAATGGCACAAGACCCCAGTGAAGACCAAACATTACCAATACTTGCCATAATGCCCCTAAAGCAAATCCATAAATGATTGGGCTGAAATCATAAACCGCTTGGAAAGCAATACCGATCCAGCTAGATGCTGTATTTGCGACTGGACCTACCACAAAGAAGGTCAACGGCACAGTGATCAAAATCGTTACAAAAGGAACCACAAACATTTTGACTACATCAGGTGTAACTTTGCGCATAAACTGTTCAATTTTCGAAGCGACAAAAATCGCTAAAATAATCGGCAGTACGCTATTAAAGTAGCCACCTGCTGGTAAGGTCAAGGTTAGACCAAAGACTTTGCTCGCTTCAGCAACGCTTTCTGCTAAACCAGGATAGACCATCGCACCTGCAATCGCTAATGCTGTATAGGTATTCATCTTGAATTTCTTTGCAGCAGTTACGGCTAAGATCATAGGTAAGTATTGGAACAAACCATCGCCTAGGGTATTCATTACTACATAGATTCCATTGGTCGCTTCCATCCCAGTTGCTGCAAGTAGCGCCGTGATCCCTTTTAAAATACCGGCTGCCGCTAATGGACCTAAGAACGGTTGAAACAAGCTTGAGATGACATCGATAAAGCGGTCAAACAAACTGCCTTTCTTTTCGTCGCCTTCGTCGATATCAAGACTGCCGCCATCGGCTAATCCGCCGACTTTCAGCACTTCATCGTAAACATCTGGCACATGATTACCGATAACCACTTGGTATTGTCCGCCTGCTTTGACAACGGTCACGACACCGTCACGTTTTTGCAAATAATCTGTGTCTGCTTTGCTTTCGTCTTTTAAGTGGAAACGTAAGCGAGTCACACAGTGTTTTACAGAAGAGACATTTTCTTTGCCGCCAACGTGGGCCAAAATGTCTTGTGCTAATTCAGTATATTTTGCCATTTTGATTTCTCCTTTTTAATAGATCATTTAATAAAAATAAAAAGACCGGCCATTTCTACAATAAACAAGCAGGAGTATCACCCATAAAAAACGAGACGGGTCTCCTCAACGAGTATTGTAAGAAAGTGCAGGTCTTGCCAGCCGAACTGTAACGAATCCATTTCCATTCTTAGGTTAATTTTGAGTGAGCGGCTAAGTTACCGATATGCAGAATCAAATACATCAATTCCATATCGTTGACATGCCAGCCCTTTTGTTCAAATAAGTATTCTTTGATCGAATCTGCGGTTTCTTTTTCTTTCGGATAGCTGCTGAAAGCCAAGGCAATCATCGGATTAGCCAATACTGGCTCTTCTTTTTCTTGACTTTGTCGAATTAAATAATAGCGAATGTGGGTCACAAACCGTTGGAAGTAGGAAGAATTCTCATCGTACTCGATGTTCATGCTATACTTAACGATCCGTAAAATATTGTTGGTCAACTCGGTGTGCTCATAGGCACTTTGATTGGCGCTTTTTTCAATTTGCGCATTGACGAAATGCAAAGTGATAAACGCAGCTTCTTCTTGCGAAAAATCGGGATACAGCTCTTTGCGGATCAACTCGACCGCTTGGACACTGACCGCATATTCCTTGGCATAGATTTTCTTGATTTCCCAATGCATGGGATTGGTCAAAACAATTTCTTGCTTTTGACGACTGATGGCAAACAAGATATGATCCATCAGTGTGAAATAAACGTTTGGATTGAAATCGGTTCCAACACTTTCCCGGAAAAGACGCACGATTTCATAAATGACGGCCATTTGTTTCTCGTCAGCCTTCGTCATGACTTTCGACATATGTTCCACTGTCAAGTCATCTTCTGGGTAGTATTTTTTTTCGATTCGCTCAGCCGGAATCAGGTCACCCGGTTTCGTTTGAAAGCCGATCCCTTTTCCCATTAGGATCACTTCAACTTCATCTTCTTTTGAAAGTACAACATTGTTGTTGATCCTCTTGATAATCTTCACGAACGATCCTCCTTGATCAGCATAGCGCATACACAGCTTTGCATCGTTTGACGTCTATGCAGAAGGTCTTGTATTTTTTTCTTTCTCTGACTTGCCATTAAGTGACGAGGTGAATGTCTGCTCCAGGCAGTACTGCAGGATATCGTCAAACCTAGCTGGCACTTCATTGCGTTTTACTTCTCCCCTCCTTTGATGATCAATGACTGGACCTTACCTTGGAACCGGTTCTTTTTTAGCGAATAGAAATAATGGAGCAAAAAAAGAAGACCAAAGCAAAAAAGTGTACAACCCAAGAAACTTTGGGTAATCAATGCACTTTTTTCCTCTGGTCTTGCCTGCCGAACAGTAACGAATCCAGTAATGAGAACACTCTCGTGTTCCGTTGAGATAATAGTACTCATTCTGAGAAAAAATGTCAACACTTTTTTTGCAAACGTTTTTCTTTTTTGTTTTTGACTTTTTTTCACTATCTTTCTCACTGAATTTCTTTTCTAGCTTTGGTCTTTTAGTTCACTTGAAATACAAGGTTTACTGTGTAGCACAATAAGACCACAAAAAACCGTAATCTTCGTGCATTACGGTCATAGCTGGAAGTATGATGCTTGAAAGACGATCAATCACAAAGAATCAGAAAATTGGGGAAGGTCTGGTGCATGACAGACATTCAACGGGACTGACCACCTTGCGCGATTCATGCGTTTCATGACTTCCACAAACGAAAAGGTCTCTTTGAGTGGGGGAATCAACCAAATAACCTTTCGATTCTTCAAGATCTTCTCTTTCCTGCTTAGAATGTTCGCAGTTCGCCGCGAAAAAAGCAGGACGTAAACTAAATTTCATTTATCAATCTGTCACTGATCCTTCAATGACAAGTTTCTAAATGAAAGCCTGTACTAGTTTTTAAATGGGTTGATTTCCCAAGGACCAAATGGTTCAAATTCCATGAAAAACGACCTCCTTTATTATTTGCTATACCCTATTATATTTGATAACATGTTATTAAAATCACATTGTTCAGAAATGCGTCACAATTAAGGAGGTCCCCCATGAAACAGCAAGGCTCTTTAATCAAAAAACTGCGCACAGATCGCAAAATCTCGCAAGCCAAGCTTGCCGAAGGTATTTCCTCTCGCACCACCCTTTCTTCTTTCGAAAATCGCAAAACAAATCTCTCTTCACAAACCTTGTTTGACTACTTAGACAAAATGAATATCACGGTTCATGAGTTCAGTCTGTTGATCGACAGCGAAGCCACAGGTCAAAAACGTCAGCTGGTGCAAGATTTCTATACCCGATACTATGATCGAACACTGACTATCGACTACTTGACTAGCCTTGAGGAACGCTACTTTGAGACACAAAATTTTTTTTATTATTCTTTGTATGTCCAAGGCCTGCTGCTGCTCAACCGTGAATCATTTCTGATGAATCGAGGAGCTTACACCCAAGAAGTTGAACTGGTAAAGCAATACTTGTTTGATATCGAAACCTGGGGGCGCTTTGAGTTAAACTTATTCTCAAATTTGTTATTTATTTTTGACCAAGAAACCATCAGTTATTACTTAGATCATGGGATCAAAAAAATCCTTCACTACGCCAATGATCCCTTTTATGCAAATTTGTTAAGTGTTGTGATCTTAAATGGCTGCGCCTTTGCCAGTGAAAGTAAGGATTCCTATCTGCTTAACAAGTTTCTGCTTTTGTCTCATCCCTTGCCTAATACACCTCTGTATTTTTATTTGAAAATCCATCAAGTCTTGTATCAAGAAATTTACTCCTATTTGCAATCTTCTCAATTAAACAAAGAAGTGTTAAGAAACAGCTTAATCGTTATCGAACAAGCCGGTTACCAGAACCATAAAAATGACCTGCAAAACTTGATTCATACCGTGACGAATATCTCCATTTAACGGCTCTATAATTTATGGGACTGATGAATCAGAATTGATTCTTCAGTCCCATTTTCATTTTAGGTATTAAAAAACATATCGTTCTCTAGTATGATT
>NZ_JBIVBP010000006.1:0-215855 GCF_044746145.1 Enterococcus sp. NPDC086594
CCTACGGATTTAAATCATTCGAGAACATGAGAATTAGAATCTTTTTGATCAATCAATTAATCAAAGTAAGATAACAAAAAATCTGAGCCAGAATGTGGTTCATTCTGACCCAGATTTGATTTTACGCAACTCATCAGTCCTTATTGACAAAGAGCCAAAATAAACAAAAAAACTGAGCGACGTAAGCGGCTCTTTAAGTTGAATCAATTTCTCAACTTTTAGAACTGCTTTTTTTGTCGCCCAGCTTACTACTAGAGGAAGGTATAAGTGGTGGTCGCTTTTTGTGGTCCATGCAAAGCAATGTTTCTCGAAAATTTGTTTTCATTTACAAACTTACACATGTTTCGTGTATTCCGATACAAAATGAGACGTATCATTTTTCGATATGGAAATGTTCGATCCTTGTTACGTTTTTCTTCTTGTTACTTTACACGTTTGGTACTAGGTGAAACTTGTACGTTCAACAACTTTTAGTAGATTGAGTTTGCGATATTTACGAAAACCACCAACAGAGTTGCTACCTTCCTTACACTTATACTATAACACGAAACGGAAGCGTTTGCAAAAGAAAACGATTCTTTTCTTCAAAAAAAAAGACCGGCGAACCGATCTTTTAAGCAAGTGCTCGTTTAGGCAGATTGTCATAGAATGCTGCTTTGGTTGCACTGATGTATGGCGTCAACCATAAGTAGCCAATTCCTGCTGTCATGATGGCCAAAATGTGCCAGCCGATGAAGCTCAGATCAAGGATGAACAGTTGACCTTTGTAGCCTTTCATTAAATGACGGCTACCTGTGATGCAGCTGAGAAAATCTGGCCGCATGCCCGTTTCTTCATAGGTATCATAAAAGACAAAATATGCTTGAGAATAAGAATAAGCTTTAATGATCCCAGGAATGATAAACAGGAACGTCCACAACGTCGTGAAAATAGTCGACAGAATATAGATGACGATGATCCCTAACACGAAAGCGCCACTGAAGCCGCGAAAGACATCAGAAAAAGGCTGGATCGATTGCTTCTTACCGCGTAAAATGTCAAGGAAAGTCCAAGAGATCCCAGCACCGAATAAGGCAGAAAATAGACCGCTGATCAAACCGCCACCACTGCCGCTGCCACTTCCTCCTGCGGAATTGACTGCGTCAGTGGAACCAAGATCATTAAACATACCGCTTTGATACAATGGAATAACAGCAAGAACGATAATGACGAGTGCGATAGCGATCGAGATCAAAGTCGGTACAATACACATCAAAACACTGTCTTTCCAGCGGCCTCTCAGGATTGCTTTTGCTTCTGCTTTTAGTTCTCTATTTGATTTCATTTCAAAAAACCTCCCTTCAATATAAATAACATGATAGCAAACTTTCGCTAAATCTTCAAAAAAAAGTAATAGATGTTTCGCATAACTAGGAGAAAATACTCTTAGTTTCTTTAAACTTCCTTGCAAAATGTAAGGGCAACCCTTATCATAGATAGCGTTGCACAGTTAATTGAGTTTAGAGAGAAAGTAGGGAAATGAATGACGGAACCAGCCATTCGTTATCGTCTGATAAAGAAAGAAAAGCATACCGGTGCCCGTTTAGGCGAACTGATCACGCCTCACGGAACCTTTCCAACGCCAATGTTCATGCCAGTCGGCACATTAGCAACGGTTAAAACCCTTGCCCCTGAAGAGTTGAAAGAAATGGGTGCAGGCGTCATTTTAAGCAATACCTATCACTTGTGGTTGCGTCCAGGAGAAGACATTGTTGCAGAAGCAGGCGGCTTACATAAATTTATGAATTGGGATCAACCGATCTTAACAGATTCAGGTGGTTTCCAAGTCTTTTCATTAGCCGAAATGCGCAACATCGTCGAAGAAGGTGTCCATTTCAAAAACCATTTGAATGGGTCGAAAATGTTTTTATCTCCTGAAAAAGCGATTGATATCCAAAACAAATTAGGATCAGATATCATGATGAGTTTTGATGAGTGTCCGCCATTTGATGAAAGCTATGACTACGTCAAAAAATCGGTGGAACGGACGTCTCGCTGGGCAGAACGTGGCTTGAAAGCTCATGCCAATCCAGATCGTCAAGGCTTGTTTGGGATCATTCAAGGTGCAGGCTTTGAAGACTTGCGCAAGCAAAGTGCCCAAGACTTGATTAGTATGGACTTCCCAGGGTATTCTATCGGCGGCCTGTCAGTTGGCGAACCAAAAGCGGAAATGAATCGCGTGTTGGAATTTACGACCCCTTGGATTCCAGAAAATAAACCACGTTACCTAATGGGCGTTGGGGCAGCCGACTCCTTGATCGATGGCGTGATTCGCGGTGTCGATATGTTCGACTGCGTTTTACCAACACGGATCGCAAGAAACGGTACCTGTATGACTTCAAAAGGTCGTTTAGTCGTGAAAAATGCGCAATATGCCCGTGACTTTCGACCAATTGACGAGAAGTGTGATTGCTATACATGTAAAAACTATTCTCGTGCGTACATCCGCCACTTGATCAAATGTGATGAAACCTTTGGTATGCGTTTGACGTCTTACCACAATGTCTACTTCTTATTGAATCTGATGAAAAATGTCCGTCAAGCCATCATGGACGACAACTTGTTGGAGTTCCGTGAGCATTTTATTGAAGAGTATGGGTTCAACAAGGAAAATGCGAGGAATTTCTAACATTCTCTACTAAAATGGTGGGAATAATAGAGGAATTCTGATAAAGTATCTTATAGAAAGAAAATAAATCGAGGTGAAAAAAATGGCACAATCTTTACCAATGCTCTTTATGCTGGTTGCTTTAGTGGCAATGTGGTTCTTTATGAGTCGTTCACAAAAGAAACAACAGCAAGAGCGTAAAAATCTTTTAGAAAATATGAAAGCTGGCGATGAAGTCGTAACCATCGGCGGACTCCACGGCGTTCTTTCTGAAGTCAACACAGAAAAAAGCACCGTGATCATCGACTGTGAAGGAATTTTCTTAGAGTTTGATCGTTCAGCGATCCGCACAGTGAAACCTGGAACTGTTGCATCCGTTGAGACACAAATCGAACCAGCTGATGTCGAAGACGCAACGAGCATCCAAGACGAAACCAAAGAATAAGCACAAACGCACCGTCGCTTTCTCAGAAGCGATGGTGCGTTTTTTTAGTAGTCGGACAGTTTCTAAAATAAAACAAGCACCGCAGCAAAACAGAGATCGCTCGTTTTGCTGCAGTGTTTTGTTTGCCTTGGTTACTCGATCGGAATCAGTTTCTTTGACGCTTGTTTGCCTTGGTCTTTTGGCAACGTCAATTTCAAAATTCCTTCAGCGTAAGAGGCTTTGATTTCATCCTCTTTGACGTTTTCTAACAGGTATTGTCGCCGAACGCTTGTCAAGCTGCGCTCGCTGCGAACCAGACGTCCTTTTTCATCTTCGGTCGCATGATCCGTCTGGTGTTGTCCCGTAATCGTTAAAACCCCATTCTCATAGGTTACTTGAATATTTTCCTTAGGGATGCCAGGCAGTTCTGCTTCAACGAGAAATTCCTTGTCATTCTCGTGAATATCGGTTTTGATCAGGTTCGATGGAAACCCATCAAAAAAACTGCGGCCAAAATCTTCAAAGAAATCAAAAGGTGTCATACTGTATGAATCTGAGCGGCGTGGCACAATCTCATGTGTCATAAGAATCATCCTTTCTTTATTCTTTTGTTTTTACACTTTTTATTTTATTCATTTTTTAGCGAATTTCAAGTGATTTACTCGCTTTAAAAAAATCTTAAAAACCTTTGATACCAACGTTTTACTCCTTGATTTTGGCGTTTTTTTACATTGCTTTGTTTCCATTTCCGCCTTCATTTCTCCTGCTTTTTTCGCGTGACAGTATATACTTAATGATATATACTAAAAGCGAAGTGGAGGAGGAAAAACATGGCACGTTATAGAAAACGAATGCTTGTTGCTTTGATCTATGCATTGTTGTCGTCGATTGCTTTAAATCTCTTTTGGCTGCCGGGAAATATTTATGCGAGTGGGATCACTGGTTTGTCGCAATTGTTGTCGCAGCTTTTAGACGAGCAGTTGAATCTGCAGCTTTCGATCCCGCTTTTGGTGCTTTTTTTTAATGCGCCATTGTTAGCGGTTGCTTGGGTCAAAATCGATCGAGAATTTACCATCATGACGGTTTGTACCGTCGTCCTGTCTTCTGTTATGATGAAGGTGGTACCGGTCATTGCTTTAACGACCGATCCGGTGATCTGTGCCGTGTTCGGCGGATTGCTGCACGGGGTGTCGGTGGGCTTGACATTGAACGACGATTTTTCAACGGGTGGGCTTGATATTTTAGGGATTTTAGTGAAAAAAGCCACTGGTAGAAGTATCGGCAGTTTCTTTATCGGCTTCAATGTCAGTTTGCAGCTAGCAGCCGGGCTGATCTTTGGCTGGCCCTATGCTTTTTATAGTGCCATTTCCTTCTTCATCAGTGGGCGGATGGTCGACTACGTCAACCTGAAGCAGCGGCGTGTGCAGCTGCTGGTCGTTACAGAAAAAGCAGAACCCGTCATTACGACGCTGCAATGTGCCTTGCAGCGAGGCATCACGGTCATCAACGATGTCGAAGGTGGATTTGATCATCAACAGAAAAAACTATTATTACTTGTCATTTCCCATAGAGAACTCAAGACCGTCGAAGGCATGATCCAAGGAATCGATGAACAAGCGTTTGTCAGTGTTTCTTCTGGCGTCAGTGCCAATCGATCGTTTTATGAATGGTAGCAAAGTGAAAGAAAGTAGGAGAGACGTTGAAAAAACAAGCAGTATTTCAAGAAGTTGCCCAGCAGATTGCGCAACGGGTTCATGAAGGTACGTACGTGACGAGCCAAAAACTTCCTTCCGATTATGATTTAGCAGAGGAATTTCAGTGCAGCCGTTTAACGGTGCGCAAAGCCATCGATTTATTGATTGCCCAGAATTTGTTAGTGAAAGAAAAAGGCAAAGGAACCTATGTCATGAAACAGCCCAAGATCCAAAGCGGCTCTGGCGGCCTTCAAAGTTTTACTGAAACTGCAAAGGTCCAAGGGAAAAAGACCCGTACGGAAGTTCTGCATATCGAAACCGTCAAAGAGCTCCCGATAGAGATTGGTCAGTTGTTTGGTGATTACGCCAAGGAACCGATCGTTTATTTGGTGCGCTTGCGTTACTTTGATGATGAGCCGATGACGGTGGAAAATCTTTACGTACTGAAACGCTATCTGCAAGAAGACACCGCAGAACTCACGAAAGCTCAATTAGAGTCGTCTTTATATCAAGTCATTGAAGCCAACATCGAGATTGGTTATTCCCATCAAGAGGTGGAAGCTGTGAAAAGTCCTGCCGATATTGCGAAACTTTTACAGGTGCCTCAAGAGGAACCGATGCTTTTGGTCCATTCGATGACCTATTCCGCATCAGCCAAACCGATCTTATACGATACATCCTATTACCGAGCAGACAAATATACCTTCAAAAATACATTAGTGCGTCAAAAATAAAATCAATCCTTTAGAGGTGAAGACAATGGATCCACTCACAGCAAGTATTGAAGCCAATTGGCCAGAATTTCTCACGCTTTTGGACGAAGTGATGCAGATCGCAAGCGTCAAAGGTGAGCCGGGGCCCCATGCGCCTTATGGCAAGGGACCACGAGAAGTGTTAGCATACATCATGGAAAAAAGCGCAGTATACGGGTTTCAAACAACGGTCATTGATGATGCGATCGGCTATGCCCATTGGGGACCAACGGATACCGACTATATCGGTGTGTTAGGACACTTGGATGTCGTCCCGGCAGGTTCTGGCTGGAGCTACCCACCGTTTGCACTAACTGAAAAGGACGGCAACTTTTATGGCCGAGGGATCTTAGACAACAAAGGCCCGATCATCAGCTGTTTGTTTGCCATGAAATTGTTGAAAGACCTTGGGCATCAACCGCAATTACCGCTGCGGATCATTTTCGGTACAGATGAAGAAAGCGGCATGTCGGATATCCCGCATTATCTAGCGGTTGAGCAGCCACCGCGTTTTGGTTTTACGCCAGACTGCAAGTATCCAGTAGTTTACGGCGAACGAGGTGTCGTCAATGTGCAACTTGATTTTCCATTGCCCGCCCAAGAACAGCAGCTGTTAGCGGCGTTTTCTGGCGATCAATTCCGCGATCATGTGCCAGACCACCTATCGGTAACCATAGGCAGCCAGACCTTTGAAGCACTAGGCAAACGCTCCCCTAGCAATGCCCCTGAGCTAGGGGACAACGCCATTACAAAACTTGCGCAGCAAGCAGCACCGCAACTAGCGGCGACACCGTCCGTGCAAGCAGCTTTGCAGTGGATCACCCAAAGTTTTCACCAGCAGCACTATGGCGAAGGCATTGATTTGATACTAGAAGATGCCGACTCAGGAAAATTGATCTTGACCCCTGTGGTTCTCCAAAAGTCTGCCAGTGGACTAGCGTTAGAAGTGGCCTTTCGCTATCCGGTATCCGTAACGGAGGAACAAGTGCTTGCTGGGGTGCAAGAGGCATTGCCAGAAGGGGCAAGCCTTACGATCCTTCGCAGCATTCCGGGGTTCTGCCGATCAAAAGATACCCCCGAAATCCAAACGCTATCGACGATCTATCACCAAGTAACGGGCAATGATCCAACCCCCGTGACCACTACAGGAGCAACCTACGCCCGCAAAATGCCAAACATCCTTGCTTTTGGTCCGTCTTTTCCAGGGCAAAAAGGGATCGCTCATAACCAAGATGAGTACATGGCGGTTGCCGATCTGCGGATGAATCTTGAAATTTATTTGCGCAGTTTACAAGCACTGACAAAATAAGCGAAGACACGAACGAAGAAGAGTTTTTCCATTTTTTTTGAGAAACTCTTTTTTCAGTATAGACATAGTAGTATATACCGTATAGAATATACTTGAAAGCGCTATGAAAAATGGAGGGATATTTATGTGGGGAATGATTGCTACATGGCGGATGGCACACGATGGCGTGCTCGCTGCTAAATCAATATTAGAACAACAAGGCTCCTGCCAAGATGCAGTAGAAACAGCCATTAAAGCAGTGGAAGATTATCCATTTTATAAATCGGTGGGGTATGGCGGGCTGCCCAACGAAGAAGGCGTGTTGGAAATGGACGCTGCCTTCATGGATGGTGATACCTTCAAAATTGGTGCCGTCGCTGGGATCGTCGATGTGGAAAATCCTATTTCCGTGGCACGCCGCCTAAGTGAGGAAAAATTCAATAGTTTTCGAATCGGCCAAGGAGCGGTCGCTTATGCGCTTGCCGAAGGATTCCAGCCCAAAGAGATGCTGACACCGCGAGCCAAAACCATTTGGGAAAAGCGCAAAGCAGAGATCGCAGCCAACAACCTCAATCCCTATGACGGTCACGATACAGTGGGAGTAGTTGCGCTAGATGAACACCAAAGCATGGCAGCAGGAACCTCTAGTTCTGGTTTATTTATGAAAAAAAGCGGTCGTGTCGGCGATTCACCGTTATCTGGTTCTGGTTTTTATGTGGATAGTGAAATCGGCGGTGCCGCCGCCACAGGGTTAGGGGAAGACTTGATGAAAGGCTGCCTTTCCTACGAGATCGTCCGTTTGATGGGAGAAGGGCTAGCACCGCAAGAAGCATGTGATCAAGCCGTTTACGACTTTGAAGCGCGATTGAAGAAGCGCTACGGCAAAGCCGGCGCCTTCTCGCTGATCGCCTTAGATAAACAGGGGCGCTGGGGCGTGGCAACCAATGTAGAATTTACCTTTAGTGTCGCAACCACCAATCAAGCGCCAGCTATTTTTATGGCAACGCCAGGACCTGAGCAGACAACCGTGATCGAACCCATCACGCAAGAATGGTTGGAGGCTTATGAAAAACGAATCAAAGCGCCGGTCTAACAACCGCGATTGAGAAAAACAAACATTGGAGGAATGGATATGGCAACGAAAAAAATCTATTTGTTTTGTGAAGCTGGAATGTCAACGAGTATCATGGTCAATAAAATGATGGAAGTCGTCAAAAAGCACAACATGCCTTTGACGATCGAAGCATTCCCTGCGATCCACGCAGAAGAAAAAGTCGAACAAGAAAAACCAGTCGCTATTTTGTTAGGTCCACAAGTACGACACTTAGATAGCAAAATGAAAGCAACTTTCGAGCCAATGGGGATTCCAGTCGGCACGATCGCGACAGAAGCATACGGCATGATGGATGGCGAACGAGCATTGAAAGATGCCTTGAGCTTGATCAAAAAAGCCAAAGCAAAGTAATAAAAGTGTTGGAGTAACAGGGGACTACGTGTTATCTGCCAGATAGCACGCAGATGGGAGGAAGAAAAATGCAGAAATTTTTAAACTGGTTAGAAAAAGTGTTAACACCGATGGCAAAGACGATTGGTGAAAACAAATACTTGATTGCGATTCGCGATGGTTTCTTATTATCCACACCGTTGTTGATCGTGGGTTCACTCTTTTTAGTCTTGACCAATTTTCCGATTCCAAATTGGAACGAGATGATGAGCGGTTTGCTGGGAGACAACTGGGCAACGATGTTGAATATGCCAGCAACAGCCAGCTTTGACATTATGACGATTTTAGCCGTTGGTGGGATCGGGTATAGTTTGGCAAAACAGTTTAAAGTTGATGCCATGCAAGCAGCCATTATTTCACTCGTTTCTTTTTTTATCGTGACACCATTTACGACCGTTTTCACACCAGAAGGCTCTACGGAAGTGTATGAAGTTGGCAGCCTGCCATTACGGTGGATGGGTTCCAGCGGTTTGTTCTTAGGGATGGTCGTTGCCTTGATTTCCACCAGAATGTTCGTTGCGTTATTACGCAAAGGGTGGACGATCAAAATGCCTGACGGTGTTCCCCCAACCGTGGTGAAATCCTTTGAGGCATTGATTCCTAGTTTTGTGATCGTGACGGTTTTTATGATCGCCAACTGGTTAGCCAACTTGACGTCTTATGGCAATCTCCAAGAGATCCTCTTTAAGTTCTTACAGACACCGTTGTTAAGTTTAGGAAATACTTTAGGTGCCATGATCATAGCTTACCTATTTTTGCATTTTTTCTGGTTCTTTGGGATCAATGGTTCCAGTGTGGTCGGTGCCGTCTTCAACCCTATCTTACGGGCATTATCTATTGAAAACTTAGATGCTTTCAAGAATGGCGCAGAAATTCCTAACATCATCACCGGTCAATTTCAAGACATGTTCGCGACCTTTGGCGGGGGCGGTTCGACATTATCTTTGATTTTAGTCATGATCTTAGTCTGTAAAAGCCAAAGGGTCAAAAAACTATCACAGTTATCGTTAATCCCAGGTATTTTCGGGATCAATGAACCAATCATCTTTGGGTTACCAATCGTCTTGAATCCAGTTCTGCTGATTCCTTTTGCTTTAGTGCCAACGATCAATATTATTATCTCTTACTTCTGTATGGATCTTGGGTTAGTCAACTATACCAATGGAATTCAGCTGCCATGGACCACGCCACCGATTATTTCTGGTTTCTTAGTCAGTGGTTGGCAAGCGGCCGTGTTACAAGTCTTGTTGATCCTCTTAGGAATGGCTATTTATTACCCGTTTATCAAAGTCTTAGATAATCAATATCTAAAAGAAGAAGCGGATGCCGTTGAACAAGAAGAAGAGGAAATCAATTTTGATGATTTCGATTTTGATGATCTGTAAGAAAAGAGGCACCGCTCATGAAAAAAATAATTTTGATTCTCAATCATGTCACTGCAGGGATGGGAAGTGATGAAAATGCTCAGTTGCCGCCAAGCGGCAAAAAAGCTGCCCTTGGTCCAGGTCGAACCTTGAATCCACTTTTTCAAGAGCAAGACGCACAAATCGTTGCAACGCTTTATTGTGGTGACCAATATTATCACGAGCATCAAGAAGAAGTGAATAAAAAATTTGTGGGGTTTGCTAAAAAATTTGACGCCGATGCCGTTCTTTGCGGACCTGCGATGCATTATCCTAATTTTGGCGAAATGGCAGCAGGATTGACGAAAGTATTCAATGCACAAGGAATTCCAGGGGCTGCAGCGATGTCAGAGGAAAACCCAGCAGTGGCAATCTATGCCAAAGATATCTATATCTTGAAGATGCCGAAAAAAGGCGGAATCGGATTGAATGATTCCTACAAAAAGATGGCGCACGTTGTTTCCCAGCTTGCCCACGGGAAGCCTCTAACAGAAGTAGACAAAGAGGATTTGTTTTAAAGAGAAAGACGATCAGCGATGGCTGGTCGTTTTTTTGTCCTCAATAGACACTAATAGCCATTGAAAGAAGGGCAGAATACTAGAGGGAGTATACGGCAATCTTAGATAAAATAGTAGAAGGAAGAGTGATTTTTTTCAAAAGTGAACAAAAAATTTTTTTAACCTATTGTTCAACTTAGCACATGACATTTTTCTTAATGAAAACCGAAACTTTTGTCCACTTCTTTTCCTTAAAAGTTCTTGAAAACGCTTAATTTAAAGGGAGTTTAATAAAACTGTGAAAAAAATCACAAAAACTATTTACAAACGAAAAAAGATGTTGTATGATCTGTATGTGAAGTAGTTAACAAACAAAACATGTTTAAAAACTAGGAGGACATACAATGGCTAAGACATTGGAAAAAGAAGTGACAATCGACGTACAAGCAATGATCGACGATTTAGCAACGAAGGCAAATGTGGCGTTAAAAGAAATGGAAAGCTTTGATCAAGAAAAAGTGGACCACATTGTTCATGAAATGGCAATGGCAGCGTTAGACAAACACATGCCTTTAGCTAAAATGGCAGTAGAAGAAACTGGCCGTGGTATCTATGAAGATAAAGCGATCAAAAACATGTACGCTTCAGAATATATTTGGAACAGTATCAAACATGACAAAACAGTCGGCGTGATCAATGAAGACAAACAAAAAGGCTTGATCGAAATCGCTGAACCAGTTGGTGTCGTTTGTGGGGTAACACCAACAACCAACCCAACATCTACAACGATCTTTAAAGCAATGATCGCTTTGAAAACACGTAACCCGATCGTTTTTGCTTTCCACCCATCTGCACAAAAATGTTCAGCAGAAGCTGCACGTATCGTTCGTGATGCGGCCATCGCTGCTGGGGCACCTGAAAACTGTGTGCAATGGATCGAACATCCATCAATCGAAGCGACTGGCTTATTGATGAACCACCCAGGAATTGCGATCGTATTAGCAACTGGTGGCGCTGGCATGGTCAAAGCAGCATACTCAACTGGTAAACCTGCATTAGGTGTTGGACCAGGGAACGTACCTGCCTATATCGAAAAAACAGCGAAAGTGAAACGAGCAGTCAATGACTTGATCGTGTCAAAAACTTTTGATAACGGAATGATCTGTGCCTCTGAACAAGCAGTGATCGTTGATAAAGAAGTCTATGCCTCTGTGAAAGCAGAATTTGAAGCACATCAAGTATATGTTGTAAAAGCAAAAGAATTACAAAAACTTGAAGATGCCGTGATGAACGAAGGGAAATATGCCGTAAATCCAGCAATCGTTGGTCATTCAGCAATGGAAATCGCGAAATTAGCAGGCATCAACGTACCAGAAGGAACAAAATTATTGATCGCTGAACTTGACGGTGTCGGTGCTGATTACCCACTATCAAGAGAAAAACTTTCTCCAGTTTTAGCAATGATCAAAGCAAACAACACAGAAGACGCGTTCGAAAAATGTGAAGCAATGCTTGATTTAGGCGGACTAGGACATACAGCGGTGATCCACACTGAAAACGAAGACTTGCAATTAGCCTTCGGCCTACGCATGAAAGCTTGCCGTATCTTAGTTAACACACCATCTGCAGAAGGTGGTATCGGAAATATCTACAACGAAATGATTCCATCATTGACACTTGGTTGTGGTTCATACGGGAAAAACTCTGTATCACGAAATGTTTCTGCTGTGAACTTGATCAACGTGAAAACTGTAGCGAAACGGAGAAATAATATGCAATGGTTTAAATTGCCACCAAAAATCTTCTTTGAAAAGAACTCTCTAATGTACTTGGAGAAAATGGAAAACGTTGAACGTGTCATGATCGTTTGTGACCCTGGTATGGTTCAATTCGGCTATTGCGATACGGTTCGTGAAGTACTTGCTCGTCGTAAAAATGACGTGAAAATCGAAGTCTTCTCTGACGTAGAACCAAACCCATCAACAAACACCGTTTACGCTGGAACAAAAATGATGGTTGATTTCAAACCAGATACAGTGATCGCCCTTGGTGGTGGATCAGCAATGGATGCTGCCAAAGGCATGTGGATGTTCTATGAGCACCCAGATACTTCATTCTTCGGCGCGAAACAAAAATTCTTAGATATCCGTAAACGGACATACAAGATCGACAAACCAGAAAAAACGCAATTCGTTTGTATCCCAACAACGTCTGGTACTGGTTCTGAAGTAACACCATTTGCGGTTATCACTGACAGTGAAACACACGTGAAGTACCCATTAGCTGATTACGCATTGACACCAGATGTAGCAATCGTTGACCCTCAATTCGTAATGTCAGTACCTGCGTCTGTTACAGCAGACACTGGAATGGACGTTTTGACTCATGCGATCGAATCTTATGTGTCAGTAATGGCATCTGATTACACTCGTGGATTGAGCTTACAAGCAATCAAGTTAGTCTTTGACTACTTAGAAAAATCAGTGAAAACACCTGATATGGAATCTCGCGAAAAAATGCATAATGCCTCAACAATGGCAGGTATGGCCTTCGCCAATGCATTCCTAGGTATTTGTCACTCTGTAGCTCACAAAATCGGTGGTGAATATGGTATTCCTCACGGACGTACAAATGCGATTCTTTTACCGCACATCATCCGTTACAATGCCAAAGACCCACAAAAACATGCAATGTTCCCTAAATATGACTTCTTCCGTGCTGATACAGATTACGCAGACATTGCGAAATTCTTAGGCCTTAAAGGCAAAACAACGGCTGAATTGGTTGAAGCATTGGCAACAGCTGTTTACGAATTAGGACAATCTGTTGGTATCGACATGAGCTTGAAAGCGCAAGGCGTCACTCAACAAACACTAGATACAACAGTTGATCGCATGGCTGAATTGGCTTACGAAGACCAATGTACAACAGCAAATCCAAAAGAACCACTAATCTCTGAATTGAAACAAATCATCGTTGATGCCTATAACGGCTAAACAATGAATCAAGAACACCCTGCGGTATCTTAGCTGCCGCAGGGTGTTCTTTTGTCGTCTCTTTTTTTGGAAAACAAGCTGGCAGTTGCCGCCTTTTTGCCCAGATCAGTTAAGAATGCGAAAAATAGCAAGTGAACAGGGGGGATCATAAAAAAGGAGTGGATTTCTCCACTCCGTAAAAGTCTCGTTTTTTCAGGATGTCACCAAGGCTGCTGCTTTTTTTTGCTAAAACAGATACGCTCGTTACTTGCTGCCGTTTTTCTTCAAGCGTAGCATCTGGAAGCTTTGTTTTTCCAAGACGACACGCAAAATGCCGTCATTCAATTCCGCTGTTTTTCCATTGACGGGCACAACGTTGTTCGGGGTTGCTTCGGTATTGACAGCATGCAAGTCTGGGTGGTGCAAGACTTGATGGGTAGCGATTTGCAATGAATCATATTGACGCAAGTCGCAAGTGAATTCGTTGGTATCCTGCAAATCCTTATTCACCAAGAAAAAGGTCAAATAGTCATCTTCGTTTTCGATCGCAATGGCATCCACATAAGAAGCTTTTCCGTGGCTGCTATCGAAATCAGCTCCTCGAAGGATGCTATGCAACACGTGACCGCGACCATAGTTGCTGATCATTTCATAGGGATAAAAAATCGTTTGTTTCCAAGCGGCAGTATCGGAAGTCATGATCGGTGCGATCACGTTGACCAGCTGTGCCATGCAGGCGATTTTAACGCGATCTGCGTGATGAAGCATCGTGATCATCATGCTTGCGACGAGTAACGCATCTTCAAAGTGATAGACGTCTTCTAATTGTGGTGGGTGTTGACTCCAAGGTTCAATTTTTTGATCCTGTTCATTTGAGTGATACCAGACGTTCCATTCGTCGAAGGAAATATTGATCGTCTTCTTGCTTCGGCGTTTGGCTTTCACCGCATCACAGATCGCTGCGACTTGACTGATGAACTGATCCATTGCGACATTGCTTGCTAGATAATCTTGGCTATCGCCGTTACGGTTGCCATAATATTGGTGCATGGAAATGTAGTCGACTTGGTCGTAACAATGACTTAATACTGTATCTTCCCACATGCCAAAGGTCGGCATCGTGAGAGAAGAACTACCACAAGCAACGGTTTCTATCGTTGGGTCCACCAGACGCATCGCTTTGCCAGCTTCTTCTGCGAGACGGCCGTATTCATCGGCTGTCTTATGTCCTTCTTGCCAAGGGCCGTCCATTTCATTGCCTAGACACCAAAGTTTGATGTCATGAGGATCGGCCACCCCATGGGTACGACGGAGATCACTATAATAGCTGCCGCCTTTTAAATTGGTGTATTCAATCAAGTTTTTCGCTGCTTCGATTCCTCGTGTCCCAAGATTGATCGCCATCATCGGTGCCGTATTGACTTCTTTGGTCCAATCCATAAATTCGTTTAAGCCAAACTGATTGCTTTCGATTACCCGCCAGGCCAAATCGATTTTTGCTGGCCGTTGCTCTTTAGGGCCGACGCTATCTTCCCATTTATACCCAGAGACGAAGTTGCCTCCTGGGTAACGGACGATCGGCACATTCAACTGCTTGATCAAGGCAGCGACATCTTGACGAAAGCCTTGCTCATTGGCAAAAGGACTTTCTGGTTGATAGATCCCTTCGTACACACAGCGCCCTAAGTGCTCCACAAAAGAGCCGTAGATCCGTTCGTCGACTGGTGCCAAAATAAAGTGTTTGTCTAAATACATCGTAGTTTTCTTCAATTTTGCAACCCCTTTCTTTTCTTTCATTGTAGCGATAGTCCATGAAAATAAACACTACATTCTGTCTTATTCTATTGACGGTTTGTCCGTTTTCTTTATACTAAAGGCAAGTAGGAAGGAGTGAGAAGTTGAACGTAACCTATTCAGGATTTCAAATGCACAATGCTGTTTCCGATCATATTTATCGACCCTCTGGCTTAAAGCATTATCTTTTCGTGTTGACTTTGTCTCCAATGGTTTTCACTTTTGAAGATGGTCATCAAGAAACTAGTGAAAAAGGTAGCTGCATTCTTTTTCCTCCAACCGTCTATCAAAATTATCGTGGCAAAGAAGATTTTTTTAATAGCTTTGTTGAGTTTCAAACGGATCAGGTGATCGAAGAAACCTATGCGATCCCTTGCAACCAATTGTTCCAGCCGAAAAATATTCAACAAATCAACAAATTGATCCAAAAGATCAATCATGAATCCTTGTTGCCACAACGGCACACGGAAGAATTGATTGCGGCGTATATGACAAATCTATTGGTCTTACTTGAACGCAATTTTGAAGAAAGCATCCCGCAACCACAAAATGAACACTATCAACTGTTTCAAGCGATGCGGTTGAAAATGTTAGTCAATTGCGAACAGCAATGGGATTTTTACCAGTTTAGCCGAGAGCTTTCCATCGGTAAAAGCCAATTCTACAAGCTCTATCAACAGTTTTTTCATACCACGCCCAAAGAAGATTTATTGCAAGCTCGGTTTCAAAAGTTTTTTTATCTACGCAGCAACGAAACACTAACGATTCGAGAGGCGGCGTTTCAATCTGGGTTCCAAAACATCAACCATTTTAATCGGCTCTTTGCGAAGCGCTATGGCTGTGCACCCACAAAGTACCAACAGGAGCAATAGTCAGGGGTGATTGGTAAAAACGCAGAAAAAAGTCCGACGAATTCTTGACGGATGAAAGAGAAAACGGGACAATGTCATTAGGAGGTGGCATATGGATATAGAAATGATCGTAAGCGAACTTTCTAAACGTTCAAGTGAATTGGAAGCGCTACAAAGAAAATTGAGTCAAAGCCAATTAATGAATAATGAAGCGGCACAAACGTTCATTTTTGACTTAAAGGATTATTTAGATAGCTTAAAGCTCGTAACAGATTTAGTACCGTCAGCGGCAACGACCGCAGTAGAAGTTGACCAGTTGTCGTACGTCTTAGGTGAACAAAATCAAAGCATCCAACAGCTGCTGGTTATTTTGGAAGAAGCCGAAGCAAACGACGACCAGCGCTTTTTTGGCAAAAGTGCAGGAGAAGTGCGGCGGATGATTGGCAGTCTGTCTGGGATCCTGGAACTAAACGGTCTGTTGCTACAAGACAATCGGGGCTTTCAGCAAGTCGTGAAGGAGACTGGACCGCTTCAGGTGACTGAAACAAAGGAAGTCTCTGAGAAAAAAGCGTTTCTCCAAAAGCTTTTCGGGAAATAAGCACTGATCGTCAATCAAAACATGAATCACTTGTACCAAAAAAACGGCGCTTCACAATGTGTGAAGAACCGTTTTGTGGTACAAGTATTTTTTTGCTCTTTGCCAATAGAGACGGAGAGATCAGAAGGTACCGACGCTGAAACGTTAGAAATCGAACTTCTGGGGGGGCATTCTTCAATCCCGTAAATCAGAAAGGTGTTTTCGGTAGCTTTTCTACTAGCATTTGCCAATCATTTTTTGCTAGTAGTTAAGCTGAATAGTTTTTCTCTGATCCCCTTTGCTCATTGTTATTTTGTCCGCTGTGATAGTGACATCAAAGGGTGGGATCTGATCAGAAAAGGCATTGCCTAAACACGCAACGAGCCATTCCTGTTGTCCGGCGAGAACGGTTTTGCTTACTTGAGGGATGACTGTTCGACTATAAAGTAGATTCGTGTTGGGTTCTGGCATCAAGAGGGTACCCTCTTGATGCGTCGCGAAGGTTTTGATACCAACACAGCCAACCGAGCTTTGATAAAAGGTGCCTTCTTTGCTAGAAAACGCAGTACCATCAGCCGGTGCTGCAAAGCTGCCATTGACCAGTTGCAACCTTCGATCCGTTTGAATCCGATGGTAACGCAGATGCCAAGGATACATCGGAATCACAAAGGTTTCGATGATGACCTGTTCGTAGGGACGCCAGCGACTATAGACGTAGTCATCTTCAATCGCAAAGGCTTCATAACCAAAAGCCGTTTTAAAATCCGTCTGCCCTTCTGAGATCGCCAATGTATTATCATAAGCACCTTGTTTCAATAAAACGGTTGCTTTCGGTACGCTAAACCCAAACGTTGTCGAATAGACAAACTTTTCGTATTTGGCATTGCCGTGAGCATGTTCGTGGGAATGCTGCCCCGCCGTGAAAGCTTGCAATTCTGTGCCTTCTTGGTTATGCACCAAGAGCATCCGACTATGAAGATTGCGCACCTGTGTGGCAAAGGTTGGCACCTGCTCCTCAAGCGTCCAAAATTCAGCATCCGCTGGGATTGCCAATACACAGAAATTTTTGAAAGCCCAATAAGGCGATCCTGGTGCGTTATAGCCTTCAGCCATATTTAGGTTGGGGTAGGCATAGCCAATACTTAAAAAGCCTTCTTGCGTAAAGATTGGTTGGCGAAACCAGTAACGCATGTTTTGTAACAGTAAATATTTTCCTTCGTTTTTGGTGAAACCCTCATATTCTATATCGGCGAAAGCCCCGACGGCAAAGAAACTTGATTGCGCAAACCGATACGTTAGACTACGACCAAAAGGCAATGCCGCACCGGTTTTCGTGAACCACTGTTTAAAGGAATGAGCGAACGTAGTGGCTCTTTGACGGTAGCTAAACTGATACAGGCATTGGGAACGACAGGTAAGAACACTGTAAAGGAGTCCGTAGTATTGCATCCCAAAAGGAATATAATAGTCGATTTGGTTTTCATAGCCATCAAAATACCAGCCGTCTGCTAAGTAATACCTCTCGATCTCTTCTTGATCAGCCAAAAGGGTGGTTTCTACAAAAGGCAATGCCGCCATTTCAAAGAAGGTATTGACTAAAATCCGAAAGAAGAGCCAATTGGTTTTAGGGATCGTGTGCTGATTGATCTGATTGAGCCAATCAAAGAGATTCGTTTGCTCTCTTGGTGTGAGGCGATCCCAAAAGACGGGTTTGGTAAAAATCAAATAGCTAGCAAGGGCACCCATTTCCACAAACAATTGGTCGTAGTCATGCAGTTTTCCCCAGTACTCCTGAGAGGTCGGGGTGGTGCCTGCAACGATCCCGGCATTGGCTTGTTGAAAAAGTTTTGGGTAACGAAGACACGCTTCTTCTTGGCTGAACAATGGGCCCAATCCCCAGAGTGTCCGTAAAAAGCCTTCGATGTCACCCTTTTCCTGAGTGTACACCGCTCCTGAATTTCCTAGGCGGACCCTCCCGGGAGTTCCTTGTTGTGCCATACATTCGTATACGGGAGTGACCAGATCAACTAGGGCCTCTTCAAGATCGGTTTTGGTTCGAAGAGGGTTCTTACTTAATGCTTCTTGAAAGTTTCTCATGCAAACAGCTCCTTTTAGTTGTTATTTTACTTTATTTAGTAAAATAAAGAAATGGAAACTGTTACATTTCGTGATTTTAAGTAAAAAAATAGTAAAAAATCGCTGGAAACAGTTACATTTTTTTGTCGACATCGCTATAATGGAGAAAATACGAGAGGAGCTACATGCAATGACCCAGATTTCCTTAACGATTTATGACCAAAAGCATCAAGTAAAACAAGGCAAACGAACACCTGAAAGTGAACCTACCCTTCTGCAAGCGACGGCGGAAGACTTTGTCACGTTGGCATCCCAAGAGTGTTGTTACGAGGACGGAGATAAAATCGTTGTCTCGCTCTCACGCAGTGGACAATTTGTGTGGGTCACACTCGATGAAACGCTGGCGACTACTTTGGTGTACATCAAAGGCAACGAGTGGATCTACCCCGTACATCTTAGTGAAAATGCCAAAGAAGCCGCGCCAGAAGGCCGTTTTGCTGGGAAAAGCCATTATTTGAGTGTGCGGGTAGCAACAAAAGAAGAACTAGCGGCTTACCGCAACGTCGCCTTAAATCCTCATGATCAAAAAGAATTCTTGGGTGCCTATCCGCATGCCCATGCCAATGTTGAAACAAGAGATGATGCGACGTTTTTCGCTTGTAACGCCATTGATGGTATTTTTGCCAATAGGTCTCATGGCAATTATCCCTATGGCTCATGGGGGATCAATCAACAAGCAGATGCCGCTTTGACGATCGACTTTGGTCATGAGGTCCGCATCGACCAATGTGCGCTTACGTTACGGGCGGATTTTCCCCATGATAGCTATTGGCAACAAGTCACGTTGGCGTTTTCCGATGGGAGTCAAGAAATCTTGCAGACGGTCAAAAGCAGCCAACCTCAACGGTTTTCTTTCCAGCCGCGAACGGTCACTTGGGTAAAATTGCATAAGCTGATCCAAAATGACGATCCCTCACCATTTCCAGCGTTGACCCAAATCGAAGTCTTCGGACGCTCTATTCAGGAGGAAAACGCGTGAATCCAGCAGATGTAAAAGAAGAAATTTTACAGGCGGCACAGGCTTATCTTGACACTGGTGAGATTCCCTATCTGCCTTATCAAGGCTATCAAGAGTATCTCGAATCGGGGAACCGTGTTGGCTTCGAAACCCATTATTTTGCCCGCCGACGGATGTTGGTGGTTTTAGGACTTGCTTATGAAATGGAGCGTAAGGCAGCGATCAAAGAGCTACTGGAGCAAGTGATTTGGGAAATCTGTAATGAATATACATGGTGTCTGCCAGCGCATCTGCCGATTGTCGATGGCCAGTTTTCTTCGCAAGCGCGCCACACAGTCGATCTTTTTGCAGCTGAAACTGGGCAATCCTTAGCAGAGTTGTTTATGTTGGTTGGGGGAGACCTTTCACCAGTCATCACAGAACGAGTGTTGTATGAGATCGATCAACGGCTTTTTTTACCCTTCGAGGAGCAAACCTGGGAGTGGGAGACAAAAGAGAACAATTGGTCCGCAGTCATTGGTGGCTGTCTTGGAATGACGGCGCTCTATGTATTGCCGAAAAAAAGCGAGCGACAATTGCGGATGATCAAACGATTGGATACTGCAATGCAAAGCTATCTTAACAGCTTTGGCGAAGATGGGGCTTGTGTGGAAGGTGTCGGATACTGGGCGTATGGGTTTGGTTATTTTCTGTATTATGCGCAATTGTTGGCAGAAGTACTGCAAGAAGATACCTACCTAAAGCAGCCTAAAACCAGAAAAATCGCCGCTTTTCCTTACTATACGATGATTTCTCCAGGGCATTACGTTCCTTTTTCTGATTATTCGGCGATCGAACTGCCTAGCGGCTTGGTCAGTTATTGCTACGAGCATTTGGGCGTGGCGGTTCCCCAATTATCGGGGGTCAGTCCGTTAGATTTTGATCCTTGCTACCGGTTTGCCCACAGCTATCGAAATTTGTATTGGCATAACGAAGCAATCACACGAGAAACGAATACCTCGTTTCATCACTATTTTGAACAAGCGCAGTGGTTCATGGCAAAAGATGTGCAGCAGGATCTCTTTTTTGCTGCCAAAGGGGGGAGCAATCAAGAAAGCCACAATCATCTCGATGTTGGTCATTTTGTTTTAGGAACGACGGAGGAGTTGTTTCTGACGGACCTTGGTGCTGGTGAATACACCAAAGAGTATTTTGACGAGAACACGCGCTATCACTACTTTCCCGCAGCCGCAATCAGTCATTCGCTGCCGATCATCAATCAGCACACCCAACGCGCAACTGCCGAGGAAGCAACGGTGCTGCAGGTCAATGACCAGCGATTTGACTTAGACCTCAGTGCGTTCTATCCGAAAGCAGCGGTCACTGAATACCAGCGGCGCTTCGTTGTCTCGCAGCAACAAGTAACGATCGAAGACCATTTTGTCTTTGACGACCACCAACCAAAGAATCTGGTGGTGGAAAACTTTATTACGGACATATCACCAATGGTGCAAAATAAGACCGTCCAGCTAATGACAAAAAAAGCGCGCTGTGTTCTTGGTTTTACCAGTGATAAGATCCAAATACAGCCAGTTACTTATCAAGATCACCATGGTGCACAGGCACAAGCGTATTTGATTCAAGCCGAATACGCGCTTGAGCAGACAGGGGAAATTAAAACGACCATCAAAATAAAAAAAGGGTGAGAAGGATGCGGTGCTTCCTTGCAATGACGTTGATCAATGCAAGAAGACACCGCAGCTTCTCAGCCTTCTTTTGGTTTTGCGGTAGATTGACGAATCACCAGCTGGGTACTTAAAAAGATGCGTCTGGCGATCCCAGGATTTTCGATGCGGTTATAGAGTAGCTCTAACCCCGTTTCGCCCATCTCTTCAGTAAATGCTTGGACCGAAGAAAGAGGTGGAGAGACATAACGGGACACCGAAATATCGTTGATGCCCATAACACTGATGTCTTCAGGAATCTTGATTCCATGAGCCGTTAGCGTATGAATGACCCCAATCGCAAATGCATCATTGGCTGCCAAAATCGCAGTCGGCAAGTGATCTTGCCACAAAGCCAATGCCTGCTCCGTTAATTCTTCCCCCGTTTGGACATCCAAACGACTATTTTCTTTCACGATGAAATAATCCTCATCAAACAGCTGATAATTCTGCATCATATCGACATAGGTGTTGACCGTTGGCGTTTTGTACCGCCGATACCCATACATATTTTGACTTTCCTCGGCGCCGATAAAGGCGATTTTTTGATGACCAAGTCCCATCAAGTGAGAAAGAGCCAACTCGGTTGCTTGCGTAAAATCGGTATTGACAGAATCGTAGTCATCCAGTGGAAAGTTACTGCCAATCACACAGAGGTTGGGGTGTAGCTCATGGAGTTTCTTGACCCGCTCTTCTGTAAACTTGCCGATTGCCAGTAAGCCATCGACGGACTGGATCACTGACTCATCAAGGTTGGAGATTTTTAACAGATCACAACCCAGTTCGGCGGCGCGTTTTTCCACACCCAAACGAATCGACATATAGTAAATGTCTTCTAATTCTTCATCATCCATCCGCCACTGAACGATCCCGATCGATTTGTTGTGTTTTTTTGGTACATCCACTGGTAGTTCACGCTGCTTTTGCTTGTTTTTGTATTTCGTATAATTTAGTTTTTCAGCTGCCTCGAAAATCTTTCGTTTGGTTTCTTCGGTCACTGAAAGACTAGGATCGTAGTTCAGAACCCGTGATACGGTTGATATTGATACCTCAGCTATGGTCGCTATGTCGGTAATCGTAGCCATAGAATCCCTCCTCCAATGCTTCTCCTCTTCAGTATATTTCTTTTTAGTAAAAAAACCAAGAGAGAAATTGCCCTCAAGTAAAAATTTTACTTTTTTTAGGAAAAACTATTGATTATTTTCCTAAAAAAAAGTATGATTTGAAATGAAGAAAGCGTTTTAAAAATGAGGGTGGCATGAATGAAGTGGATTAATTCGTTATTTATCCTGGGTCTACTTATGGGGTTGACTGCTTGTTCTCCAAATGAAGCAACGCAGACGCAAGCATTTTCCCAAAGCAGCGAAAAGCAATTAAAAGAACGAGCGCTTTGTTATTCTGACGAAGATTTTTCGCAAGGTGTCGTCCCGTTGCATGAATTCGTGAAGCTATCTGGCACCATCGTAAAGAGTGATGCGAAAACAGCAGACATTGAGAAAGGGGATCGATTTATTCTAGAAACAGCGGCTGGACAGTACCAAGTATTCAATGAACAAAGTCAACAACTGAAACTGCAAGATGTGGTGACGGTCTACGGAGAATATTATGGTTTTATTAAAGCGACATTGATTGAAAGGAAGGATGCGGATGCAATCACAGAAGCTGCAGCAATTGAAAAAGAATAAATTTGAAAGTTATGAAGATGTAGCAGCCGGCTTCAAAACGATCATGGATCAACTCAAACCCGCTTTTGCAAGCAGTCGTCCTGGTCATTTGGCTTTAGGCAGCCATGGGACTGTCTATGAGAAAGAGGTACAGGAACTTGAAGCGTTCTTGCGACCGCTTTGGGGACTCGCGCCTTATCTAACCCAGCAAGAAGATTCATTCATGGAAACCTATCTCTCAGGAATTATTGCGGGTACCGATCCAGAGAGTCCCGATTATTGGGGTGTTGTGGAAGACTTCGACCAACGAATCGTGGAAATGGCTTCGCTAAGTACCTTTTTACTATTAAACAAGGAAAAAACGTGGGATGTTTTATCCCAACGCCAAAAAGATAATCTCCATGCGTGGTTGATCCAAGTCAATCAACGAGAAATTCCCGCAAACAATTGGCATTTCTTTCGGGTTCTCGTCAATGTAGCCATGAAGCGTTGTGGCAGCAGCTTTTCCCAAGAAAAGATCGATGCTGACTTGGCATTGATCGAGACCTTTTATTTAGGGGAAGGATGGTACTGTGACGGAGTAGCCACTCAAATCGATTACTATGTATCTTTTGCGATCCACTACTATAGTCTTCTGTACTGTCGATTTGTCCCTGAGGATCTTGAAAGGGGAAGGAAGTTCAAACAACGAGCCACCGAGTTTGCTCAAACCTTCAAGCATTGGTTTGCAGCAGGTGGAGCTGCCGTTCCTTTTGGTCGAAGTTTGACGTATCGCTTTGCGCAAGTTTCTTTCTTCAGCGCATTGGTTTTTGCGGATGTTGAAGCATTGCCATGGGGAGAGATCAAAGGGTTGATCAGTCGTCACCTGCATCAGTGGATGCAGCAAGACATTTTTACTTCCGAAGGGATACTGACGGTCGGCTATTCGTACCAGAATCTGATCTTTGCCGAAGGCTACAATGCACCAGGTTCACCTTATTGGGCGTTAAAAACCTTTCTTTTGTTAGCGGTACCAAAGGAGCATCCCTATTGGCAAGCCACCCCAACGCCATTAGTGATCACTGAAAGAACACTGGCTCATCCCATCAGTAAGAACTTTTATCAACACAATCAAGACTTGACGCATGCCTTGATGTTTCCTGCAGGACAATGTATCAACTATCAAAGTCATGCCAGCAGCAAATATAGCAAATTTGTCTACTCAACGACGTTTGGCAATAGCGTGCCCAAGAGCAATTATTGGTTTTATGAAGGAAATTATGACAACACATTGGCTTTATCAGAAGATGACCATTACTTTCGCACCAAAGGATTGGATCGCCAGTATCAGCTTTTACCTGATCGGATCATTCATGAATGGAATCCATGGGAAGACGTCCAGATAAAAACAACAATCATTCCACTGATAGGCAGTCACCTTCGCATTCATGAGATCAATTCTCAGCGCGCCCTTTCTTTCTATGAGGGTGGGTTTTCATCACCGAAAGAGGCAACTGCCATCACTGAAAAAACCACAAGCAGCGCTGCGGTACGAACATCGATCGGCTATTCGAAAATCGAGGCAATCGCTGGCTATGAAACGAGCGATGTCTTACGAACGGAGCCAAATACGAACCTCTTGTATCCTGCAACGTGGCTGCCGTATCTAACTGCTCAACGACAAGCAGGAAAGCACCTGTTCGTTTCCCTCGTCACCGGCTTGCTTCCACAAGAACAAGAACAAGCAGTGACCGTCGAAGTGACAACAAACAACATTACGATCAATCAATCCGGACATATGATCCAGGTTGAGCGAATAGGAGGAAAAAATGGAAACCAGCTATGACGTACAGCTATCACAATGGGTAGCCGAGCAAATCGACTTCACCGTTAATCAAGTAAGAAAGAATACTAAGACCTTTGACACGTTGGTCCCACCTGCAGCAAGTGAACAGCTTGTCTATCGACCAGAAGCCAACCATGATTGGACGGCGAGTTTTTGGACTGGCATGTTGTTTTTGAGTAAAGAACTGACGGGATCAACAGAATTTGATGAAACCATCGAAAAACAACTGCACTCTTTCCAAGAACGATTGGACCAAAGAATTGGACTAGAAACCCATGATATCGGGTTTTTGTATAGTTTGACTGCGATTGCCGACTATCGAGTGAACGGACGGGAATCTTCGAAAAAACTCGCGATTGCCGCCGCCGATCTATTGATGGTCCGTTACTCACCCAAAGCCCAGATCATTCAAGCGTGGGGCAATCTCGATGATCCGCAACAACGGGGGCGCATCATTATTGATTGCTTGATGAATTTGCCGCTATTGTATTTTGCTTCCCAAATGACGGGGGATGAATCCTACAAACAAGCAGCCTATGCTCATGCCAAGCAGACCCAGAAATACATCGTGCGAGACAACGCCACGACGTATCACACCTATTACTTCGACGTTGAAACTGGAGCGGCGATCGGCGGCAATACCCAACAAGGCTATGCCGATGATTCCTGCTGGGCGAGAGGGCAAGCGTGGGGAATCTACGGATTTACGCTGAGTTACCTTTACACCGGTGATACCAGTTTCTTGAAGACTGCTCAAGACCTTGCGGATTACTTTATTGCTGAATTACCGGCGGACAAGGTCAGTTATTGGGATTTAGTGTTTAACGATGGTAGTCAAGAAGAAAGGGATAGTTCGGCCGCCGCCATCGCAGTCTGTGGCTTGCTAGAACTGGCGAAACATTTACCGATCACGCAGCCAAACCAAGCCGCCTATCAGGAAAACGCCTTGGCGATCTTGGCGTCGTTAGCCCAAAACTATACAACGATCGACCATCCCGAATCAAACGGACTTTTGATGCATGGGGTTTATGACAAGAATTCCCTCAAAGGGGTCGATGAATGCATGATCTGGGGCGATTATTATTACATGGAAGCGCTGATGCGGGTGTCACAAAGTTGGTATTCCTATTGGTAGTTTTAGGGGCGACCCTTTAAAAAAATGTTTAATGGAGGAATGAACATGCACTTTTTGAAAAAAGGTTTATTAGCAGCAACGATGTTTGGGACGATCGCAGCTTTGGCAGCCTGTGGAGGCGGAGCGACAGATGATTCCGCTGCTTCTGAAGATGGCGATATCAAATTGACCGTAACCACTTGGAATTACGATACGACACCTGAATTCGAAAAACTATTCCGTGCCTTTGAAGAAGCGAATCCGGGCATTACCGTTGAGCCTGTCGATATTGCTTCAGATGATTATGATACCAAACTGACGACCATGCTCTCTTCCGGAGATACGACAGATATTTTGACCATGAAAAATTTACTTTCTTACTCTAATTATGCGTTGCGGGACCAATTGGTGGATCTCACCGACCATATCGGATCATTGGATATTGCCCCAGCGCAAGAAAGCTATGACATGTATGACGTAGAAGGCAAAACCTATGCACAACCGTATCGGACGGATTTTTGGGTCTTATATTATAACAAAAAAATGTTCGATGAAGCAGGCTTAGACTACCCATCGAACATCACCTGGGACGAATATGAGGAGCTTGCCAAGCAGCTAACAAAACCAGACGAACAAATTTATGGTGCGTATCAACACACATGGCGTTCTACTACTCAAGCGATTGCAGCTGCTCAAAATGGTGTCAACTTGATCGATCCTCAATACGACTACTTAGAAGAATATTATGATCGTGCATTGCGGATGCAAGACGATAAAGCACAAATGGACTTTGGGACAGCAAAATCAACGAAAGTTACGTATCAATCACAATTTGAAAATGAAAAAGCAGCCATGATGTACATGGGAACTTGGTATATGGGTGCATTGATGACCAATATCGACGATGGCAAGACAGATGTCGAGTGGGGCATTGCGGAAATGCCGCAAAATGAAAAAGGGGAAGTAACGACATTTGGTTCTCCGACTGCTTTTGCCATCAATAAAAATTCAAAACATCAAGAAGCTGCGCAAAAATTCTTAGACTTTTGTTCCGGTGAAGAAGGCGCCAAAGTATTAGCAGAAGTCGGTGTCGTTCCTTCGTATAAGACTGATGCCATTGATGAACTTTACTTCTCCCGTGAAGGCATGCCCGCCGATGAAGTATCGAAAAAAGCCTTCAATCCAGAAACCGTCGCGATCGAGTTTCCTGTCGATGAAAATGGACCAGCGATCGACAAAATCTTGCAAGAAGAACATGACTTGATCCTTGTAGGGGATGAAACACCAAAAGAAGGCATTGCGAATATGGAAAAAAGGGTGAAATCTGAAACCGAATAGTCCTAACGAGAGAAGGGACTTGGGCAAAAAAGTTCCTTCTCTTTATTAATGAAAGGGGGCCTGCTGGCAAGCAGCAGGAGACAAATATGGAAATAACCTCAAAATCAAAAGCAGCCAATAAGTTGAAACGCAAAAATACGCTAACCGCGCTGTCTTTTATTGCACCGAACTTTATCGGCTTTTTCTTATTTACCTTAGTGCCAGTTGTGTTCTCATTGATTCTGGCTTTCATGGAATGGGATTCCTTTAGTTCGCCTGAATTTGTGGGAATGAAAAATTTCAGCAAAATGCTAGGGGACGACACCTTTTGGATCTCGTTAAAGAACACCTTTCTCTATACGATTGGCGTCGTTCCATTAACGTTAGTATGTTCCTTAGGCTTAGCGATTTTATTGAATAAAAAAGTACGTGGAATGAAGTTTTTCCGTACTGCCTTCTTCTTTCCTTATGTCACCTCGTTAGTTGCGATCGCTGTCGTGTGGAACATGTTGTTTCACCCAACGATGGGACCAATCAATCAGTTTTTGAAATTTTTTATTGAAAATCCTCCTGGTTGGACCTCCAGCTCTGATTGGGCTTTGACGGCGATCATCATAGTCAGCGTCTGGCGTGGCATGGGGTATTACATGATCTTATACTTGGCAGGGCTACAAAGTGTGCCAAAGGAATTGTATGAAGCGGCTTCGATCGATGGGGCCAACAAGTGGCAGCAGTTTCGCAACGTGACGTTGCCGTCCTTACGACCAACGACCTTCTTTGTTTCGATCATGCTGGTCATAAACTGTTTCAAGATCTTCGATTTGGTCCAAGTCATGACTGCCGGCGGACCCGGTCGAGCCACCAATGTCTTGGTGTATCAAATTTACAACGAAGCGTTTGTGAAATTTAATTTTGGTTACGCGTCTGCGATCGCCATGGTCTTGTTTGTGATCGTTTTGGGCATCACGGTGATCCAGTTTAAGTGGAACCAAAGACAAGAACGGGTGTAAGGAGGGAGTACAGATGGAAAATACACTGAGTAAAAAGAATGTTCAAGCCAAACCAAAACAAAAAGCCAAGCTGTCGATCGGCAGTGTCTCCTTGATTCTCTTATTAACATTTCTCGCGTTAGTGACACTGATCCCGTTTCTTTGGATGATCTCTGCTTCTTTTAAGACCAATAACGATGTTTTTAGCGTACCGATCCAATGGATTCCAAAAAGTTGGCACCCAGAAAACTATACGGTGATCTGGGATCGCATACCTTTGCTGACTTTTTTCAAGAACACAGCATTTTTGAGCGTCATCATTACCTTGATCCAACTGTTTACCTCTAGCTTTGCGGCTTATGGGTTTTCGAAGATGCATTTCAAAGGACGCGACCTGTTGTTTTTGACATACATCGGTACGATTGCGATTCCTTGGCAATCCTATATGATTCCTCAGTTCATCATGATGCGCCAGTTCGGGCTGACAGACACGCTTTGGTCTTTGGTCCTCTTACAAGCCTTCAGTGCCTTTGGGGTCTTTTTGTTGAAACAATACTATAGTAGTATTCCTGACTCATTGTGTGAAAGTGCGCGGATCGACGGCTTGAGTGAGTGGGGGATCTATCGAAAAATCATTCTACCACTGACGAAGCCCGCTTTAGCGAGTCTGACCATCATCACCTTCGTCAATACATGGAATGATTATATGGGACCATTTATCTACCTTTCCTCAACCGAAAACAAAACCATTCAGTTAGGGTTGAAAATGTTTGTCGGCTTATATGATGCCGAGTATGCCCTGATCATGGCAGCATCTGTGGTCTCCATTTTGCCAGTGGCGATCGTCTTTTTAGCAATGCAAAAATACTTCGTAGAAGGAATCGCTACTTCGGGAATGAAAAATTGAGGTGATCAATCATGTTTACCAAACCTACCTTTGAAAACAATCTTTACATGCGGATCTTCCGCTGGCTATATATTGGCTTTGCCCTGAATATCAGTTTTTGGGTCGTGAATACACCCTACACCCTCACGGCAATGTTCTTGGCAGTCGATCCTAGAAACCTCCTTTGGTTTGCATTGGCACTCTTGCTGATTGGTCCAAGCATGATCAGCCTCCTGGCTGCGATCGATCGCTTTGCAGAACACAAAGACATCGATCCAGTAAAAGATTTCTGCTACTTTTTACGAACCTTTGCCGTGCGCGGGTTTCTCTATTGGCTCATCGGCTGGCTGGGAAGTGTCATTGCGATCGTGGATATTCTGTTTGCGGTTCAATTTGAAAGTGGTAAATGGCTCGTTCCTTTCTTTCTTTTGTTAGGGATGCTTTCCATAGCTCTTAGTATCAACGCGTGGTACTTCCAAGTGCGTAATCCAAAAGCCGCTAAGAAAGATGTCCTGCGTACCGCACTTTTTTTCACTTTGAAAAAATGGCCTGTTAGTTTGTTAGCAACCTGTTTGTTTGTTGCCGTTTTTGTCGCCTTGATTTTGAAGCCGCAATTTGGCTTTACTCTTTTTCCAGTCCTTTTTTTCGGACTCCTTTATTTAAATTTACGGAAATTTCAGATAAAATAGAAAGAAAGTCGTCTACGAATAAAGGAGACGACTTTTTTTAGGAGAAAGGGGGGGGATGAAGATGGCAGAAACAGTCACACTTCAACCGATTACGGAAGAAATGATTGCTGAACTTTGGTCGATCAGCTATGGGCCTAAGGCAGATTTAGAATGGAAAAAATGGGACGGACCGTATTTCCAAGACCCCGTGTTGACGTGGGAAGAATTTCGAACGGGGTTTGGCGCTAGCTGTATCGATAATCCGTTACGTAAAACGATCAGCTATCAAGGTAGAATCGTAGGAATCGCGACCGCTTATTGGGAAGACAATACCTTGCAGCAGTGGTTGGAATTCGGGATAGCCATCTATGATGCTTCCCTTTGGAATCAAGGCATTGGCAGCCAAGCAATTCGCCAGTGGATCAATGAGTTGTTTGAATCACAGCTTCATATCCAGCGAGTCGGGTACACCACGTGGTCCGGTAATCACCGCATGATGAAACTAGGAGAAAAGCTAGGGATGACCAAAGAAGCCCAAATCCGCAAAGTCCGTTTCTGGGAAGGCACCTATTATGATTCCATCAAGTATGGCATCTTGCGAGAAGAATGGGCACAGCAGAAGTGAAGGTAGGGGATACGAAATTTTTTCGTGTCCTCTTTCGTTGTTGATGATTGATCAGATGCATTTTGCGTATAGTAAAGTACCTAGTAAAAAAAGGGCTGCTCTCCTAGCTGTATTTTGTAATTACAGTAATTACGTGGTAAAATAGACTATATATGTTATGAAGGAAAGGTGATTGTTTTGGATACAGTGAAAACAAGAAAGCAAGGAAATGCGGTAATGGTCACGCTAGCAAGTAAGTTTGAGATTCCTGCTGGTAAGACCTACTTTATCAGCAAAGAAGACGATGGTACGATTTCCTTGATTCCTAAGATCGATGATTATTTTTTAGCTGCGAAAGAGAAAGAATTTGTTGATGAAGAAGATATGCTAGCTGCTGATTTTATTGTTGAAGGCAGGCTGCTTGATGAATAGGCTCGAACAAGGGACTCTTGTATTTATTGATTTTGATCCCTCGAAAGGGAGTGAAATCAAAAAGCGCAGGCCTGCTTTAGTCATCAGCAGGGATGAGTACAGTTACACCTCAAATTTGATCATTGTTTGTCCAATAACGAGTACAGATCGGAAGCGTCCTTACTTTGTCGATATTC
Organism: Enterococcus sp. NPDC086594; assembly: GCF_044746145.1. Classification (NCBI taxonomy): domain Bacteria; kingdom Bacillati; phylum Bacillota; class Bacilli; order Lactobacillales; family Enterococcaceae; genus Enterococcus; species Enterococcus sp. NPDC086594. The sequence continues at coordinate 30,879 of NZ_JBIVBP010000006.1, forward strand.
AACACGACAAATTGAAACCTGGGAGTAAAGTAAATACAAAGCAAGTTTATACGCTAGATTATTCCGAGCGTGGCGGTAGAAAGATTGAAATTTTAGGGAAACTATCAAAAAAAGAACTGATTAACGTTGCACAGCATTTTATGATGAACTTTAATTTTCCATTATAGTTAAAAAACAGCAGGATGGAAAAAGTGAAGGACCCTCACAAAAAACGAGTGAGGGTCCTTCACTTTGATTTCCTAAGAATACAAGGTTTCAACAATAGAGAAAAGAAGATAGTTGAAAGATAAAAGTAAAATTTCAAAAATAGTCGACTTTCTGAACAATAACCATGTACTATCTCTATGTAATACTTTATAATAATTCCAATGTACAGATTAGAAATATTTTAAAAAAGTCGGGAATAGCGTTTGAAGTTCATTCTCAATTAGTCTAAAATAGTGAGAAAGAAAAGATACTGGAGGGAAAGAAATGTCAGTTTTAGAAATCAAAAATCTACACGTCCAAATCGAAGATAAAAAGATCTTAAAAGGCGTTGACTTAGTGTTAAAAACTGGAGAGATCCATGCCATCATGGGACCAAACGGTACAGGGAAATCAACCTTGTCCGCTGCCATCATGGGCAACCCGAATTATGAAGTGACAGAAGGAGAAATTTTGTTCGACGGCGAAAACGTCTTGGAAATGGAAGTGGATGAGCGAGCTCGCTTAGGTTTGTTCTTGGCGATGCAATACCCAAGTGAAATTCCAGGCATCACCAATGCAGAATTCATGCGGGCAGCGATCAATGCCAAACGTGACGAAGACGACAAAATCTCTGTCATGGATTTCTTGAAAAAATTAGATGAAAAAATGGATTTATTGAATATGCCCGAAGAAATGGCGGAACGCTATCTGAATGAAGGCTTCTCTGGTGGAGAAAAGAAACGAAATGAAATCTTGCAATTGTTGATGCTAGATCCAACCTTTGCGATTTTGGATGAGATCGACTCTGGTCTAGATATCGATGCCTTGAAAGTCGTAGCAAAAGGCGTCAATGAAATGCGGGGCGAAGGCTTTGGCGCTTTGATCATCACCCATTACCAACGTCTGTTAAACTACATCACACCAGACGTGGTTCATATCATGATGGAAGGCCGTGTCGTGATGACCGGTTCGGCAGACTTAGCCAAACGCCTAGAAGCAGAAGGCTATGCTGGGATCAGTAAAGAGTTAGGGATCGACTACAAAGAAGAAGAAGCGTAAGGAGGCAAGGTAAATGGCAAAATTACAGGATTATCTTGAACAAGTCAACGTTTTTTCAGCGTTAAAAGAAGAGCCTGAATGGATGTTGGAATTACGCCAAGCAGCCCTTGCGAAAGTGGATGAACTTGCGTTTCCAAAAATCGAGCGGGTGCGTTACGAGCGTTGGCCATTGTTCAATATCGACGAACAAGCACTTGCTGGTGAGTACGCTTTGTCAGAAGAAGAAGTGGCAGGCGCAGTTCCCGCCTTTGACGCGATGGATAACCATCCGACCCTCGTTCAGTTCGATGACACCACGATCTTTGAGCAATTACCGCAAGAGTTGATCGACAAAGGCGTGATCTTTACCGACTTGTTTACAGCAATGAAAGAAGTACCAGAGTTGGTCAATCAATACTACATGACCAAAGCAGTGCCAATGGACGAAGACAAAATGACCGCAGCACATGCGGCGTTTATGAATAGCGGCATGTTCTTGTATGTACCAAAAAACGTGGTGATCGAAGAACCCCTTGAAGCGATTTTCTACCACAATGGCAATAGCCAAGCGCATTTCTTCAAACACATTTTGATCGTTGCTGATGAGCACAGTGAGTTCAGCTACTTGGAACGTTTCCAAACCAAAGGCGAACAAGCGAAAAAACTGTCAGGCAATATCGTAGTGGAAGTAATTGCCAAAGCAGGCGCGAAGGTCAAATTCTCTGCGATTGATCAGTTAGGTGTCAACATTACTACGTACATGAATCGTCGCGGCTACGTATTACGAGATGCGATGGTAGATTGGGCGATCGGAGTCATGAATGAAGGCGACGTCGTGGCAGACTTTGATTCTGATCTTGTAGGCGAAGGCGCGCATTCGGAAGTCAAAGCGGTCGCAATCAGTGCTGGACGCCAAACACAAGGGATCGATACCCGCGTAACCAACAAAGCACCGCATTCCATTGGTCATATCCTGCAACACGGCGTTATCAGAGAACGCGGCGTCTTAACCTTTAACGGTATCGGACACATTTTAAAAGGAGCCAAAGGGGCGGACGCGCAACAAGAAAGCCGAGTCTTAATGCTTTCTGACCAGGCTCGTGGCGATGCTAACCCAATCCTTTTGATCGATGAGCACGAAGTAACAGCCGGACACGCAGCCAGTGTGGGACGGGTCGATCCAGAAGAAATGTACTACTTGATGAGTCGTGGGTTGCGCAAAGCAGAAGCGGAACGTTTGGTGATTCGTGGTTTCTTAGGATCCGTCTTGACCGCGATCCCAGTCAAAGAAGTGCAACAAGAATTGGTTGCCGTTATCGAAGGGAAGTTGCTCGCATGATCGATGCCCAAAAAGTGAAACAAGCGTTTCCCATCTTGGATCAGCTCGTAAATGACGAACCATTGATCTACCTCGACAATGCCGCCACTACGCAAAAGCCAGAGGCGGTGCTGCAGGCGATCACCGATTATTACCATCAAGACAATGCCAACGTTCATCGTGGGGTCCATACCCTCGCAGAACGGGCGACCCATTCCTATGAAGGCGCACGAGAAAAAGTTCGCCGTTTTATCCATGCGAATGAAACGGCGGAAGTGCTGTTTACTCGAGGGACGACCACTGGTTTAAATTGGGTCTCCCGCAGCTACGGCGACCGTTTTGTCAATAAAGGCGATGAAATCGTGATTTCTTATATGGAACATCACTCCAATATCATCCCTTGGCAGCAATTAGCTGCTCGGAAAAAAGCTACCTTGAAATATATCCAGTTGACACCAGAAGGCACCTTGGACATGGAAGATGCCAAGAAACAGATCACAGACAAAACCGCCATCGTTTCGATCGCGCACGTTTCCAATGTTTTAGGCGTGATCAATCCGATTGCAGAGCTAACCAAATTGGCGCATCAGCACCAAGCCGTCATGGTGGTGGATGGTGCTCAGGCTGTTCCACATATGGCAGTTGATGTCCAAGCACTGGATTGTGATTTCTATGCCTTTTCTGGCCATAAAATGTGCGGACCAACTGGCATCGGTGTCTTATACGGCAAACGGCAATGGCTGGATCAAATGGAGCCCGTCGAATTTGGCGGTGAAATGATCGATTTTGTCCATCTGCAAGAAAGCACGTGGAAAGAACTGCCGTGGAAATTTGAAGCGGGCACACCAAATATTGCCGGCGCGATCGGCTTAGGTGCAGCGGTCGATTACTTAACAGAAATCGGCTTAGAAAACATCCACGCCCATGAAGCAGACTTAGCTGCCTACGTTTTGCCCAAACTGCAAGCCATTGAAGGTTTGACCATCTATGGTCCCCAAGAAGCAGCAAAACGCACGGGAGTGATCGCCTTTAATCTAGCAGGCATCCATCCTCATGATGTTGCCACCGCTTTAGACATGGAAGGCATCGCGGTACGGGCAGGTCATCATTGTGCCCAACCCCTCTTGACCTATTTGCAAGTCCCAGCGACTGCACGGGCCAGCTTTTACCTGTATAATACAAGAGAGGACGCCGATCGACTGGTTGACGCCATCAAGCTGACGAAGGAGTTTTTCCAACATGGCACTAACGAAATTAGATAATTTGTATCGACAAGTCATTCTAGATCATTCTAGCCACCCACATCATCGGGGCACCTTGGATGATTCAACGTACAAAGTCGAATTGAATAACCCTACCTGCGGCGACGTGATCCACTTGGAGCTCGCTGTCGAAGGAGACACTATCAAAGACATCGCCTTTACTGGCGAAGGCTGTTCCATCAGTACCGCCAGTGCATCCATGATGGGAGATGCGATTATCGGTAAGACACTAGCAGAAGCTGGTGAACTATCAGGCTTATTTTCTGAGCTCGTTCAAGGAAACGACATTCCCCAAAGCGATCGCTTAGGAGATGCTTCCATGCTTGGGGGTGTGGCGAAGTTTCCTGCACGCATCAAGTGTGCGACCTTAGCTTGGAAAGCATTAGAAAAAGCCATTGCTGCCGACAGTACACAAGCATCTGTCAGTCACAGCCACGCCAATGAATCTGACACTGAAGAAACCAGCGAATAGACAACCGCACTACAAAAGGAGTGAGAACCATGGGTGTACCCGAATTAGAAGAATATAAATTTGGCTTCCACGATGACGTGCAGCCTGTTTTTAGTACCGGCGAAGGATTGACCGAAGACATCGTCCGTGAAATCTCACGGGTCAAGCAAGAGCCAGAATGGATGCTTGAGTTCCGCTTGAAGTCTCTTGAAGCCTTCAACAAGATGCCCATGCAAAACTGGGGCCCAGACCTGTCTGACATCGATTTTGATGCCATCAAATATTACCAAAAACCAAGTGATCGTCCTGCCCGTGATTGGGATGACGTACCAGAAAAAATCAAAGAGACCTTTGAGCGCATTGGTATTCCAGAAGCCGAGCGGGCATACCTGGCCGGCGCTTCTGCCCAATACGAATCAGAAGTCGTTTACCACAACATGAAAGAAGAGTTTGAAAAACTTGGCATCGTCTTTACCGATACCGATTCAGCCTTGAAGGAATACCCTGAGCTGTTCAAACAATACTTCTCAAAATTAGTCCCACCAACCGATAACAAGCTTGCTGCTTTGAACTCAGCCGTTTGGTCAGGTGGTACCTTTATCTATGTACCAAAAGGCGTTCGTGTCGATGTGCCATTGCAAACCTATTTCCGGATCAATGCCGAAAATACCGGTCAGTTCGAACGAACATTGATCATCGTTGACGAAGGCGCCAGCGTTCATTACGTCGAAGGCTGTACCGCCCCAACCTATTCAAGCAATAGTTTGCACGCAGCCATCGTTGAAATTTTTACCCTAAAAGACGCTTACTGCCGCTACACCACCATTCAAAACTGGTCAGACAACGTCTACAACCTAGTAACCAAACGGGCCAAAGCCTTAGAAGGTGCTACCGTTGAATGGATCGATGGCAACCTAGGTGCCAAAACAACCATGAAATACCCAAGTGTGTATCTTGATGGCAAAGGCGCACGAGGCACGATGCTTTCCATTGCCTTTGCAGGTGCCAACCAAATCCAAGATACTGGTGCAAAAATGATTCACAATGCACCAAACACCTCCAGCTCCATCGTCTCAAAATCAATTTCTAAAGACGGCGGTGCAGTAAACTACCGTGGACAAGTCACCTTCGGCAAGAAGAGCGCAGGCTCTATCTCCCATATCGAGTGTGACACTATCATCATGGATGACCTATCGAAATCCGATACCATTCCATTCAATGAGATCCACAACAGCCAAGTGTCCTTAGAACACGAAGCCAAAGTCTCCAAAATCTCAGAAGAACAACTGTACTACCTAATGAGCCGCGGCCTTTCCGAAAGCGAAGCAACCGAAATGATCGTCATGGGATTCGTCGAACCATTCACCAAAGAATTACCGATGGAATACGCCGTCGAATTGAACCGGTTGATTAGTTATGAGATGGAAGGGTCTGTGGGGTAATGGAATTGATTAAGCTAGAAATGCCTATTTGAAGGTGTTTCTGGCTTTTTTTGTTTGGATGTGTAGAAATTAACACCAAATGTAACACCAATTATTGCAAATGATGCGTTATGTTTTATATTGTACTGTCAAAAATTTCTGCTGAAAGAATTACTGATACGCAAAATTAATCGTTGAAGATTTTTAATTGGTCATGCTCTCTTTGAGAGTGGAGTTTTACCTTTATTATTTTCCAAGCGGTTTCTAACATTGTTTTACTTAATTTAAGTATAATTAAGTTAATAATCAGAGGAGGTAATATTCTTGGGAAATTATTTAAGAAAATTAAGGAAACGGAATTGGTATAAGATATTAATGTATATATTTTTGTTTTTATTTTTAGTAAATTTATTTTTTTAGTGATTGCTAACTATAATAACAATATAGATTATGCTGTATATTAAAAAAAAATGTTATGGAGTAAAGAAGGGTTTAATTGGACATCTTTAAGTACAATTGCAGCTATTATATCATTAGGAATTTCTATATTTGGTTTTTGGTGGAGCTATAGGGCTAATTTAAAGCACAACATGTTTAAAGAGAAATTAAGAGTTTACAGAGAATATTTAAGTAATTTAGGCAGATCGGCTACCGATTATCATCTGGGGATTTATAGTGGGAGGGCTTGGAAGGAGTATCTTGGTCGGGTCTTCACTTACGTTGATATCATTGTTCTTTTTTCAGCTACATGTTCATTCTTGGCTTATTATAATCATCATATTATTAATGACAGCAATCTTATTTTCACTTGACGGTCTAATCAACGGGGGGGTTGCCCAATCTTATGATGATGTCTCAATTGTCCCAACTTTTGTCTTACAGCCACTTATATATTTGGGTGGAGTTTTTTATGCCATATAAATGCGCCCACCTTTTTGACAGTCTGTTTCTAAAATAAATCCTGTAGTGTATATAATCTCTGGATTTAGATATGGGTTTTTAGGAACGACTGATGTTCCTATTGTGATTTCATTGTCTCTTCTTATTGGATTTATCGTTATCCTTTATAAAATATGTTTTTACCTGGTGAATAAAGGAATTGGATTGAGAAGCTAATTACGCATATTTCTAAAAAGTTGAAATGGATTGTTCAAAGATATAATACTTTAACAATCCATTTTGGTATAAAATATACGAACGATTTTTAACAGTTTCCAATTAAACAATATTTCTGTAGTCATAAACTTAAAAGTTTTTGACCTCGTTTTTTTGATATACTTGAGATAGAGAAGTGTCAAAAACTTTGTCCAAATAGGTTAGGGGTGATAAGAAGTGATACTTGAAAGACAATTAGAAATCTTAGTGTTTTTATATAATTCAAATGATTGGATAACTAGCCAAGAGCTTTCACATCATTTTAAAGTAAACAAAAAAACAGTCCAAAATGATATTAAAATGTTGACTGAATATTTTGTAGATGGGCTTATTATACGTACTAATCAGAGTAAAGGATACTTTATAGAATATATTTCTAAAAAAGTAAGAACTATTTTAATCGTAGAGATGAATGAAAAAACAAGAGAAAATTCTCTGCTACCACAACATTCATCTATTATTCTATATCTCCTTTTTTTAAAGAATCCTATTACAATGCAAAACCTTGCAGATCTTTTTTTTATGTCAAAAGCAGCTATTAATTTAGAGTTAGAAACGCTAAAACGATGGATAGATCGTTATGAAGGAATTAACTTAGAAATCAGCAGAAAAAAAGGGGTGATTGTTCAAGCAGATGAGAAAGTAAAGCGCCGCTATTGTGCAAAAAACGGAACAGTGTATGCATTTAAAAATGCACCATTTCCAAATGACTTAATAGAAGAATATGAACGTTATTTTTTTTCTATTAAAAAGATACTAGCAGATTGTTGCATATATTTTAGGTATATACTTACAGGGGAAGAGTTAGAGAAAAACACAAGATTTATCACAATTTCAATTATCAGAAGTCTTATGGGATACAAAATAGAAACGAGGATTGACGAAAAGTTAGATGTTCCGTTTATAACGAGACTTGCAGCGCAAGTTAAGAACGAATTAGAATATGAACTCGGAAGCGAAGAACTTAGTGATATTCATAGGTTATTAAATGAGAGTGACGTAATTGAACTTGATCCTAAAATTGATCTTGATATAGCGGAAAAGACCGAACAATTCGTGAAAAAATCCTTAACAAGCATTCATGTACCTGAAGAATATATTGAAAATATTGATTGTTCACTGTTGACGCAGCACATGGAAAAAGTAGTTTCTCGAAGTATTTGCGGGGAAGTAGCTATCAATCATTATAACGAAAAAATAGGGATTCGTTATCCTTTAGAAATACATTTAGTATATATGTTTCTTGAACAAATTTTTTCGGTAGGAATCAACAAGGAGTCTTCTTTTATTGCTTTGTTTTTAGCTACCTATCTTCGTGAATATAAAAATCGAACGCGTATGTTACTAGTGATTGATCAGAATATTAGTATTGGACAATCGATTAAATCTTTATTTGAAGAATATGAGTCCTTTCATATTAGTGATTTTACGATATTACCTACCTACTACTATCAACATAATGAATCCGTAAGACACGATTTCGATTTACTTTTAACGACAAATTCTGAAATAGTATTAAGTGATAGTTCATTTTTCTTAGTCTCAACCATTATTACAAAAGAAGAGATTAATTCAATCTATAATTCTATTAGGAAAAAAATGCAGCAAAATTATGAGATTAAAAAAAATAATATAAGAGAAAAATATTTAAAAGAAAAAGCAATATCTAAAACGGATCAAGAATATGTTGAAATAGTGGAGATGGTAGAAAATAATAGAATGTGCACACAACATACATTTTCAAAATACAATTTATTTGTTTGTAAAGCTGGTAATAGGGGCGATAATAAAATTATTATCTACCATTTGAATAATTCCTGGGTATTTAAGCGTAAGAAAATCAAACGTATCTTTTTTGTAGAATATAATAGAAATAAACCAGATATATTTCACTTTTTTTCTACAGTTTCTGAAGTACTTTATTCTTATTCATAAAATCTATTTAAAAAAAGTCTCTACAAGTAGGGACTTTTTTTAAATAGACGAAAGTGTATAAACAGATTAAATTAAACTTATGAAAACGTTTAATATACATGAGGTGAATGACATGGATTTAGTAATGAGAGAAGGTTTTCCCGAAGGATTTCTTTGGGGAGGAGCCACAGCAGCAAATCAAATTGAAGGGGGGCTTACTGATGGAAAAGGTTTATCAGTAGCAGATTGTTACTCTTTTGATTCCAAGCTACCAAAAAGTGAATGGAGTAAGCAGTGGAAAGAAATGACACACGCTCAAGTTAAGGAAGCAATGAATAAAGAAAGTCAATTATATTTTCCAAAGCGTAAAGGGATCGATTTCTATAATTACTACAAGGAAGACATTAAGCTCTTTGCTGAAATGGGATTTAAAGCATACAGAATGTCGATTGCATGGAGTAGAATTTTTCCAGAAGGAGATGAGCTAGAACCAAATGAGGAAGGGTTAGCATTCTATGACAAAGTATTCGATGAGCTGGAAAAATATGACATTGAGCCAATTGTGACTATTTCACATTATGAGATGCCTTTAAATTTGACTACAAATTATGATGGATGGACAAATCGAAAACTAATTAGTTTTTTTGAAAATTATTCAAGAGTTTTATTCTTACGTTACAAAGAGAAGGTCAAGTATTGGATGACTTTTAATGAAATCAATAGTATGATCAAGCATCCTTTTACAAGTATTGGTGTAATAGAAGAAGGAAATAGGAATTTGATGCAAGATATTTTCCAAAGTGCACACCACCAATTTGTAGCTGGAGCCCTAGCTACAAAACTATGTCATGAAATTATTCCAGATGCAAAAATGGGCTGTATGATCAGTTATCAAATGCCGATTCCATATAGTTGTAATCCGGATGATGTTCAACTTTCAGTAGAAGAACAAAGAAAAACACTTTTTTTTAGTGATGTGCAAGTAAGAGGTTATTATCCTGCATATACGGCTCGCCTATTTAAAAATCTAGGGGTTGAACTTGAAATACAAAACGATGATGAAGCTATTTTGAAAAACAATACTGCAGATTATATTGGTTTTAGTTATTATATGTCCACAGCTTCAAGTTCTGAACCAGAAAAGTTTGATAAAGTTCAAGGAAATCTATTGAATAATGGAGTGAAAAACCCATTCCTTGCAATTACTGAATGGGGATGGCAAGTTGATCCCAAGTCATTCAGAGTAAGTTTGAATCAACTCTACGATTTATATCAAAAACCAATTTTAGTCGCAGAAAATGGATTAGGTGCGATAGATATCCTGAAAGAGGATGAACGTATTCAGGACACATATCGTATTGAATATTTGAAAAGTCACATTTGTGAAATGAAAGAAGCAATCAAAGATGGTGTTGATATTATAGGTTTTACTTCATGGGGATGTATTGATTGCATCAGTGCCTCTACGTCACAAATGACAAAACGCTATGGATTTATTCACGTAGATATGGATGATGAAGGAGAAGGGTCACTAAAGCGAACTAAGAAAGACTCTTTCTACTGGTATCAACAAGTGATTAATACGAATGGTGAAAAATTAGATTGAGGAGAAGAAAAATGGATAAAAAAGAAACTGCAAAGCTTATTGTCGAGCGTCTAGGTGGTAAAGAAAATATCAATATGGTTACCCACTGTGCAACCAGGTTACGTTTCGATATTAAGAACAAACAAGAAATTCAGGAAGAAAATTTGAATAGTATGGAAGAAATTTTAGGAATTGTTGATAAGGGTGGCCAATATCAATTAGTTTTGGGCCCATCAGTTAATTTATTTTATAATGAAGTAACGCCTTTGCTTAATGATGAGAATGTTAAAGAAACTGATGACAAAGACATTAATCAAGATGAAGTAGAAGATGCAAATACCAGTTGGTTTACAAAAGTTTTAAACTACATTTCAGGAGCTATATCACCAGTATTACCAGTCATTATTGGGGCAGGTATGATTAATGCACTGCTTTCAGTTGCTATCTTATTTGGATTATCCTCAGAGGGGGGGACTTATGTTACATTAAGTACACTTGCTAGCACTGGATTCACATTTCTACCAGTTTTTGTAGCATTCTCAGCTGCTAGAAAAGTGCAAGTGAATGAATATATAGCTGCGTTTATTGCTTTAGCCATGGTAGCAAGTTTTAATCAAATCGATGGGATGTCATTATTTGGTTTAGCACTTCAAAATGTTAAATATGCTAATAGTATTATTCCTGTTTTAGCAATGGTTCCAGTCCTTAAAATTATTGACACATGGATTGCAAAAATATTACCATCTCAAGCACATTTCACAATTAAACCAGTAATTTTAGTTTTAATTATTGCGCCGATTATGATGTTTATACTTGGACCAACTGGTTCCTTTATAGGAACTGTTTTAGCAGATTTTTGTATTTGGTTAATGGACAAGGCTGGTTCGTTATCTATGGCAGTAATGGCAGGGTTTCATAGTATTACGGTCATGTTTGGTGTTCATTATTTATTCACCCCAATCATGGTTAATGAGGTAGCTGAAACTGGGGCTACATTTGTCTTGACTCGGGCATTATGTGCGAATTTTGCAATGGCAGGAGCAACTTTAGCAGTTGCTATAAAATCCAAAAAATCTAAAAACAAACAAATTGGTTACTCATCGTTTTTCACGGCTATTTTAGGTGTTACTGAACCGGCATTATTTGGTGTCTTAATAAGATTGAAACGCCCTCTGATTGCTTCTTGTTTAGCGGCAGCTTGTAGTGGATTAGTTGCAGGGCTGATTTCTTTAAAAGCGTACGCCATTGCATCACCAGGATTACTTGCATTACCTATTTATATTGCACCGGGAGCGAATGGCATAATGAACATGGTAGCTGCAATTGGAATTGTTGTTTTATCAATTGTTTTAGGGTTCGTTTTTACTTGGTTCATCGGATTCAAAGAGGATTAGTCGCTCTAATTGAAACATTAATGATAGATCCGTATTATATTTCTATGTAATCATGATAAAATATAGTAAAGTGATATTCATTTAAGGAGGGATTACGTATGGGTCTTGAAGAGTTACCAATAGAAGCTATTCACACAAAAGTTGAACATACAAAGATAGATAATTGTCGAGTTGTTAAAGTGACAAAAAAAGATAAACTCATGGATTTTGACGAGAACACGTACGCAAAGCTATCAGATTTTTCTTTTCATAATGGAACAATAGAAGTCAAAATGTTAAGTCGTTTATTACCAGATGCACCAGATTTTGCTCGAGGATTCATCGGAATAGCGTTTAGAATTAGTGAAGATGATACTAGTTTTGAATCTTTTTATGTTAGACCTACTAATGGACGCATAGATGATCCGGTTAGAAAAAATCGAGGAGTTCAATATTTTTCATACCCCAAATATACATTTGAATTCTTCAGAAATCTTGGTATAAGTGATTTTGAAGGACCAGCTGACATTGGTTTAAACGAGTGGATTACATTAAAAGCTGTAATAAAAGATGCTACAGGCACATTCTATATTAATAACATGGAAAATCCTGTTTTAGTGGTAGAAGACATGAAACTAGGCAAAGATAATTCCGGGGCTATAGGGTTATTTGTCGATATCGGTACAGAAGGTTTTTTCAAAGATTTAACAGTTACGAAAATTGATTAGATTTACTTGCACCTTGACTCATTATTGACTTTTTTGTATAAAGATGGTATCTATTAGAAAGTTAGTTACTTTTTGAAACTGTGAATGTCGAAACGAGGAATTAGATGTTAAGTAAAGATGAATTACCTTTTTGTCCAGTCGCTACTACTGTTGATCTGATTGGAAATAAGTGGAAACTGTTAATTATGAGGGAGCTTCTAACGGGAACGAAGAGATTTAATGAAATGCATAAAGCTATCAGTGGTATTAGTCAAAAAGTTTTAACTGAAAACCTACGCAAGATGGAAGAGGACGGTATTATTGATAGAAAAGTTTATGCAGTAGTCCCTCCCAAAGTAGAGTATTCTTTAAGCGAACTGGGTGATTCCTTACGACCTATTATTGATTCTATGAGTGAGTGGGGTACCGCTTATATTAAAGATAATCTAATGTAAAAAATAAAGGATGATCGATACTCTGATCATCCTTTATTTTTTAGTTTATAATTACTACTTTTCCAAAACTCTGGTGACTTTCTAGGTATTCATGAGCTTTTTTTGTATCTTTCAATGAAAAAACTTTTTCTGGTCTAACATCAATATGATAACGTTTAATATATGCAAATAATGCATCTAATCTTTCTCTGGAAATATCACCAGAATGAAAGCCAGTTAAATACCCATTATTGGTATCAAATATAGGATCAAAGTTTTCCAAGTACCATTTTCCACCTAATTGTCCCGTACTACAAATAATCCCATCTTTTTTTAGGTGAATAAAACTATTTTTCACAGTTGCTGGACCAATTAGTTCGAGTATTTTATCATATTTTTTTTTGGTTTGAAGTTTCCCATCTGTTTCCAAAACCAATGATGAAAACCCAAGCTGTAATAAACCTTCTTTCTTAGAGTAGTTCCGACTAGTCCCATCAATGGTGATTTCTGGATATTTTCCTTTAATCAATTTTAAAAAAGCAATACCTACTCCGCTAGTACCTCCACGAATTAATATGTTATCATCTTTTTTTATTTTCAAACGTTCAAAAGAACCATAAGCAGTATAGTATGTTTCCGGAACTGCAGCTAATTCTTCCCAGCTTAAGGTTGTGTGAACTGGATAAATTTGATCATTTGGTAATAAGACATATTCAGCATAGCCGCCATCAAAAGAACGGCCCATCTCTCCCATCAAGGAAATAACTGTTTGTCCAAGGGGTAGTTTTATTGGAGAAGTTGTTTCTGCAATGATACCTACTGCTTCAATCCCTAATATTCTAGGAAATTGAACGGAAGGAGATAGTCCTTGGCGAGTAAAAATTTCTGAATGATTTACTCCAAATCCCTTTACTTGAACTAAAGACCAACCAGGTTTGAGTTTAGGAGTGGGTAACTCTGTGTAAATTAATTTTTCAGGTCCACCAGCTTCATAGACAACAACAGCTTTCATTTAATCTCCTCCAGTCCCAATTTTTTGGTTACAATTATTTCAATACAACTAAAAAAGAAAACACTGATCAAGCAAAGGAAAATGGTTAATAGTGATCCCCAGAGGATTTTAACTAAACTTTGAGTACGTAATCCATCAAATAAGATCGTTCCCAAACCACCAGCATTTATCGTCGAAGCGATGGTAGCAATTCCGATAATTGAGGTGAGTGCTAACCGAATACCAGCAAAAATCGATTTAAAGGCCAGCGGTAGCTGCACTTTTTTTAATACTTGGTAATCGGTCATCCCCAAACCGGTGGCTGCTTCCACGACCATAGGATCAATCTGCTGGATTCCAGTAGTAAAGGTTCGTAATAAAATATACTCACTATACAAACTTAGCACGATGACAGCAGTGGTTGTGCCTAATCCTGTCATAGGAATAAGTAGCGCAAAAAAAGCATAGCTTGGCACAGAATAAAGTGCTGAAAAAAAGTAAATGAGTGTGTTGAGCCACTGAGCTCGAGTACTAAAAATCGCAATGAGAATGACCGCAAGAAGTAAGGAAATACCAAGAGATAGAAAGACTAACTTCAAGTGTTGATATAAAGCAATGGTTAGCCTTTCATGATAGTTAACCCAGTATGTGATCATCGGTAGTTCCTCCATATTTCTTCCTCAGCATAAACTGTTTCTAATAGTTGTTTAACAAAGTCCGTTTTGGGTCTTTTAACTATATTTTCTGGCGTGTCAAATTGATCCAAAATGCCATCTCTCATAATCATAACTTTTGTCCCTAAAAAAAAGGCTTCGTTAATATCATGAGTTACAAAGAGAAATGTTTTGTTCTTTAATGTTTTGTGTAATTCTTTCAAATGCAATTGTAAATCTTTACGCGTAATGGCATCGACGGCTCCAAATGGTTCGTCTAAAAGCATTACATTTGGATTTACTGCTAAAGCTCTTGCTACACCAATTCGTTGTTGCTGTCCTCCAGACAGCTGTCTAGGGAATCTTCGGGCATAGTCACTGTATGGTAATTGGACAATATCCATCAATTCTTCCACACGCTCGTTAATTTTATTCTTTGGCCATCCTAGAAGTTCAGGGACAATCGCAATGTTTTTTTCTATTGTGTAGTGAGGAAAGAGTCCAATTTGTTGGACTACATAACCAATTTTACGTCGAAGATCATTAATATCAAAATGTTCTACAGATTGTCCAAAAAACTCAATTTTACCAAAATCTGGTTCAATTAATCGATTGACCATTTTTAATACAGTCGTTTTACCGGAACCTGAGGTACCAAGTATGGTAATAAAGTCCCCTTCGATAATATCAAAAGACAAACTGTCGATAGCAATAGTAGTTATCCCAGTAAACTTCTTTTTTACATTTTCAAATGAAATAGCTATATTAGACATAATTTTTTTTCACCTTTCTAATAATCAAATCAAAAATGGCAATACTTGTAAGAGAAAGGATTGTTACAGTTCCTCCACCAATTATTAGTAAGTCCATTCGATAAAGACCCAATCCAGTAAAGATCAAGGTTCCTAATCCACCTGCACCAATATAAGTAGCTAAAGTAGCGCTGGCCAAAATTTCAACAAGTGCTAATTTTAGGCCGTTCAAAATGTAAGGCATAGCTAATGGGACCTCAACATGGAAAAACAATTGATTGTGATTCATCCCCATTCCGCTAGCTACTTCTTTCGTAATCATGGGTACTTCGTGAAACCCTAAAGCAGTGTTGACTAAAATTGCTGGGATAGCAAGAAAAGACAATGCTATTAATGCCGGAAATTCGCCTACACCAATGAGTGGAATCAAAATAAATAATATAGCTAAGCTCGGAATAATACGTAACAGCTGAGAACCCATCTGAAAAAGTTCTCCTAAGTTCTTTATTCGGTAGCTGAGATACCCTAGTGGTAATCCGATAATCGTAGCCCAAAATAGTGCCTTTGTACTGATTGTTAAGTGACCAACTAAATATTCAAAGTACTGGTCAGAATTTACTCGAAAATAATTAATGATTTCTTGAATCAACATTAACCCCCTCCAGATTCTTGATTCTGTTCTATCCACGAGTCTAAGTCTTTTAGAATCAATACCAACTCATTTCCTAAATTTGTCAATTTAAAATACAGGGTGGTTGATTTAGTCAGTGTTGTTACTAAATTTTCATTATATAACTCCCATACATCTTTCATGTCTACTGTCATGTTATTAGAATATAATGCTTGAAAATCCTTTACAGACAATAAATGGTGAGTATAAATGCGTTTTAGAATTGAGATCTTAGACTGAGATTTTGTCATTGTAAGAAAAATTTCAATAGGTAACATTAGTTCTACCTTCTTTCTTATCAAAAATTGAGTTCTTTTTTCAAAGCTAATAGTAACGATAAAATGATTAGAAAACTAGTAGGTACTTTTTTATTAGATAGTTACAAAAAGGTAAGTGACTAATAAAAAGGTGCGTACTTTTCAAGGTGTTTTTTCATGGCTATTATTAATAGATGAAAAGGAGAAAGGAAGTGTTGAAAACAATGAATTTGAAGAGAACTATGTTTGCTAGCGGATTGGTTATCTTAATCGCAGCAAGTTTAGCTGCTTGTGGAACTTCTAATGACTCAGAAAATATGAGCGAGAATGGGAATGCTAAACAAACTATAAAAGTTGGTTCTAAAGATTTTACGGAGAGTTTAGTCATTAGTGAAATTTATGCAGATGCGTTAGAGGAGAATGGTTATATTGTTGATCGCGTGCAAAATATTGCAAGTTCTGTAATCCCACAATCAATTGAGGCTGGAGAAGTAGATCTCTATCCAGAATACACGGGTACATCATTATTGACTATTTTTGATTTGCCACTAGAAACGGATCCAGACAAAGTTTATGATTTAGTAAAAAAAGAGTACGAAAAAAATGGCGTTTTAACAGTGCTTGATTACGCACAGGCAAATGATTCAGCAGGAATTGCTATTAAAACCAGCGTAGCTGAAAAGTATAATATCTACACTATTAGTGACTTACAAAAAAATGCGGATAAAATTCGATTTGCTTCTCAAGGAGAATTTGATCAACGGGAAGATGGTTTACCGGGATTAAAAGAAGTATACGGATCATTTGCGTTTAAGTCATCAACGGTTTACGATAATAGTTTAAAATATCAAGTTCTGTTAAATGATGAAGCAGATGCTACACCTGCATATACAACGGAAGGTCAATTATCTAATAAAGATGAATTTACTATCTTGGATGACGACAAAAAATTTTGGCCACCATATAACTTGATGCCAGTAATTCGTCAAGATATATTAGAATCAAATCCGGAAATAAAAACGATTATCAACAATATCAACAAAGATTTAGATACAGATACACTGATTGAACTCAATGCGAAAGTTGACATCGATGGCGAGGACTATGCAGACGTTGCAAAAGAGTATTATGAATCAATTAAGTAAAGGGGAAGAAAAAATGAATGATCAAGTTTTATATATAATTGATTTTGATGTAACAGAAGGAAAAGAAGCAGATATGCAGCAGCTTATCGAGGATTTGATGGAAAGTACCTCTAAAGAATCCGGAGTATTGAATTATCATTGGGCTAAAAATGGTAATATTTATGATTCTCTGGAACACTTTGAGTCTAGTAAAGCAACCTATGATCACTTAACTAATTTTGCTGAAAAGTTTGCTGAAAGGTATATGTCTTTAGGTACAGTTTTAAGCACCACAGTATATGGAAATCCTGATACTGCAGTTAAAGAAATTCTCGATGGTTTCGGAGCTATTTACAAAGAAACTATCGCAAACTATAACAAATAGTATGGGAGATTTACTGACTCTGTAGTGTAAATTTTTGGAAAATCCATTAGCTAACACAAATTTTGAACTAGCTAATGGATTTATATCAAAGTCAATAAATCAGAAAATCGATACTAACTACAGAATTTAAACTTAAGTGAGTTAGCGTTATTTGATTAATTTTATTTCTTTCATTGATTTTGGATAATCAGGTGGATTAACTATTATAAGAAAACATGTTTTTAAACTAACATCAATGAGGAGTAGATTATTGAGATTAGAAGAAGATCATCAAAAGATAAAAATATTGAATAGATTAGTTAGTTTTTACGGATTTCAACATTGGTGGGAAGATGAGAATCGTATTAGCGATTGGGTATCTATGATATTAATTCAACAAACAACAGAGAAGAATGCAAAAAAAGCGCTTGATCGATTACATAACCATCTGAGTGTGACAAAGTTAATACAATTAGATGAACTAGTCCTACAAGATCTAATTAGACCAGCAGGTTTTTTTAAACAAAAAAGTAAATATATAAAGGAACTTATGCATTGGTTTTATAATAATGGTAGTGATCTGTCTACATTTCACTATTATTCAACAGAGGAACTAAGAAAAGAGCTATTATCAATTAGGGGAGTGGGCCCGGAGACTGCTGATGTAATGTTGCTATATATTTTCGAACGAAAAGTATTTATTGCGGATCAATATGCTATTCGTCTCTTTAATCGGTTAGGTATGGGTAATTATAAAAGTTATGAGGATATGCAAAAATCTTTCAATCATTTAGTAAAAGATATCCCCTATGATTTATGTAAGGAATGGCATTCTGCAATAGATATGCATGGAAAAGCATATAATATGAACAAGAAGATGGATGAAAGTTGGCTTATCGATAATCTATAGTTTTTTTTGTTTCTATTATGTAGATCAGCAGACGAAAAAGATTTTTTGTCTTTTTTTCTATTTTCAAGCTAAATAGTTGAAGAAACCTCATTCTTAAATTTAACTGTAGCGACAGTTCTTATGGAAAACACATAAGAATCGTCGCTATTTCTATATTCAATTATATTGTTCCTCTTAACTAAGACCAATTATTAATATGGTGTCCATCCTTCTGGTTAAAATATATTAAACATTTTCGTCGGCCAAACATGTTGCGTAAAATCAAATTCCAAACAATAGATTATATATGTGGAAACTGCTGGAAGGAGTGTTCAGAAAAAGACTAATTTCTGAACACTCTTTTTAGATACCACAACTGGATTGTATTATTTTGTTTTCATGTTAATAAACTCTTTGAAAAATCAAAGTTGATTTAAAATTCAGAATTGTGGGTTTTAGGATAATTCTTTGGAGGGGGTCAGAAACTTAAAAGTTTTTGATCCCTTTTTTATTCCTCATTTCATAGCTCTTTCGGTGGCTCAATTAATTAGGTAAGAAAGTTACTCTCTTTCGGGGACAACAGAGTATACCCTGTTGGTCTATTTGCCTATTCGAATATATAAACCGTTCTTGGCGGCCAGATATGATGAGCAGATTAGATTTCAAAAAAAATGTATATGATTATATTGTTGAAAAGAGTGTTCAGAAAATGACGAATTTCTGGATGCTTTTTTTGTCCATCAGGTCACTAGCAAACCATTTTTAATTTAAAAACCAGTTTGATAAATATTAGGACGATTCTTTTGAGGGTCAGAAACTTAATAGTTTTTGTCCCCTTGAATTATGTCAGTTTAGTAATTTATCAGGAGCTAATATCAAAAAGGAATGGCTAACGATAAATGTATTCAACAATAGGAGGACGAAGAACAACTCGCAAATAAAGATGATAAGAAATGATCCATGTACTATATAGAGAATAAAAAAATGACCAGACGTACTTTAAAAAATCTAGTAAAGAAGATTGAATCTCGAAGATGTATTAGGTATGTTTCTAAGTTTTGATTTTTCATTCCACACTTTAAACTAGAGGCGATTCGCTACTTAAGTTTTCAGTAATTGAATCTAGACGTAAAAATGTATTTCTAAGATAAAGAGATTTTGAAAAAGGGGAAATGGGTTCGGATATTTAACGGTTAACATACTATAAAAGCTCTTCTTAAGATCCATTGTTTATTTTACATATAAGGTAATAGCAGTATTGATGGAGGCGTTTACGATGATAGTATATTTCAATTCGAAAAACGTTTTTTTAGGTGGGAAAACAACGATAATCTTCCCGTCGATCAAGAATGAAGAAAGCAGTTTCTACAGACCTGAGTAGGGGCTAAGAAAACTGAGTCTTCTACTTAATCCAAAAAAATCTTGTAAGAGATCTAATTGGTGACTGGGGGCCATTCGTTTATTGATTGTATCAGGATATAACTGTGCTAGAGAATTATATATTTTAAGTCTCAAAGGGAGATGGGCTGTAAAATTAATTATGATTCTTCAGATCCATAAACTATAGAGCACATTGCCTCAGTTGGTCTATCATTTTTTCTATTATATTTCCAAATAAAGCGTCAGTAGGCATCTGTTGCAACCGCTTTCCGTCAAAGATTTCTTAGGGGGGCGAAAAATTTGATTATTTATTTATTCTATTTCATTGTAATCTAATAAGAGGAATAATTGTTAGTATTACCAATAAATATAACCAAACACTTTAAATGTAATCTGATATTTAGTTTCTAAGGGAACTACTTAAATACAAAGATTTTTTACTATAGAGATTGAATTATATTTTAATCACGAAGGTAAGGATAATTTTCATTTATTGAAGAAGATGCTTTAAAATACTTTAAAGAAAAAAGCTATTATCAACAACTGAAGATTAGTTGTCCGGCGATCGGCCACGTCTGTATAACAATTCCTAATGAAAGATTTTTGCTTGAACAAACATAAAAGGGCAGTAGGGACTATTATAAAAAGTTAGTTGCCTGGAGGTATTTTCAGAAATCCAACTGGCTTAATGTGATTTATTGATCAATTAGAGATGAGAATAGTAGTGCTTGAACTTAGGCTTTATTTGGATATTAAATACTAAAGAAGTGATATCTATAGCCATAAAAATTGTGAATTAGAGTAAAAGAAGAGGAGTTTTATTATGTTGAAAAAATTAAGTATTATACTAGTAGTTGGAATGATGACGCTAGGTCATCCTCTTACAGCAGTGGCAGAAGGAATAGAAAAACCACTGCAGGAAAAGGAACGACTGGGAGAAGGAGACCGAGAAAGTGAGCATGACGAAAGAGACCAATCACCCCTTAAAAATGAGCTGAGTAATGAGAATGATCCTATTAATTCAGACAACGGTACGGATGAAAATGTAAGCGACGGCTCTTCACCTGTTCTGTCTGATTCAGATGAGAAAAAGCCTGAAGATAGCCACGAAGCCACCAACTCTGCGGAAAATGGCCCTGATTTTTTGGATTCTTCGGATACCATCAAACAAGAAGATGAGGAAAATGAAGAGAAACTAATGGAGAAAACTGACTCAGGTACTTGGGGGGAAGTTCCTTGGAGTTGGGATGAAGCAACAAAAACAATTACTTTAGAAGCAGGAGTTGCCGGAAGATCGGTACAAGCACCTTGGAGGTCAGAGTATACTCAGGTAGAGAAGATAGTCGTTAAAGGAACCGTAGTACTGCCTAGTGATAGCTCGGGGTTATTCAGGAATGCGAATCGTTTGGCTGAAATCGATTCGGCATCCAATTTTGATGTATCAAATGTAACGAATATGAGTAATATGTTTCACCGTGCAGAGAGTTTGAAAACAGTAGACCTTAGTGAGTGGGACACATCCAATGTGACGAACATGAGTAGTATGTTCACTATTGCACGTGAGTTATCATCTATTAATGTCAGTTCGTGGGATACATCCAATGTAACAAACATGAGTGGCATGTTCCAGAGTACCAATGGATTATCATCTCTTGATGTCAGTTCATGGGATACGTCAAAAGTAACGAACATGAGCAACATGTTCCATAATGCCCGTGAATTATCATCTCTTGATGTCAGTTCATGGGATACGTCAAAAGTAACAAATATGAGTAATATGTTTCTCCGTGCTGAAAATCTTTCTAATGTAGATGTCAGTTCATGGGATACGTCAAGTGTCACCAACATGGCTTCCATGTTTTCGAATATGGGCGTTGGTATCACCGCCTTGGATGTCAGTTCATGGGATACGTCAAGTGTCACAGATATGCGCTCTATGTTTGCTAATTCGAGTAGTTTAATGACTTTAGATGTCAGCACATGGGATACGTCAAGTGTGACAAGCATGCGATCCATGTTTATGGGGACTCGTAGTTTGACTGCCTTAGATGTAAGCTCATGGAATACCTCTAGTGTCACTGATATGGGGACTCTGTTCTCAGGAACTCGTAGTTTGACAGCATTGGATGTCAGTTTGTGGGATACGTCCAATGTCACCAATATGGGCTCGATGTTTTATAATACCGAGAACTTGCGTTCTTTAGATGTTAGCTTATGGGATACATCAAAAGTAACTGACACAAACTATATGTTTAATCTTGCGCTAAAGCTCACTGAATTAGATGTCAGTTCATGGGATGTTTCAAACGTTACCAATATGTGGAATATGTTTAGTTCGACTTCGTTATCTTCATTAGATCTTAGTTCATGGGACACGTCCAATGTAACGAATATGCGAGACATGTTTAGAGGTACTCGTAATTTGTCTTCTATTACTTTGGGAGAAAAGTCGGTGTTTTCTGCAAGTGCTAATTTATTTACAGTTACGCCATCTAGTATTTATACCGGTGGATGGATACTGGATTCAGAAGAGCTAACTGTTAGATTTGCTAGTTCTGAGGAATTCATGGATCAATATGATGGGAGTAAACCTGGAACCTATGTTTGGGAACGTCGAAGTCCTGAACCAGTTACTGTTCATTATCTTGATTTTGAGACAGAGAAACCATTAGCAGAAGCTGTGGTTCTGAACGGAGATATTGGGGCACCCTTTACTACAGAACCAAAAGAAATCTCTGGGTGGTACGTAAGAGAAACACCAAATAATGCGACAGGTACATTTAGCGGAGAAGCCCAAGAAGTGATTTACTTGTATGAACGCAGTGATGCGGCACCAGTTACCGTGAAACACAAAGATTCCGAAGGGAATCAGTTGTCAGAACCAACGGTGTTAAGAGGTAAAGTAGGATTGCCTTATGATAGTGATCCTAAAGAGATTCCAGGATGGTATGTGCAAGAGACGCCAACCAATGCATCTGGAATATTTAGTGAAGAAGCCCAAGAAGTGGTGTATGTGTATGAACGCAGCGATGCGGGGCCAGTAACAGTGAAGTATGTAAATGCTGAAGGAAATCAACTAGCAGAACCAACGATCTTAAGTGGAAAAGTAGGGTTGCCATATACAAGTGAAGCTGAGGAAATCCCTGGCTGGTATGTGATAGAAACCCCGGCGAATGCGAGCGGCACGTTTAGCGAAGAAGCCCAAGAAGTAGTCTATGTGTACGAACGAAGTGACGCAGCACCAGTTACCGTGAAGTATCAAGATTCCGAAGGGAATCAGTTGGCGGAACCCACCATCTTAAGCGGTAAAGTGGGGTTGCCTTATGCAAGTGAAGCCAAAGAGATCCCAGGATGGTATGTCGCAGAAGCACCGAATAATGCATCTGGTACTTTTACAAAAGAAGCCCAAGAAGTGGTGTATGTGTATGAACGTAGCGATGCGGGGCCAGTAACAGTGAAGTATGTAAATACCGAAGGGAATCAGTTGTCAGAACCAACGGTGTTAAGCGGTAAAGTAGGGTTGCCATATGCAAGTGAAGCTGAGGAGATCCCTGGCTGGTACGTGGTAGAAACACCAAGCAATGCGTCAGGTACATTTACAGAAGAAGCCCAAGAAGTAGTCTATGTGTACGAACGAAGTGACGCAGCACCAGTTACCGTGAAGTATCAAGATTCCGAAGGGAACCAACTAGCGGAACCAAGTGTCTTGAGTGGCAAAGTAGGTTTACCGTATGCAAGTGAACCAAAAGAGATCTCTGGCTGGTATGTAGTAGAAACCCCGGCGAATGCGAGCGGCACGTTTAGCGAAGAAGCCCAAGAAGTAGTCTATGTGTACGAACGAAGTGACGCAGCACCAGTTACCGTGAAGTATCAAGATTCCGAAGGGAATCAGTTGGCGGAACCCACCATCTTAAGCGGTAAAGTGGGGTTGCCATATGCAAGTGAAGCCAAAGAGATCCCAGGATGGTATGTCGTAGAAACACCGAATAATGCTTCCGGCACTTTCAGCGACGCAGCGCAAGAAGTAGTGTACGTGTATTGCACTAAATCGCATAATTCGAAGAACAATGACAATTCAAATAATCATTTGCCAAAAACAGGAGAACAGACCTATGGACAAGGAATTATGACTGCTGCTGGAGCCTTATTAGTTACTCTTGCATTTGTAGTAGGTAAAAAACGTAAAAAAGGTAATCATTAAAAAAGAAAGAGTGTTCAGAAAATGACGAATTTCTGAACACTCTTTTTAGATACCATAATTGATGGGTATTGCTCTGTTTTTGTGTTCATAAACTCGTAACTAAATCATTGTTCAATTAAAATTTAGATTTATGAGTATTAGGATAAATATTGGCTGTGGTCAAAAACTTAATAGCTTATGATCCTTTTCTATTAAGTAATCAATTAAAAAGAATGAGGGAAAACATCTCCACATTTAAAAGATAAAAAATCTATACATACTATGACTAAAACAAGTCTGAAAATTTAAAACCCCCTCTTTAAACTTAAATAAGTTGAAGAGGGGGGATAGGTATAAATTTCATGATATAAAAACTAAATAAAAATTTTCAACCTAAATTATAGCGAATATTTTCAATAATATCTCTTAAAATAGAAATTGACTACTCAGTTTCGCTACTTCAAAAAGAAATTGATGAAGCCTAAAGAATCGTAGATAAAATGGCATAGCCAACTTACCCAAACGCTGTTCGATTTTTTCCAGATAAAGTTTAAAATGAGCCGTGCTGGCATAAGGGTAATGATTAATTGTAGTGGATGGAACCCGTAGGCTGGAATATGCCAAAGTGCAAATAAAATACTACAAATGATTGTTGACCAGAAAAATGAGAGACCTTTGTTTTGAAGAGCCAAAAGGATGTTTGTACTGAGTAATTCTTCCCCCATAAGCATAAAAGGAATTTGCACAAAAATCATCATTAATGAGATCGACTCTCCAATGGAATTCGTCGTAGGATTACCAAACAGATGAGAATAGAGTGATGAAAAAGATATCCCTACAACTATAATCAAGGGAAGGCCCCAAAGTAAAGTCTTGAAACTAAAGTGTTTAAATTGGGTTAAAAACTTATCTTTCATAAAATAAAATCCAGCTATAAAAGCAAACAATAGATTCCATACGGTTCCTAGTATGGTCAAGATGGATTCATTAAGCCCAGTGAAAGCTAATAATTCATAAGAGATACCAATCATAATAGTTAAAATTAATAAAGCAAGTGAAGAATTTTTTTTCATAAGAATCACACCTTATTCGTTATAGTTAATCAATCGGAGAATTTTTTGTTCTTTATTGATAGTAAAAATATTTAGTCGATCTAATAAACCAAGGAAAATGTTATAAAATATAAAAAGCTAGAACTAAAGCTAGAAAATAAAATAATACATGAACGATCCAGCTTGTAATGATAGAGTTACTTTTAATTGCTGATTGATTGAATAAAATTCTTGCTACACCTTGAATAATAATAATATGGACTAATGTATGGAAAATATTGCCGTTATTGTAAGTTGAGTAATGAAGTAAAGCAAATATCAAGGCAGAAAATATATTAGAAAGAATCACACTAAATTTACTTGAAAAAAGCGAAAGAAAAAAGAGTGAAAGCAGCTCTTTTCCTAAAATCATAATAGGGATGGCAATCAATAAGATTGGTTGGAAACTTTCTGTAGCAGAATTTCCATGCAGATTCCAATTAAGGACTCTGAGCAATAAAAAAGAAGTCCCGATACTTAATAAGATATTGAGTATCAAATAAAAAAGAATAGTTCGTATAGGCGCAACTGGCTTCGAGAAAAGATCGTTTATCCCTTTTCCTCCGAATACAATCCAAAAAGAAATAAACCCTGTTATGCATAAAGAAAAAGTACTAATTAAAGGTGGACCATAAAATAAACCAAATACACCAATAAGTAAAATAATTGTGCCAAGAATTGCCTTTGATCGGTCGATCTATTTCCCTAATAAATTATCCATCATTATCATCCTTTGCTATATCAATCATGAAACAAGTTTCAATATATACCTAATTTTAAAATAAACAATATTATTTAATATAAATTACCATGGATGCGGATTCATGAGAAATATTTAATCTTATTATTTGAAAGAAATATACGAATATTAATCGAATATCATAAAGTATTATTGTTCTATACAAGTTTAGCATCAGATAAAACTCAAAAAGACCAACAGTACAACCATGATTATCCATTTCATAGCTTTCTTTTCACCCCCCCCGACTACGTATTGTTCTTCTTGAATTTGATTATAGGATATAAACTATCTGCAAATACACTAGGTCTTAAATATAGGACTTAGTAATAAATTAAAGAAGGTACTTGTCTTGGTTTCTCTAGTAAAATTGTAAATCTAGAGATTTCCATAAATTAGATTCACTAGATCAAATTAAAATTAAGTCGTTCTAGATGTCAGAAACTTAAAAGTTTTTGATCCTTTTTGTTTGCTCGTTTCATGGCTTCTACAATGACCAAACATGTTTTGCGAAATTAAATTTCGAACAATAAAATATACATGATGAAATTGTGTAAATTTTTATTAGTTGGACCAAGAAGACTGTTTTTTAAGGTTAAAAAAGTTGTTCGTCTCTTTGAGTAAAAACTTCATACTTTATTGTTGACCTTTGTGTAACACAAGGATATAGAATGTATTTATCAAACAATTAGGAGTGATTTTTATGAGTCAAGAAACAGGACATTACTTGTTCTATGCAGGAATAAACACATTTGGTGGGTATAAGCATTCAACAGATTTAGAGAACGTGGATATTGCAGTTATGGGTGTTCCTTTTGATGCTGGAACAACCAATCGATCGGGAGCAAAAATGGGACCTAATGCTGTAAGAAATATGTCTCGTTTAGTTTTCGGCTTTAATTATATGTGGGAAGGAGAACTTGATCTTGATGAAGTCTGTCCCAATATAATCGACTATGGCGATGTAGGTCAAGCCTATGGAAGTACAGCAGTAAACTCCATGATTGAAGAAACTTTTAATCATGCAGACAAAATTATTCAATCCGGTGCAAAACTTCTGACAATAGGCGGTGACCATACGATTCCTTATGTTCCAGTTCGTGCGGTACACAAAAAATACGGGAAAGTGGCGTTGTTGCATTTTGACAGTCATCAAGATACTATACCTAGTAATGGAATCATTAGTCATGCGAATTTTGCCTATGATTTAGTCGAAGAGGGCTGTGTAGATCCGAGTAAGTCAGTTCAAGCATGTATCCGCACACCACTAGATAACATTGGGTATAATATAATTTATTCTCGGGATGTAATGGAAATGAAACCCGAAGAATTAGCTGGAAAAATCAAAAATATTATCGGAGACACACCTGTATACCTAACCTTCGATGTGGATTCTCTTGATCCTGCTTATGCACCTGGTACAGGAACACCAGTTGTTGGAGGTCCTTCAACGCATTATATGCGGACTGTCTTAAGAAATCTAGCAGGTTTGAATGTAGTAGCAGGGGATATTGTGGAAGTTTCTCCACAGTATGATCATGCGGATATCACTGCTCTAGCAGCAGCTTCTGTTGCTCAGGATATTATGTGCCTAATGGCTCATACAAAGAAATAAATCAATTTGGTACAAAAGGGTAATTCATAAATACCGTAGAATCAAGGAGCTTACAATGGATGAGATATTGAGTATTACAAAATTAGCAAGATTGCGTAATATTTCGACAGAAACACTTCGACATTACGATAGAATTGGCTTACTAAAGCCTGATAAGATCAGTGAAACGTCCAGAGAACGCTACTATTCTATTTATCAATATGAAAAACTTGGAACAATAAAAGAATTAAAGCAAATGGGACTATCCTTAAAAGAAATAAAGGCTTACTTTGAGAATAGAAATATCGATACGACGAGGACGATCATTTCTGATGGGCTAATCTCTATTAATGAAAAGATTGAAGAGTTAACGCTTTTAAAAAAATCTCTTGAAAATAAATTAGATTTTTTAAATGGAATCGAGGATAAAATCGTCCAACCAGAAATAAAAGTCAAAATGATTTCTGAGGATCGGTACTATCTTGTATCTGATAATACTATAAGTAATGAACTGGAACTCAGCTACGCGGCGATAAAACTAGAAACTGCAGTCAGTAAGAATGAGCAGTTTCTACCAATCTTCGCATCCAACAGATTCATGGGGATCTATGTGGAACAAGATAATAATCCGAAGTTGTGTATTCAAGTAGAAAATATGTCGGAGGCAGATTTTGGGATGTTGAAGATTTCAAAAGGAAATTATCTCTGTTTGGCGTTCAAAGGAGAATTCTTCGAAGGCACTTCATATATAAAGAAGATAATGAACTACGCAAAAAGAAATGGGTTCATGCTTGAAAAATCAATACTTCAAGTACAGTGGTTAGATTATACGTTTATAGAGAATCGAAATGAAGTCATTTATGAAATCCAATGCAAATTATGTTGAGTAATTTTCAACGAGAGGGAGAATAGGAGTCAAAACTAATTTAGTTTTTGGTTCTTATTTTTTATTTAAACTCGTCAACAAATCATTATTAGTAAGAAATCTTATTTTTGAATTTCAGAATAATAATTGAAAGGGGTCAGAAACTTAACAGTTTTTGACCTCTTTTAAAGTTCCAAAATATAAAATCACTGCCAGGAAAATGTACTCCGGGGAAAATTCAAGCCATGAAAATATTTTTTATTGAACACCGATAAACAAAAAACTAACTTAAAATTTTAGCAATCCCAAAAAATATACATAACTGTTTAAG
The DNA here is from genome assembly GCF_044746145.1 of Enterococcus sp. NPDC086594. Lineage (NCBI taxonomy): Bacteria > Bacillati > Bacillota > Bacilli > Lactobacillales > Enterococcaceae > Enterococcus > Enterococcus sp. NPDC086594. The sequence goes on from NZ_JBIVBP010000006.1 coordinate 59,603, forward strand.
CAAGAAAGTTTAATGAAATAATTAATTTATCCAATCACCATCCCCTCTTTTATTTAGAGGGTTTCTAATTAACACTATTATATCAAGGTTTATTTGTGGGTTCACTACGATGTGCAAATTGTGGTTTCAAATTCAATTACGATTCAGGTAAGGTTATACGTGTCAGAGAGATAGTGTATAATCACTTCTCAATGAATAAAAAATTTCAAAACTGATGGATTTTGAACCACTTCACAAGAGGGGGAGGGAAATGAAACAACACACATGGCTTATCACAGGCTGTTTATTGGGAATCTTGATTATTGGTTCAGCGGTTAATACACAAGCGTCGTCCATTCAATCAGCTGATACCGAAGGAACCATCCACTTTTCAGGTCGCTATGAACCGATTGGTACACCAGATCCGCCGCCGACAGATAGTGTCAAGCCACCATCGGGAGGAACACTCCCACAAACAAATACGGTTATGCACTATCAGTGGATTTGGTTAGGTGGACTATTCACTGTTCTAGCGGTAACTATCGGTATCAAACGAAATACACTAAACTTAAAAAATGAAAGAGGGAATTACACATGAAATTTATTCGATTAGCAACTGTAGCTGCATTATCTACTACTATTTTTGCAGGAGGCGTCCAAGGCTTTGCTGAAGAAGCAGGAGAGTCAAAGGAAGTACGCGATACAACAACAGAAGGAAAGATCACTTTCACTCCCGGAGATGATGATACCATCGTTGACCCAGGAACAGAAGGTCCAGACGTAGAGATTCCTGTAATCACGGACCCAGACGGTAATAACAAAGGACCATTGACGATTTCCACAGTTCCGACAATGAACTTTGGTTCTCAAATTATCTCTACAACAGATGAGACATACAATATGGTTGCTGAAAGACAACAATTGATAGGGACAACGGGTGATGAAAACAAAGTCCCTTACGTGAGTATGGCTCAAGTTGATGATACACGCGGATCAAATGAAGGTTGGGTACTAAACTTAAGTTTGACTGAGTTTGAAGCAGCAACAGATACTCAAAACAAGGTTTTAAAAGGCGCACACATTAGCTTACATGATCCGTCAATTCGTTATAGCCTTGATGATGCTGCACAAATGCCAGCAGCACATGCGACTGGATTGAAATTGATGCCAAATGAAGCAGGTGTAGCGGTTATGACGGCGGCACCAGAAAAAGGCGCTGGGAAATCTACTGTTGAATGGGGCGATCATGCGGCACTTGCACAACAAATTGAAGATGGTAAAGAAGTAGTAGAAAACACGTCCATTAAATTATTTGTTCCAGGATCAACCGCAAAAGATGCTGTAACGTATACGTCTACTTTGACTTGGGAGTTAGAATCAACACCAGGTAACGAGGAAGAGTAAAGCGATACAATTCAGATCGATTTTCTAGGTCATTTGTATTAGGCAGCGTTACAGACCTCTGTAGCGCTGCTTTTTTTAAGAAAGGATAATGCTCGATGAATCGAAAAAACCAGGTACAGCCTCTTGTTTGGCTACTTACTGTCTTCTTCTTTTTTTTACCGATATCGGTTCAAGCGGAAGAAACGAGCTTGAACATTTATGCCACTCCACTTTTTCCAGAAAGCCAAGTAGAAGGAGGCAAAGGATACTATGATTTGAATCTAACACCGAACGAACAAGAAATACTAAAGATTGAAATTGGGAACACGAGTAATGATCCTATAAGGATCCAAGTCACCCCTCATACGGCATTTACTAATGTGTTAGGAAAAGTGGAATATGGCAAAGATGATTTGAAACCTGATCCAACGTTGACCCATTCAATGGCAGACTTAATCGAACCTTCCGGAGTAATTGAGTTAGCTGGGAATGAAACGAAAATTATCGAGCTTCCTCTACATATGCCGGAAGAAGCTTTTGAAGGTTTTTTAGCTGGCGGTCTGCGGATTGCCGAATACAAAGAAGATTCTGCAGAAGCTGACGAACCTGATGGCGAAGGTGTTGCGATCAAAAATGAATTTGCTTATGTGATCGGTGTAGTGGTAAGTAATTCACGCGATTCGGTTCAACCAGAGTTAGAGCTTTTAGATGTCTTTGCAGATCAACTAAATTACCGAAATGTGATCAGTGCAACTTTGCAAAACTTCACCCCGACTTTCGTTAACCAGCTAGCCGTAGAAGCAACTGTCAAGCGAGAGGGGGAAACTGAAGTTCTCTATGAGGCTAAACAGGAAATGATGCAGATGGCCCCAAATTCCAACTTCAATTTCCCGATTTCTCTAGAAGGGGATCGCTTCCGAAGTGGCAATTATATCTTAGAATTGACAGCTACTTCAGGAAAAAATGAATGGTCTTGGACGCGTGAATTCACCATTGAAGCAGATGAGGCGCGCAAACTAAACCAAGAAGATGTGATGATAGATACGAGTATCAATTGGTGGATAGTCGGTACAATAAGCTTAATCATAATTCTAATCGCACTTTTGCTCTACATTTTTGTAAAAAGAAGAAGTGAAGAAAAAAGGAAAAATAGTAAGGAGTGAGTATTGTGAAAAAATTTTGTAAAAATATAACTTATTTTTGTAGTATCCTACTTCTTATACAGTTAGTTCCATTTTCTTATCATTATTCTTATGCTGCCGAAGTAAATAAACCTGTAGACGAAAAAATGGTAAATTCCTTCCAGTCCCACAAACCCAATTTTATGTCTTTAGGAAATACAAATACTGAAATGCCACCCAGCGATCCGCCTGAAGTCGGTCAAGAATTTTCTTTTGTGGCAAAAACATTCCGAACGGTTGCTACACAACCGGTAATTGTACAATTTACGAGTCGGTTGGCTACAAATGAAGTAATCGTTCGGATTCCAGAAAATGGTAAAATTATGGAAGAATTTTTCTCGAATGGAGAATCGATTCAACATTTCTATGGAGAGTATTGGTTCATTCAAACTGAAGGAGATCAAACTAACTTTGAACTTCCGGTAGTATTTAACGAACCAGGAAATTACTTTTTGACGATTGATCAAGATGCGGATCATTTTTACTTAGAAGTTGACGAGGCAGTTCAAGAAATAGAGAATGAGATTAATCAAAGTTCTGAAGAGTATGATGTATCTGATGAAAATCAAGAGCCAAACAATGAGCAAAGAGAAAACAAAACCAGAAATTCTAACGCTATACAGCCAGTTAAAGCAACCGAAAAACATTTGACAATTTCATCAGAAGTTGTTCGATCTGAAGAAGAACGAATTTTGGAAGAAACACTAGATATTGCGACAAGAAGGTCTAGTTCTGTTAGCAATTGGTCCCAATTTAGAAGTGCTTGGAACGATTCAAGAACCACTGAGATAGTACTTACTTCAAATGTATCGTATTCAAGCTCAATTTTGGGAAGTTCATTAAATACAAGAAATTCTTATATAGGGATTAGCTCTGGAAATAACCATATTATAAATTTTAGAGGTAATGAAAGTCAGACAACTAATAATTTAGAAATGAGCGGAACGGCTAATTTACATATAACAGGGATTACACTGTCTCCTGGTGTTAGCACTATTCCCATTATTAAGCACAATGGAAGTGGTCTAGTTAGATGTAATGGGATTGAGGCTAGTTTCAATGGTAATGGAACAATAATTGAGGCTCAAAATATTGATCTAAGGGGACGCATTGAGCTTCGTGCTGTGCAATCGTCTTATTCGGCAATATCTGTTGTTCGAGGTGGAACTTTATCAATTACACCGAACTCTCAACGCGGTTTTATTTCTGCTGGAACCAATCTGAATAATTCAAAGCCTATTCGATCTGACGCCACAAGCAAAATCATATTAAATACAAATCGATTAACGATGGCAGATGGATTTAGTACTTCAATAAGTAACGGTACCTCATGGTTCAAAGTGAATGCTACACTTACAGGAGTAAATGGATCGCAAGTTGTAGATAGTGATTCGGATCCAAATGATTTTAAAGACAGGTATACCGAAAACTTTAATACTACATGGTACAATACTTTAGTATTTAATGGGAGCGGATCAGGTTTTGAACCGCCTATTCAATTAGGAACTGTGACGGCAAATTACATTGATATTTCAGGAAAAGAATTAGCTCCGTCTGAATCTCTTACAGGTAATATTGGAGCGAGCTATGAGACAGCAGAAAAAGAAATTGATGGATGGACTTTAACTGAATTACCTTTGAATGTGATTGGTGTCTTTACACAGGAGCCAATAACAGTGAACTATATCTATAAACAAACTGAACATCCCTTGTCTTTTCAAGTGAGCCCATTAACAGGGGGAGAGCCTGCAGCTGATAAGGATTTACTAGTTAATGGAGAAAGTACTACGATTCATGCAAATCCTAATGAGGGGTACCGCTTTGTTTCTTGGGAAATTCTTTCAGGAAAAGACGTAAGGATCGAAGATGAAAATTCAGAAGTAATAATGTTTACTATGGGTAACTCGGGAGCGGTTATACGAGCAGTTTATGAAAAACAAACATTTATTGTCAATCCACTAGACCCACTAGATCCGGAAAAAGAAGTCAGCCCTGAAAACCCACCCCAATTGCCAAACGATCAAGGATTGTTTAGTATCGATTTTGTCTCTCAGTTTTCCTTTGGGGAACAAGGAATCTCTACCCGCCTTATGCATTATCATGCGAACCCCCAGAACTTGTTAGATGCAGAGGGAACGGTGATTGAAAATGAAGAACGGCCAAATTATGTTCAAATCAGTGATCGACGAGCAGAAAATGAACGGCATGGCTGGGTACTTGCCGTGACACAAAATAGTCAGTTTAAAAATAGTCAAAATCATGAACTATCAGGGGCGCGACTACACTTGTCCAACCAACAATTTGCGTCAACACAGAATGGTAACGAACCCCAGCTGACTCATAAAGAAGGCGTCGTTTTGATTCCAGAACAAAAGACCGAACTACTTACTGCTAACGAAGATCAAGGAACAGGCACATGGATCTATCGGTTTGGTGATGGAAGCAGTGCCGGAGAAAGTGTCACATTGGAAGTGCCGGAAACTGCTGCACCTAAAGCTACCACTTATCAGACAACATTAACCTGGGAGTTAAGTGCAGTTCCGGAAAACAAATGATTAAAAAGAAAGGGAGGGATCTTCAGTTCTTTCCTTTCTTCATATAAAGAAAGGGTGTATGTAATGAATCCTTTGTTTGAACAACTGATTTATAAACCAAGGACCCGACGTCAGTTTACTCTTTTAGAAATTTTAGAACAAAATGAACATGTGACAGGTAAAACATTTGTTGAAAAAACACGATACACCCGCCGGACAATTCTAAAAGATATCAAAGACCTAAAAGCACTCTTTGGTTCGTCAGTCCTATGGATCGGTGATGAGACCGGCTATCATTTTTCCTTGAAAGACCCGTACGCTTATGAACAGAAAAAGCAGTCCTTGTTAGCAGAAGAGCCGCTCTTTGTTCTTATTGATCGCGTTGCTAGTGGGCACCGCTTGTCTAATACTCACTGGGCACAAGAAATGGGGGTATCCTCCGCCAGTTTTGGCCGGATGAAGCACACCAGCTCCAAATGGTGTTAAACGCATATTACAAAGTACAACTGACCCCTGAGACCAATGTGTTTGGAGGAGACGAGGCAGATATTCGCCAACTGCTCTATGACTTTTACTTTACCTTGCCAGTATATCCAGATAGTCTAACAGAAAAGATCAATCAGATGAGAAGAGCCCCCTTGCATGTTAAAATAGGGACATGGCGGATAGATAAGCAGCAATTAAATGAATGGGGAAACATTGCAAAGTTGCGAACGGAGCAAGGACATGAGCTACCACAAAGAAATGATTTCACTTCGCTTCAAACATCGCTTGCCCAAGCGTTCGATCGTCAAATTACTAGCTCATTACCCAATCCAGAAAAAGCAGCACTGTTTCTTTTGACTTTAGACGAGAATCAATTTCTAGATCCACTGATACAAGAGATGTTTTTGAGAAATTTTCCCATGACAGATGCCTTGTCCTTTTTAGTACGAGAAAACGAAGGAATCGCTTGTCAGTTTCTAGAGCATTACTTAGCTTTAATGCGCCACTTTTTTCGATTAACCCCCCTTTATAACAAAGAATGTGATAAAGAAATAGCCCAGGATGAATCACTGATTTTCACACAGCTTATGAATGAATTTCTATCAGAAAAAGAGCACTACAAAAGAGCGCTCTACATCAATTATCATTTAAAAGGCTCTACGGTACTAAAACGGTGGATTCAAGAAGAAGTCGAAGCAGAGCTGAGCAAAGCCGGCTTGGAGGTTGTTGAAACTCAAAAGATTGAAAAGAATCTATACCGTCAGCTGGAAGTAAGCAATTACCCTAGAACACAGCTAACGAAAGATACAGTAATCTTATCAAAAATCCCTCGGAAACAGGAGATCCAACAAGCACTTGGTCATTTTTTTAGACAAGAAGAGGGAGAAAATTAAAGATAGAAAAAAATTCAAACTAAAGGAGAAATAGCAATGCGTCAACTCCAATTGGATTTTATGATGAACTCTATGAATACTCGGTGGATTCGAATTTTAAATCATATCGAAAAGGAACCGAGTTTCACACTTGTTGCTTTGTCAGAAATATTGACTGTATCACAGCGAACGTTAGTGAAGGATGTTTATGGAATCAAACAATATTTTGGTAGCACAATCAACTTACAATCAAAACAAAATGGCTTCCAATTCGAAGAAGTTCATCATTTTAATTACATGGAAAAAAAAGCAACTTTATTGGAGTCAGAAATTTTGTTTGATATGATTGGCCAGATCTTCAAAGGAAAGTTAAAGTCGGTGCAGGACTTAGCGCACGAATACAACTATGGAGAAACTACGTTTCGCCGCTTTTTACTTCGGGCGGAGAAGGCAATAGATGAATATGGCTTAAGTTTTAGCTTAAACCCAGTCGACTTGATTGGTGAAGAAGAATGTATTCGAAAATTTTTTTATGACTTTTATTCTGGAGGGGATTACACGCCTTATACGATTCGTCCAACTAATACACTCCAAACGGTTATCCGTAACCAATTGCTTGGTCGAGGGAACAACTATGAAATCGGGACAGGCGCATCTGCGTCGGGATTTTATTTTCTTGTGTATCTCATGATGAATCGTTTCCAGGAAGGAAAAAAAGTGACCGTTTGCCCTCTGATCGTAGAGCAGGTGGAAAAAGAACAGGACTTCGATGTCCTTTATTCACTAAAGGACGCAATAGCAGATGAGTTTGAGGTGAGTATTCCAAAAGAAGAATTTATTTGGCTGTATTTGGTTTTGGTGACCCAACGTAGCATGAATCGGCTAGAACAAGAACGACTCTTTTATATGCGGTTTAATCAGTGGCCATCTACCACAGCAATCGCTGAGAAGTTCTTTTCTGATTCCCAATTTGAAGAATGGGATCAGTCGCTTCTCAAGGAGTTTATGGCTTCTTTTTTAGTCTCAAAAAGCTTAGCTCATGCTATTCATCCTGTCTGGAACAAGCAGCAAGCTGAAGAAAAAGAAATGGCGCTGAAGAGATATCCAAAAACTTATTATAAGAACTACAAATTTTTGTATCAGAACCAGCAGCTTCTTGGGCTAGGAGATCTATATTTTGAAGACGTTGTAGTTGCATTCACACTTTTTACCAATCTTTTATTAGAATCGTATCGTCCGAAAAAGTCGATTCTCTTTTTACTGGAAGGGGACGCGATAGTGGTCCAATCAATTCAGCATCAGGCTAAGACCCGTTTCGGGAGCCAGCATCGACTTCTTTTTCTTCAATTACAGGAATTAACCTCAGATCGGATCGCCAATGAAAAAATCGACCTGATTGTGACTAACTACCGACCGTACCTTTGGGATTTCCCTTTTGAAAAAGATTATTTTTTGGTGAATACCATCCCGAATGAAGCTGACTGGTCTCGTGTGAAGCAAGAATTAAATCATTCTTAGATTCGAGTACCTACTAATCAAGTATCTAAAGAGAACATAGAAACTGAAGTGGAGAAGCAAGTAGGTGTTGGAGAAGTCAGAATATAAAATACTAGATATGAGAGAAGGAAATATAAGTGGAAGATATAAAGACGATGCAAGAATACTTTACTTGCATAGATAAAAAATTTGGGCCAACATTTGCCGACCGATACCCTCAATTAAATGGGTACTACCAGGAATTGAAATCTGCTTGTTTAAAAATCAATCAAGACCCCAGAAAAATTTTTTTTGATTCAGTAAAAGAGCTTTTAATTTTGGATGCTCAGCTTCAATTGTTGCTTGAATATGAGAAACTGACCCAGTCAAATTTTCATGAGGTCTCAAGTGAAGAAGAGATGATTTCACAAATAAGAAAAGATAGTCATTCCTTCTATCGAGAGTTAGTAGGACTGAAAACTACATCGGAAATTCCGATTGGAATCATGTATCTAGGTGATCGCATGAATGAGTGTTAGTAAGCAAAATACTAATAAATAATATTATGAAAGACTGTAAATAGCATCTATTGCTTTACAATCTTTTTTTGACATTATTTGAATAATCAATCGCTTTATAGTTGCGTGTATGAGGGATCAGACGACGGACCGGTGACGATGAAATACAAAGATTTCGAAGGGAATCAACGATCTTGATTGGAAAAGTCGTTTTGCCATATTAAAAGAGATTCCAGATTTGTGTGTAGTAGAAACACCAAGAAATTCTCAGCAATACAAAAGATAACAACAATTCTGATGGTAATTTGCCAAAGACTGAAGAACAGATTCTTGGTCAATTAATTATGACTACTGCTGGAGCTTTATTAGTTACTCTTGCGTTAATAGTAGTTAAAAAACGCAGAAAAAGTAAGCAATAAAATTAAAAAAGAGTGTTCAGAAAATGACAATTTCTGAACACTCTTTTTAGATACCACAATTGGAGTGTATTACTTTATTTTTGTGCCCATAAACTCGTAAACAAATCATTGTTCATTTAAAAATTGGTTTAATAAGTATTAGGACAATTCTTTGGTGTGATCAGTAACTTAAAAGTTTTTGATTCTGAATTAAGTTAGATAATTTACTACCTTGAGACAAATTTACACCTTATAAACGGTGATCTTTCCATATAGTTGAGTGTTACGAGAAAACAAGGGAAATCTGGGGTATTATTTGTAGTTATTCTAATTTTCAAGAAATGTTATTGCAGGGGCGAATGCTGTCAATTAGTCAATCCAAAATGTCGAAGAGTCATAAAATATAGAAAACAAAAAATCATTTTATATCATATTTTATAGCCGATTCCCCAAACGGTTTTAATATAAGAAGACTTCTTGTGGGTATCGTGCATTTTTTCCCTTAGATTTCGGACATGGACCATGATGGTATTATTGGAAGAAGTATAATACTTTTCGCCCCAAACTTCTTGAAACATTTCCTCAGAGCTTACCACTTGGCCTTTTCGCTCCATCAATAATCTTAAAATGGAAAATTCAATGGGCGTCAAGGAGATTTCTTCTTCTTGCAAGAAACATTTTCGTTTATTGACATCTAATTCCAACTCCCTCACGATCAATTTGTTTTGATCTGAGCCATTGTATTGGGTCGAGCGGCGTATCTGAGCTTTCACCCGAGCGATCACTTCCAATGGACGAAAGGGCTTCGTGATATAATCATCAGCACCAATTGTCAAACCAGTGATCTTATCGATTTCCTCAGATTTAGCTGTCAACATAATAATTGGGTAATGATGCTTTTTTCGGATGATTTTACAAAGGTCAAAGCCTGTGATATCCGGCAGCATTACATCAAGAATTGCCAAAGAAAAGCTGTTTTTTTCAATCTGCACCTGAGCATCTTTACCATCTGCACAAATGATGACGGAAAAATTTTCGTTTCGTAAATAAAAGGCAATCAAATCTGCAATTTCTTTTTCATCTTCAACTAAAAGTATCTTTTCCACTCGTATAGACCTTCCTTTTCAGTTGGCTAACTTATTTCTTGATTTTGATTTGTCGCTAAAGGCAGTGTAATGACCATTTGAATCTCATTGTTTTTGCTAGTAGCTCGAATCGTTCCCTGATGCGCCAAAATAATTTCTTTAGCGATCGCCAATCCCAGACCTGCTCCACCTGTCTTGGTTGAACGAGCTTGATCCAGACGATAAAATTTTTCAAATAAAGCCTCCAACTGTTCTTGTTCGATCGGATCACTTTGATTCGCTAGGATGAAAGTTGCTGCTTGTTCGCCAACGGTTAGATGCATTGTGATCGTGGATTGATCAGGTGCATAGGCAATGGCATTTTTTAACAGATTATTTAACACTCGCGCCAACTGTTCACTATCGGCATTTAATTTCAAGTTCTCTGGTCCTGTGTAGCAGATAACTTGTTCTTTTTCTTTCAGCAGCGGATAGAATTCTTCTTGGATTTGTTTTAGTAAGAAGACGAAATCAAGGTCCCGTTGATACAATTGGATATCTTGCAGGTTAAAACGAGTAATATCGAAAAATTCATTCATTAGTGTTTCCAAACGCTCAGACTTTTCTAAAGCAATCGTTAAGGATTGCGTCATCTGTTCATTGGTCAAGTTTTTCGTATCCAACAATAGATTGAGATAGCCGATCACTGAGGCTAAGGGCGTCTTCAAGTCATGAGCCAAATACGTGATCAAGTCTTTGGTTCTTTGCGTTTCTTCCTTTAAAAGGGTCTCATTTCGGTTCATTGTCTCTTTTATTCTTAATAATTCATGATCGATCGCTAAGCTGCCAGTGGAACATTTTTCCGATTGAGAGAAAAAGAGCTGAATTCCTTCGGCGATCCTTGCAATTTTTTTCCTTGAAACATAACGATAGATAAGATAGCAAATCAAGGTAACGGCAAAAACTAGAAAGAGGGAGAATGCCAAGAACAATTGTTTAATGGGGCGCCAGTCGACAAATGTGCCAAGGATCATCCCGCCATCGCCATCGCTTGTTTCCACAACGCCATCTGTGACAAGGTTTGACAAAAAATTATCTAGCACCATCTGAATGATTCTCGATTCTTTTAATAACCATACGGCTCCTACCAATAAACAAAGACCAAGTAAAGAAATAATAAAAAAAGAAGTTTTCGTACGCATCAAACGGTCCTTTCTAAGTGTTCTCGATTCTTTTTGATTATAGCAAAGAGGTGAGGATACTAATAGGTTTTAACTCTTAAGAATTCTTTATAGGAAAGAAACGTATTGATTACAAACTCTCTATTCTTAAGGAATCTTCATAATATCTTAAGAGAATCGTTTTAAACGCTGCCTGAATCAATGATTAAATAAAGATGGTCAAACAATTAATCAGGAAGGTGAAATATTTGAGAAAACACATAAGAAAAACAAAATGGATCATTCCAATCATTAGTGTTCTACTGATCATCGGTAGTTTAGGATGGATAGGTGCTTGGGCATTTAATCGCCAAGATGAGCCCTTTATCACCCGCATACATTTACAAGATTTACAGCCCAAAAATGATTTTCAGTTAGTAGGATCCATTGAGCCAGCAAAAACTATTGAACTAAAAGTAGATAGCAAGAGAGGCGCTGTCGTTGAAAAGAAAGTAGAGGCAGGGGATCAAGTGAAAGCAGGGCAAGCTCTTTTTGTTTACTCTAACCCTGAGGGTGCTTTGGCCATCAAAGAAGCAGAACAGGCGACGGCTAATCGCACGAGAGCTGTGGAACAAGCAAGACGGCAAACGAATCAAAAATGGGAGCAATACAATAAGGTGACGAATCAGCTGGAAGAGACAAAACAAAAAATTGCCAGTGTGGAAGAAGATGAAAAAGAAGGGCTGGAAGATCGTAAAACCGATTTGGAAATGCAGCAAAGTCAATTGTTGCTGGAAGCGCAAAACTTGGAAAGCAGCATTGGCGATGCCGAATTAGAGCTGGAACGGGCAGAATTAGAACTACGTTCAGTCAAAGAGCAGCATGGCTCAGATGTCGTGGAAGCCGAAATTGACGGAATCGTTAAAGACGTGGATGAACGACAAATGAACATGAGTTCTAGTGAATCAGTTCCAGAAAATCCTTTTATGACAATTGTCGATACCAGTCGACTCTTTTTAAAAGGAACTGTGGATGAATTTCGCCGCAATCAACTTGAGCCTGGTCAAAAGGTTGAACTTAGAGACCGTAATGGCGGCAGTCAACGATGGACTGGAAAGATCACCCGAGTTGGGGATATGAAAGAGCCTTCCGTAGTGGTTGAAGAACAAGGCGCAAACCCCAATTTGTCGCAATTTAGTTTTGAAGTCGTTTTAGATGAAAGTGAAGAGCCACCTAGCATTGGCATCCATTGTTTCGTAGAAGGCATTGAGGAAGAGCAAACCGCGATCAAACTGCCCAAATCTTTCGTGTTTTATGAAGAAGATAGGCCCTTCATCTATGTCGTTGAGGACCATAAAATCAGTAAACTGTCCGTGGAAATCATGGAAGATGAAACAGATGAAGCCATGTATCTGTTAGAAAGTGAACTGGATATGCAAGTGGAGCTCGTTTTTCCAAGAAACGGTATCAAAGCGGGAATGGATGTGAAACCAAATGATCCAACTGATTGATGTCTGCAAAACGTTCCCGCAAGGCACTAGCGAGATTCAAGTTTTGAAAAAAATCAACTTAACAATCAATGCCGGCGAATTTGTTTCCATCATGGGCCGATCAGGATCAGGCAAGTCGACCTTGATGAATATTATTGGCTGTTTAGACACGCCAACAACGGGCAGCTATCTACTTGATGGTAAAAATACCAGTCAATTGAGTGAAGATGAACTGTCCGAGATCCGCAATCAAAAAATCGGCTTCGTGTTTCAAAATTTTGAACTGTTGCCGAAATTATCCGTTTTACAAAATGCTGCCTTACCGCTCTTGTATGCCGGTGTCAATCAGGAAGAACGAACAACTCGAGCCATTCACGCCTTAGAAAGTGTCGGATTGAGGGATCGGATCGATTTTAGGATCAATCAGTTGTCCGGGGGGCAAAAACAACGAGTAGCGATCGCTCGGGCATTAGCAGGAGAAGCAAATGTGATCTTAGCGGATGAGCCGACGGGTTCTTTAGATACCGCTAATAGTCATGAGATCATGGCGCTATTTACTAAGCTGAACCATCTAGGAAAAACAGTGGTTTTGATTACCCACGAACAAGAGGTTGCGGACTATGCAAAGCGGCAAATCGTCATTAAAGATGGTGAAGTTGTTGAGGAGGGCCAACTATGACCGAAAATATTCGCTTAGCCATTCAAGCAATCTACCAGCATCGTTTGCGTTCCTTGTTGACGATGCTAGGAATCATTGTCGGGATTGCCTCCATCATTTCCATTGTGAGTATCATCAACGGAAATACTGAGAACATGAAAAAGCAGCTAATTGGTGGTGATACTAACTCGATGCGGATCGAATATGACGCCAGAAGTGCTTTTTTAGCGGGCGAAAGCGGCAGAAATGATCGTTTGCCTGATTACGCCCCGCAACTATCAGAAGGAGAGCTGCAAAAGCTGCTGACCATTGATCACGCCAAGAACGTTAGCTTGTTCTATGAAGCCAATCTGACAGTTTTCCAAAGAGACCAGCAAACCGATACAACAGTGCTAGGCATGGATCGCGGGTTCTTTGAAATTTTGCCCCATACGATCCTTGCTGGCAGAGGAATGACTGAAACCGAATTGCAGACACAAAAACAAGTTGCGGTGATTACGAAAGATTTGGCGGAAATTTTTTTCTCGTATCGTGATCCTATTAATCAACTGATCGAAATCAATGGGGCGCCCTTTCGCATCGTTGGCGTAGCTGTTTCTGACACGGATCAACTGTCGGGGAAATATGTCTTCATTCCTCGAGGCAGCCAAAGTTTCGTCGAAGGAAAGCTCAACCAAAGGCCAACAGTGCTGTTTCAGGCGACGAATGCGGACGTCTTAGAATCAGCAGTCGTCCAAGCCAGCCATGAATTGACCAAGAGTATTCCGCCTTCAGATTTTGTTTTTTCCATCCGCAACTATGATGAAGTGAAGAAAATGACCGATGATATCAATCGATCGAATATGATTTTACTTGGGGGAATTGCTAGCATTTCCTTACTCGTCGGTGGGATCGGAGTAATGAATACGATGCTGGTCAGTGTGACAGAGCGTACCAGAGAGATCGGTTTGAAGAAAGCATTGGGTGCCAAACGTAAAGTGATTTTGCAGCAATTTTTGACAGAAGCAATCGTTTTATCGGTGATCGGCGGGCTGATTGGCATCTTCGTCGGTCTGCTCATCAGTCTGATCGCTTTGCGTCTGTTAGAGTATCCGATGACGATCTCATTGTTATCCATTCTGATCAGTGTGTCATTTTCAATGCTGATCGGTACCGTTTTTGGTTACTTACCCGCTTATAAAGCGTCGAAATTAAAACCGATCGAAGCATTACGCTATGAATAAAAGGAAGGTGTTTTTTATGATAAGAAAACAAACAGCAATTATCTTTTTTGTGGCATTACTTGGTGGTTGCGGTGTTGCTGCGAATGACCCACAGACAAACAACGACAACGTACCAATCAATAACCAAATCAATACGCCACAAAAGCAAACGAGTCAAAGTGGAGACGAGACGCAAAATAGTGACGATCAAACCGATCAGTCAGAAGCGCAACCTGTGACTCAAACAGATGCAGAGCGAGCGAATGAGGAACTGGCACAAGCAGATGAAACGGGCACACTCATTAGTATTGATGGTGATCGCTTTGAGATGGAGTTGACGAACATTTCTCAAGGAACAGGGGAAGACGGCGAAGTCTTTGATATGGCGATCGCATCTGAGGAAACATTATCCTTTATGATTACTAGCGAGACCGAGATAAAAGTGATTCAATATGATGTACAATCGCATAATTCTCGAATCGTGGAAGGGTCACGTGCGGATCTGCAGCTTGAACGATCGGTAAGTCTTTATGGGCAACGAGTAGGTGATACATTTATCGCAACAAGAGTTATCGTCATGCAAGTCAACTAAATATAATTTTAGCTATTTTGCAAATATAAGTGAAACCCGCTCATTTGAAATATAATATTTACTTCTAAAAAATATATAGAAATAAATAAAAATTAATCCGTTATCAAAATAGTTAATAAAATGTTGGTGATCAAAAAAATTAGTCTATATCTGTGGTAGCGATTGTTGTTTTTGTTGCGTAGATTTTTTTATAATAAAGATAAATGTATAGAAAGTTATTGATGAAAGATATAGATAAAGAAGTTGAATGAGTAATACCAAGGCGATGTACTCTTTCCAACTCAGATTATAACTGTGGAATTTAATCTTCATTAAACAGAAAAAAGATCTCTCTTAAATCTGAGAGATTTTTTTCTGAGGAATAAAGTATGGAAACGTACTGTGTCGATTAATAGTTCATAGGAAAAAACTCAAAGATTTTTTGGTCTTCTTAAATAATTTTCATGATATTTAAGCAATAGAAGAAAAAAATTTTTGGAGGTAGTCATTCTGGAGGAAAAATAGGCGCGAATATTTTAGATAGCTGCGCTTAACACATGAATTATCAAGATGCAAATGGAATAAGAGTTACTGATCATAAGAATGATGTCAGAAACTATATAACAATCAACGAGTGCGCAGTCAAGAAACGGTTGCGTCGAGTAACTATAACGAAGCACATTAAGAATAAAAGTTCAGCAAAAGATGGCAGAACATTTACTACTACATAAGTCTTTCATATTTGTCTGTTACGCTAAGCTTAGATCTACGTAAAATGTTGATGAACTGATGGAGAAGTTGAATTATGACGATAAGAATAGATTATGAAGTATAAACATCATGCTCTGCAAGGTAAACTGGTAAAATTATTGAGATTTACTTATACAGCCGGTTTAGTTACTAGTTAATAAAATAGATAATAGGAAAATAATTATTGCATTAGTTAGAACTGATAGTGACGATAAAATTCTATAATAATTGAATCTGTGGTCATAAACTTAATAGTTTTTGACCCTCTAATATTTTATTGATATACTTGGTTTTGATATGGATCAGAAACTTGTGTTCATAATAAATGATTTAAGCTGATTATTCACGAGTGATCAAAAATAATCAAGTGAATTTGAACAGCACTACAAAAATCGGAAGAATCAAGATCTGCTTATCAATTTAGGAATAATGAAAAAGGCACGCTAGAATCATTAATTAAATAGATTGGTTAGCTGGGTGTATGGTTGATCTTTATTTTGGAGGGATCGATATGGAAGAAAATGAACGCTTTGAACAACACTGGCTATCGGCATCAAGCGACCAACGTATGCGTTATGACAAACTTGTATCCGCCTATCCCAAAATCACTTGGACAGAGAAAGAAAAGACGGTATTGCTTTGGTTATGTCAGATGGATATCGATACACTAGAAACAATGGAAATCATTTTTGACAAATTTGCGCATACAAAATGAAAAAGGCAGCTACCTATAAGAAGGAATAGCTGCCTTTAGTATGAATAGAGCTTGGTCATTAGAGAATTTCACTCCTTATGCAAGTTTTTCTAATTCATGTAGCGCATTTTCAATTGTTGTACCAGTTGCGACTTTGGTTTCATCGTTTTTAGAAAAAACAATAAATAAGTTTAAGTTAGTGTCCAAAGTAACACGATAATCAATCGTTTTGTTAGTGAATGTCATAATACATTCTCCTCTCTCAAATAGTGACGAAAGGTAACGATAACGTTCATAGCGAAATTCTATATAGATAGTATAGCACATAAAATATAAAATAGTGTATCATGGGTGAAATGTTTATGAAAAAATAATATATTTATGTAAATTTGCAACATAAGGGTTTGTGTGGTATACTACTTGTAGTGATAACCTTTGAAACGTATTAAGAGTGCTATGCTTCCATTTATACTCTCCTTTTGCTTATCAAATAATTATTGCAACAAAACGCATTTTTAAAGATGCACTAGGAGGAAACAGTATGAATAAAGGTACAGTAAAATGGTTTAATGCAGACAAAGGTTTTGGTTTTATAACCGGAGAGAATGGACAAGATGTCTTTGCTCATTTTTCTGCGATTCAAGCGGATGGATTTAAATCTTTAGATGAAGGTCAAGCAGTTACTTTTGATACTGAAGAAGGTCAACGTGGCTTGCAAGCTGCTAATATCTACAAAGCATAAAAGTGTCTTTTAACCCGTCTCAACATGTGTGAGGCGGGTTTTTTCATACTTCAAAGGAGGGGTAAGAATGAGTTTTTCACAATGGAAACCACAACAACTTTCAATAGAAGGTCAAGCTTTTCATATAGATCAACAGGTCATATTTAGATATAGAAAAAAACAAGTAGCTGGAACAATTATAAAGCTACTCAGTAATTCGGCAGTTGTAACCCTTTCAAATTTAGAAGTGACGAATACTACAGAAAGAACAGTTATAAATTATAAAAATTTAATGGGTAACTGAAATCAATGAAGAATAGTTTGAGTTTTTTGATGACGTACTATGTATATGTAAACTAGATAGATGATTGGTTTAAGTGGAGGAATAAAATGAAAAAAGAAGCTATTCATCAGTTAATCGTAAAATTGAAACTTAACAAAAATTGGCTTAATGATCCAAGGATTGTTAATCAGGTGAAATATCTAGGAGATCAACTTTCTTGTACACGACGTTCTCCGATTAATTATAATCAGATTCAGGGAATCAATGTTTATTATCTGGATGGTTCTAAAAAAATGTATCCTTCTTTAAAAAGTTGCTGTGAAGGAGAAAAACTTTTTAAAGGAACCATCCAGAAATATATTTTATCTGATTCACCCATAGCAGATGGAAGATATTTCCGTATCATTCGATAATCTATAAACTTCTAAAACCGCCGCCATAAGTGTAGCGATAAATATTTCTTTTTATCAAGCAGATGAAGGGTGAACATATAGTTAATTAGATACAGATAAAAAAAACTAGCTATGATCAGCTAGTTAAATTATTTATACATAAGAGAGTTACATCTAGATTTAGCTTCCTCTAAAGTAGAAAATTTTTCGATATCAATATCGTAAATAAATAATTTGAGTTGAATATTGCGCAACTCTTTCAAATTTAAAACAGCAAATGACGTGATCAAAGGTGGTCTCGATTGAAAATCATATAAACTTGTTTTTGCTTTTGATGAATATAAACGGTAGTCCGAACTAAAAACTTCCACTGGATAAAAATTAGTATTCATATTTGAACACCTACTTTCATGGTACTTGTCCAGTATAGCACTTAAAAGAAGCCAAATGTAAAAATAGAAAAAACATAAGGGATTCCTAAGTATTGGTTCAACACCTTAATTGCTTGCAAAAAAAGAAATTATAACGTAGGCTGAATAAGCAACATGCATTAATCTAAGAAGAGTACCGGCACAGAAAACTTGGGGAAGTTTTTCTGGACTGCGCCGAGTACTCTTCGTTTTTTTATTTTAACATTATTCTTACTTAATAAACATTAGAATATGAAAAATTATATTCAACTAATTTGATCTATTGCTAAATCTTTTAAATGAATGTTTTTAAGTGTTTACGAAATACAAGTAGTTATTTTGTTTATTATTTTAGGGAGAAGAGTTTTCTGCTTGCCTTAGAGTTAACTTCAAGGATTATTATAAATAAGAGGAATGAGGAGGAGATTTGATGAATATAAAAAAAGCAGCGGAAATGTTTGATTTGAGCGTAGACACATTGCGCTATTATGAGCGTGTTGGTGTTATACCACCCGTTCACCGCAACGAGAGTGGCTACCGAGATTATACTACAAATGATTTGAATTGGATTTATTTAGCAAAAAACTTACGAAATGCTGGATTATCGATCGAATCTTTAATTGATTTTGCTCAACTAGCTCAATTACGTGAAACACAGAATGTAGAAAAAGCGCAGAAACAAATTTTATCTGATCAATTAGAAGAATTAGACAAAAAATTAGCGGAAATGCAGGAAGTCCGAGCTTTACTTATTTATAAGATCGAAACGTATGATGAGCACATCGCAAAATTTAAAGCCGGTGCATGGGAGCCTGATAAAGTTGAAAAACTATGGGAACGAAAAAAATAAAACTTTTTTCTTGCTATGGACTTAACTCCAAGGTATAGGATAGAACATGTAAAGAAAGTTAGAGGAGGAAAACACTATGCAAACAATCAAACTGAATAATGGTGTCACAATGCCGCAACTAGGATTCGGGGTTTATCAAATTCCTTTGGAAGAAACAGCTGAGGCGGTCTATCAAGCAATTAAAACAGGCTACCGTTTGATTGATACAGCTTCTATTTACGGAAATGAAAAAGAAACAGGTGAAGGAATCAAACGTGCAATCAATGAAGGGCTAGTCACTCGAGAAGAACTTTTTGTTACCTCTAAATTGTTTATCCTTCAAGCACCAGAAGAAAAAGCTGCGGAAACGATTGAACATTCTCTTAAAGTTATGGGAGTGGATTATCTTGATCTTTATCTTATTCATCAACCATATGGAGATATTTATGGTGCATGGCGATCAATGGTTGCTGCTCAAAAAGCAGGGAAATTACGTGCCATTGGGATTTCAAATTTCAAATCAGCTAAGATGATCGAGTTTGTTGGGTTGAATGAGGTGAAACCTCAAATCAATCAAATCGAAGTAAATCCTTGGAATCAACGAGTGGAAGATCAAGAATGGCATGGAAAATATGGCATACAAGTGGAAGCTTGGGCACCATTTGCAGAAGGTCGTCACGAACTATTTACCAATCCTGTATTAGCAGAAATCGGTAAACAATACGGAAAGACAGTAGGACAAGTTGTATTACGTTGGTTAATGCAAAGAGGGATTGTTGCTTTAGCAAAATCAGTTCGTCCCGAACGAATGGCTGAAAACATTGATATTTTTGATTTTGAGCTTTCAAAAGAAGATATTAAAAAGATAGCGGCTTTAGATAGGGAAGAATCTGCGTTCTTTGATCATGATGCACCCCAACAAGTAGAATGGTTTATGAATCGGATGTTGGAGACAGAAAAATGAGCAAAAATATCCTAATTATTGGTGCTGGTGGTCAGATTCCACAGGTATTAATCCCGCTTTTGCAAGAGCAACCTGATTTACATTTAACTTTATTTGGACGTCATGCCGCTGACTTGTCTTATACAAACGTAACAAAGGTTTCTGGAGATGCTGGAAATTTACCTGAGTTGATCAAGGTTATGGAAAACCAAGAGGTTATTTATATGAATTTTGATAATAAAAAAGTAACAGAGATTGTGATCGATGCGATGCATAAAACGGGTGTGAAACGAATCATTCAAGCAGGTGTACTTAGCGTGTATGGTGAAGTTGCAGAACCGTTTGCCGTATGGAATAGTCGTATGATGGAGGATCAGTCGCGCATAATCGAGGTGTAGAAGCACTAGAAGTAAGTGATTTGGATTACACATATATGCGCATGACTTAGCTCTATAATGGGACACGAAAGGACTATATGGCAAGTCCTAAGGGAGAACCGTTTTTAGGCGCTCAAATTACGAGACGTGCCCCTGCTCAATTTGTAATGGACAATGTCACAGAAAAAAGAAATGACATTCGAGCAAGTATGGAGTTGTGGGAACCTGGTTCAGAAAATAAATCAAAACTTGTTTTTTATTGATAGAGGGACATAAGTTTAACAATTTAGCCAAGATTTGGGAATATTGTCCATTCCGAAAAAATATTGACAGAAAGAATTTATTTCTACTGGTATTTCGACGTTTTCGCTATAAGTTTTTTGCATATTAAGATTTTATTCAAAATTATTCAAAGCTTATCCTTATTGGACCAGTTCAAAACAAGATCAACAAAACTAATAGTCATTTTAACCAGTTCATCTAGAGAGTCATTGGCTTTTCAGCAATCTACTTTCAGACTATGTTGATAAAACCACTTGCTTTAGAAGCTGTTTGATATCCTTCTTTTGATGAATCCAGTAGGTAAATCAGAAATAATTTTGTTAAATGCTTCATATACTGGTTCTAAGATTCAAGTAGAAAACCAAATAGTTGTTTCTGCTTTAATAATTTTATAGTTAAGAGCAAAATAGTTACGTGTCTAACAAACGCTGTATCCCATATTTACCAGTGGGTTCGGTGTATAAAGCTATAAAGCATATCTGATTTGATAAAGTAGATATTTACTTTATTCAATTCATCAGTCCTTATTGACAATCAGTCCCCCTTTTTAGGTTAAGAAAGGTCACTGTTATTTTTTTGGATAACAGCTATTCTAATAAGCTAAAGGTATTTTTTCTGTAATCAATCAACCGATCGTTTTTCATCTTTGCGAGTTCTCTGGAAAGAGCGCTTCGATCAACGCCGAGATATTCAGCTAACTCCTGACGTGAGATAGGGATGCTGAAGTGTGCTGCATTGTTCTTTCGTGCTTGTAGCTCTAAATAATAGAGAAGTTGCTCTCTTAAATTTTTTTGAGCGGCCAAATCGATTTTCTGATATAACGACTGGTTATTTAACAACAATAGATGGAATAGATTTTCTATGATCCGTTGTCGCAAAATACATGTCGTTTTCTCAGGATGAAAAAAATAATTTGTACTAATGATAAACATGTTAGAAAAGTTATTGACCTAATAAGAGATACAAATATAAACTTAGATAGTGGATGTAGGATAGAAGTTGAGACAATTTTTAGAGAACAGCTCAACGGGGAAGAATTTTTGTACTGGTATTCAATACAAGGAGAAGGTGGAATTTCTGTTGAGGATTCTGAGAGTTGGATTGATAAAAACATTTAGAATATTGGGATGAATGCATAGATTCTACATACAAAACAATCGATTTGGCAACTGAAGTGGTGATGATTCCTGAAAA
This sequence comes from Enterococcus sp. NPDC086594, assembly GCF_044746145.1. Taxonomy (NCBI): domain Bacteria; kingdom Bacillati; phylum Bacillota; class Bacilli; order Lactobacillales; family Enterococcaceae; genus Enterococcus; species Enterococcus sp. NPDC086594. The sequence goes on from NZ_JBIVBP010000006.1 coordinate 81,450, forward strand.
AATACGTAGTAATATGAAATAAATATGGCTTCAGATTAAGCCAATAGATTTTATTGCATTTTTCTTTGTAATAGATTGAATATAGTGAATTTCAATCTAATATATTAAAAGGTATGTATGTTTTTTTGTCACGATGACAAATCAGATGAGATATGATAAAATTAGTCTGCTCTATATGTAGTTATAGAGGGATAATGTTTGCTAAAGTCAAGCACCAGCAATATTACAATAAGTAATAGGTCTGTGTGGTCCAAAGTTGACATAAGTCTGAACAGTTTCATAGCCGTCTCAGCTCCTTTCGTTAATCCAATGACTTTACCAATATTATACAGGAACAGTTTGATGTTCTTTGGGCGCTGTGAGTATAGAAATATACCACTTGTAAGGTTTGTGTGCAGGAAAAGTAGTATCCCATTGGCCCTAAATGGTACTTTTCCTCATCCAAGAAATAAAAAGGAGATGTAGGTTTGAAAGACTTTATCACAAAATCTTATCTTCATTTTGACTATAGAACAAGATATAATTCCGTAAAAGACTATGTAGAAGATCCAAAAAGGATTGTTAAGCATGGTTTTTTTCCTTTTATACACAAAAAAAAGGTGTTAGTAAAATATAAGGTTAACGATGTAGGGAGCAGGCCTGTCAAAATCAAACCGCGGGAACTTTACAGAGCTTCACATTTAGATTCTTGCATCTACAGATACTACGCAGATTGTCTAAACAAGGATTATGAAAAAGTAGCAGAAATAAGAGGAATTGATGATAATGTTGTTGCTTATAGGGTTGGAAAAGGTAAATCAAACATAGACTATGCGGCTGAAGCAATAGATTTTATCAAAAGAAGTAATGATGGCTGTTATATTTTTTTAGGAGATTTTGAAAAATTTTTTGATACTTTGGATCATGAATATTTAAAGTGCAAATTAAAAGAAGTCTTAAGTATGAGCACATTGGAAGAAGATTGGTTTAAAATTTTTAAAACAATAACTAGTTTTTCTTGGGTTGAACAAAAAGATTTAAATGATTTATTCGGTTCAGAAAAAGAACAATATAAGAATGGTTTAAAATCTTATTTTGATACGTGGGAAGAATTTAGAAATTTTAAAGCAGATGGTCATGTATGTAAAAATACTAACAGTTTTGGAATTCCTCAAGGAACCCCAATAAGTGCTTTGCTATCAAATATATATATGATAGATTTTGACGATTGGTTAAATAAATTATCATCCAAATATGGTGGGAAATATTTAAGATATGCGGATGATTTCATTTTGATACTGCCCTTTAGTACAACCTCTAAGGATATTTTTCTTGAAATTGTTCGAGAGATTCTGCAATACGCATCCGAGGTCACTAAGTTAAAAATTGAGAGAAATAAAACAGAGAAGTATCTTTTTACAAATGATACAGTATATTTGTTTGAGTCAAATAAAAATAGTACATCAAGTCTAGTAAAATCAAAATTGGATTACTTGGGATTTGTATTTGATGGAAGTCAAGTAAAGATGAGACAAAAAAGTGTTTCAAAATTTTATAGAAAAGCTGATAAAGCAATCAGAGCTGCTAGAGAAAAAAGTCGAATTAAGAGATCGAGTTATCTAATTGGTAAAAGGCATATTTATAGATATTTTTTTGATGTGGGTGTAAGGGATAGTAAAGGGAGTAAATTTGGAAACTTCATTTCCTATGCTAGAAGATGTCAAAAGAAATTTGATCAAATATCTCCTCTGACGGAGAATTTAATGATGGAACAAATAAAAAACAGACGTAAAAAGCTATTAAAGAAAATGTATAAGAACTGATAATCAAATGATATGCTCCTATCATAGTAGGCGTTAGAAAAAAATATTGATAATCTACTATGATGAGAATTTATCAAATCGTGACTTTCATATCTATCGTCCATTAACCGCTGAAACAAACACCAAGTAATTCGCGAAATCGCCAATCCGTTGTCGGTGGTCATTCACATCACTTCTTGTACGTTGTTCTTGTTCTTCTTGTAAAAATAAGCGTGATGTCCAAGAATGACTGTCCCAATGCTTTAATTGAAAGATGCGTTCCAATAGGATGAACTGGTCGATAATGGTATTGTGAATATTCGTTCGTTCGGGATCTTTTTCCAGTTTTTGTTCCCTAGAAAATTGAGGCCATTCTGCACGAATGACTGTATAACGAATAGCAGCACCCATTAACTCTTCCCAAATTTCGATAAAATCCTTATCATTCATATCAACATTTTTCAATATTTCTTGATAGATAGTGGTCATTTCAGTAAAAGATAACGCTTCTGGTTGTTGTAAATAATTTTCGTATGTTTGATTCAATTTGGACATTAAATCACTCCTTGAAATGTTTTTTGGTTTAACTAGTTTACTACAAGCAATAAGTTAGTGCATCAAAAGAAAAATAGGTAAGCATACCATTTTGGTAGTTTGTTCTCGTTGAGTTGGTAGAAATTTGATGAGACAAATAGGCTAGTATCACTTTATTCAGTGGTACTAGCCTATTTTATATCCAAAAATTTATGAAAATGATTAAAACAAATCTTTTTCTTGCTCAATAAATTGAGCAAATTTATCAGCACTTCGTTCTTCTCGTTCTGGATAAAAATAGTTGTAGACTTGTTTTGTCATTTTTGAATCTTTATGGCCAACACGATACATAATATCCTCTAGTTTCATGTCTGCCATTGCGCACAAGGAAACGTGAGTTTTTCTAAATTCATGAAGAGTTATCCGTTTTTCAAGCTGATATTTATTAGCGATCATATCATACCAATCATTTGGTTGGCCAGGACGACAAAAGTTATTTGAGCGATTGGGGAAGATTAGCTGTTTATTGCTTTGATGGCTTAAACCTAGTATAGAAAGCTCCTTTTTTTGACGTTGTTGCCAGCTTTTTAAAAGTTGTAAGGTTTGCCAGTCAAGAGAGATTGTTCTTTTCCCTGCACTTGTTTTCGCTCGATGACTAACAACTTTCGTTTTTTTAGTTGTTGGGTTCTGTTCAACTTCCGCAAGAGTTTTACTAATCGTTAGTTTATTTGTATCAAAATCGATGTCTTGCCATTCTAGTGCGAGAATTTCTGATTTTCGAGCACCTGTATAAGCAAGGACGCGAAAATAAGTTTCAATCTTCAAGTTTCCATGTAAGTGACAGCAAGATAAGAACTCTGATAATTCTTTCGGTGTGTAAACAGTGATCGTTTCTGTTGCTACCAAATTTTCATCAATTTCAGTTCTTTTAATTGGTGCGGTTTTACGCATAGCATTTTCAAGGATCAATTCCTGTTGCACCCCATATTGAAGTATTTGAGCGACAGCTCTTCTAAAGTAATAAGCTTGCTTGAATCCAGCTGCTATCCATTCGTCATTCAGACGTGTACAAAAACGAACGGTGATATCACTGATTTTCTTTTTGCCAATATAAGGTAGTGCATGATCTTCAATTGCTCGGCGTAAAATCATAATTGTTGATGGTTTGACTTTATTACGATAACTTTCCAAAAACTCATCATAAAGATGTTCAAAAGTCATATGACCGCTTTGACGATGCAATTTGTTATCGAAATTCATCTGGAGTTGTCTGTAGGCTTGTTGCGCTTCTTTTTTTGTTTTGTAGCCACTACGAGTAGTACGAACATCTTTTCCAAATTCATTCTTGCCTAAATAGCATTTAAATCGCCACAATTTTTGTTTTCGTTTGTCGTATTGCTCGTAGATGGCTGACATCATTTCACCTCTTTTCATAACAAACAGACGGTGGCAAAAGCAATTGGATTAATTCAATTTTAGAGTTGTTAGCACTTGCTTTAGCTCTTCTACATCATAGAGACGCTGACGACCAATAATGATAGGTTGCAGTCCTTGATCATGCAAATCTTTTAATGTATCAAATCCAATGTGCAATTCTTTCATTAATGTCTTTTGATTCAAATATTGTCCCAGAATCAAGGATTCGTTTTTTGGATTTTTCATACAAGGTACTCCTCTCTTTAGTTATAGTGAATTCTAATAGCAGAACAAAAAGTTCTTGCTATAAGAACACTATAAGCTAGCAAAAAAAGTGAGGGGTGGTATAATTTTAGTGGAAAAAAAAGAAAAATCTACTACATTCATAAAGGAGAAGCAATGATCAATTTTCATTATTACTTGTATAAAAGTATCGGAAATCGGGTTCGATTTTATCGGAAAAATGTAATAGGACAAGCACAAGCCGATTTTATTGAAATGTTGAAAGGAGAAGGATTGTTTATGGATAGACAGCGCCTTTCTCTCATTGAAAACGGTAGAAATATTGAGGGGAAAAATCCTTATTTACTTTCAGAGACGCAAATTGATTTATTTCAAAAGATATTTAAAATAAGCCGCACAAAACTGTTATTTGGTGAATATGAAGAACGTATGCGATTAATCAAATTAATTTTATTGTCTTTACTTATGAACGGGGTAAGTAATACAAAAACGAATCAACAGTGGCATCCTTTTTTTGTTGATCCGATTGAAGATGAGTCCGAATTTATACGAACCTCAATGCTTAATTTGACTAATCAATCCTTAAAAGAAGAAGCAACAATAGTATTTATTGGACATAATAGAGCGAAAACGAAAAAAATCGTAGCAAGAATCAGTGATTATCTGCATGAGGAATATCCATTCTTCTTCAATAAAACAAATAGAAGAGATTATCAATTATTGGCATCAGAGTATGAACATGAATTTGAGAAAAGTTCTAACTTGTTCTTAAAACTACTGTTTGGAAATTTGGATTACTCAATGGATTTTTTTGATAGTTTGTTGAACTTGAGTCAGCAACTGGATGAATATAAGCAAGCACCGACACAACTTTTATTAAATAGAGGTCAATATGGAGATTTAGCTATTGGCTGGTTAGAGATTCGTTTCCCACTTTTTATTAAAGCTTTTAATGAAGTTTGGGAAAGGCATGGTAAAAGATTTTGTGATTTTTTTCAATCCCAGTTGTTTGATTGCCGAACCGAACATTTTTCAAGCAATAATGTTATGAAGGATTTAACATCTGACTATGTCCATTCCTTATTGACTTCGGAAGAATTTATCAGTTTATTAGAAGAGTTGTTAACAATAGATGAGTATACAGAAGAAACAATGATTGGTCATAACTACGCTAGAAACCTTTTGCAAACCACGATCAATGAGAATTTAAAAGATAACCGCATCTATTCAAAAGATATCTATGATGAGGAAAAATATTTTTATGATGTCAGACAACTTAATTTTTTAGTAAAACAAAGTAACAAACTAAACGCAAAACAATCTCGTCTTGCGCTGTTTGCCTGCAACTATGTAGAAATAAAAAAAGTCAGTGAATGAGTTTGTCAAAATAAGTTATACTTGTTATATAAAGAAATAAGTGTTTTTTTTTCAGAGGGATAGGCGTCGGATAAATTTCTGTTTTTACTTCTAGCCAGACAAAAAAATAAACGAGTGGGCTCAGCTATGCTGAGTGGCAAAAATCATCGCAGATAATTTTTGTCATACTCACTCCTTATGCTCTTGTTGAGTGTCCCCTCGATATTACAGGAGATGGGTCCTCATTAATGAACTATAGTTGTTACAAGGGGTTAAGCGATTAAGAAATTGAATGCAACGCATTCATGAGGGCCCAGAGGGCCCTCGTTCGCCAAAACCACTTGTTGTTATCACGAACAGGTGGGCCCAAAATCATCTATCATCATTAATTAATGTATACCGAGGGCCCACTAGGTAAAGGTCGGAAAAAAAGTTGGAAAAAGATTTTGTTAAAGAAACATTGATGATTTCGATAGAATCTTTTGAACGGATCATTTTTCTTTGACATCTCTTTTTTTGTCGTTATTTTATTATGCGGATAAACAGAGTGCTATTGCAAATAATCTGTTTCTTCGGCATATGAGAAATAATGATTGTCACCGATAATCAGATGATCTAATAAAGGGATTCCTATTTCTTGACCGACAATATTTATTCTCTTTGTTACAGCATGATCATTTGTGCTGGGTGCGGGATGACCGCTAGGATGATTGTGCACACAAATTATACGCGCAGCATTATCTAGTAAAGCTTGTCGAAAAATATCTCGCGGATGAACAATTGCTTGATTTAATGTTCCAATGAATAAAGTGTGCTGTTTAATCAGCTTATTTTTTGTATCAAGAGTGAGCAAGAGAAAGTTCTCTTGTGTCAAATGATTCATTTCACCAATTAATCTTTGTGCTAGTTCAAATGATGAAGCGATTGGAGCGCTCTTTTTTAATGAACTCAGACAATAACGACGACAAAGTTCGAACATTGCTTGCATCTGAACAGAATTAGGCTTATCGATATCATCAATCAACCATGTGATTTCTTGGACATTGTTGATTGTAAGAGCGACTTCAGCAGCTTCAATTGGTGACAACTCTAAAGCAAGTTCAATGAGTTCTTTGTTCGATAATTGGTCGGCTGTCGCAGCTAATAAATGCTCTTGTGCATTCATTGCTTCATAGGATTGAATTCCGTCTTTAATTTGATAATTTGGCATTTTTATTCCTCCATTTTAGCAGTTATTTCAAGCTTTTTATCGGCAAACGTAGAACGTTTGCAATTTTTATAAACCTTGTTTGACACAGTTTGTCATATAACACTTGACGTTTCTTGACAGGAGGTTTAAAATTAATTTAACAAAAATTTTTATTAATTACGAAATTAATTCATGATACTTTGAGGTATTTATTTTTAAAATTGAATCGTGTATGATAGCTTTAGCCCCGAGGGTTAAGGCTTTTTTCTTGTTCAAAATAAAAAAGAATTGGCATAAGACCAATTCTTTATGGCTCAGATAGATTAACAATCTCTTGTGCGATAGAGGTTAATTGTTTTTGTTTAGGTGATTTTTGAATCTGATCAATTACCTTAACTAACTCGGGGTTATCTGATTCAAATTCTAGAAAGCCAAAGAACTGTGCAGGTGTCATGTGAAGACCTTTGATAATTTTCTCAAGTGTATTGAGGGTGATATTGATTTCATTACGCTCAACGCGTCCTAAATACGTATCATCAATTTCTGAGGTACGAGACAAGTCAGCTAATGTCATCTTTTTATTGATGCGATAATGACGGATTTGGTCCGCAACCATTTTGTTTAGCATAAATGCCACCTCCTTACTCTTTAATGATAGAGCTTTAAGGAGGAAAAAATCAGATGACAAATGTATTTTCGTTGTGTAAAATAATACATATATGTATTTGTGAATTTGCTGAAAAGATAGATAAGTATTTTTTGAAGAAAGAAGGATGAGAATGGTTTATGTGAATATGGTACAAAAAATGTTGGTAGTTCGAAAAAAATTTTTCTTAAATGTGGGTACATTGATTGCAATATTCTTTGTTGCGATGGGGATTTTAGCATTTATTGTAGGGATTCTTGAAACGCTCTTCACCTTTAGCATGATTTATAGTTTTGCAGAAGCTATTGCTCTAATTTTTCAGTTGGTTTATGGACTGTTAATTGCAATATATTTTCCTTTTGTGAAACTCTGGATCGAAAATAATCCTATGTATGATGCATTTTTTGCAAAGAAAAAAGTGTCAAAACATATCTCGGAAGTTTTAAGTGGGTGTAACCATATTGATCGGACGACAACTGACGATGTGAAACGAATGGTTTCTGGAACAGTTGATCGATTTGGTAACTTATATAATGCGGATCTCAATGAATATCGATCAAGAAAGACAGCGGAGATAAAAAAAGGTGAGTACACTGATATGTACATCCTTAGATATATGGTATTAAAACCAACACTCTTTCTGCTTTCTTGGTTATTGACGCCATTCATTGGATTAATTGCTGTTCCACGATTGAAAAAAATTGGATTAGAGAGTATTTTAGATGAACAATTGGAAAATGAGCATTTGACCAACTAAAAGGAGAGAATTTATAAATGAGAAGAAGATTGAAACACTTAGTTTATATGTTACCAATAACCGTATTGATTTTAGTAGCGGTTACAGGATGTAAAAGTAACAGCAAGAATGAACAAAATCAAGGCTCTCCAGTAGAGCCCATGGTTCAAGAGAGCGTATCCTATACGTTTGCTGACTATATGAATTATAAAGGTAAAGAGACAAAACTATGGTATGTTACAAAAAATGATTTTGGAAAAGATACAGCAATTGAGTCTGTTTTAGTATTTGATAAGGATAATAAAATTAGCAGATATAAGAATACTAAGTTAACTATCGGCGAAGTCTCTAAGATGACAGATGAAGAGATATTAGAAAAAGTTAAGCAAGATGAATTTGATTATCAATCAGTTAGAATTCAAGGTATACGAGAAGATATTGCAATGGCGGAGGAGCTGTTAGAGAAAAGCGACAGTTCCATAGTAAAATCAGGAAAAGAATTCCTATCCAAGATGAAATCAGATAATAATTTGAACCCAATTGATATCGAGCCATCAGATTTTTATTTCAATATTATCACTGATTCATCAGGAAATCAGACGGAGAAGGAAGAGTTTTCATTTATTATTCATGAAGTGAGTTACCCTGATTCTAGTTATACAGGATTATATAATGTGGAAGGAGATTTGTATGCGATTGGGGACAATTATGTAAATGATGAGACAATCAATGATGCAATCTCCAAAAAAGAATATCAAATGCGTACAGTGCAAAACGAGGTAACTTATGAAATTACGGCTCCGACTGTAGTGCGAGCACCCCAAGTTTATGAAAGTACGTATAATTATTTTCCTATTGATCCTCTGGGATGGTCTATAGCCTTCAGAACAAAAGATTTAGCCTCACTTAAATTTGATCAACCAGATACGGATATTGAGAATATTACCATTGATGAATAGTCTTTTGCTCCTTATTTTTTATGAATGAGGAGCTTTTTTACTTTTTCTACAAGAAAACGTATTTCTAAAATTATAGAATATATTTCCGCGATTTTTAATCGAAAAGCTGGAAAATAGACAGTGTGACTAAAAAAGTATGGTATCATAAGTGAAAACGCTCACTAAGGAGGTTGTATTATGCTTTATTTAACTGTTCCATTTGAACAAAAAGAGTTGGCTAAACAATTAGGTGCGAAGTGGGATCCAAAAGAAAAAAAGTGGTATGTTGAAAATCAAAATGACTATGTAAAGTTCACAGAGTGGGTTGATGGATGTATTATCGTCAAAGACAACTTTTTAATTGTTGAAGGTCAGCAGTCATGTTGGAAGTGTCATAAAAATACGAAGGTTTTTGCTGTAGGTGTTTTATCAGATAATATTATTGATTTAGATAGACCAACAGTTTCAGTTCAAAAAGATACTGGTTATGATCTCCAGTTATGGGCATTAAATGATGAAATTCCTAAAAAAATAAGAGAAGAACTTTCGACAAAGTTTGGATGTAAAATTAAATACTCCTACACAGAAAAGAGAAACTACTTTGCTAATGTTTGTTCTCATTGTGACAGCTTACAGGGAAATTTCTTTTTGTATAATGAACCAGATAGTCCGTTTGGATATATGAATGACAGCGAATTGACACTATATAAGTATGACTTGAAGGAAGATGTGGGCTCTTGGTTGATGTTGGATAGGAGCATTTCACCAGATTATTTTTATTTGAGACGATGTAGTTATGCAATCTAAATTTAGATTTGGTTGTTTTATATATTGAAAAAATAGTTTTTATGAGAAATAATGGAATAAGAAAATAAATTTTTGATTACAAGATATATCACAAATTAATTGATAGGAACTTTTCTTATCTTAGTCGAAGTGTGATATTTTCTGTGATATAGTTCGAATCTATAAAAGTAAGAATTACAATGAGTATCTTATATCATATGCTTGTAAAATTTTTTCATAAGTGGACTTTATATAATAAACTAGACAATAAATTAGGGAAAAGCGATTGGAATGTCAAGGCTTTTTTGGATAAAAAGATAAGAAATATGTTACAACAATTCGAGATTATTTTGAAGCATCTATTTCTTTTCCAGAGCTTATAGAAAGCCAAAATATTTCAGATTTAGATGATGTAGAGTCAATTACTTTGGAACTCCGTAAAAACTGGGGATTAGAGGATTCACCAATTGTCGATATTATGAGATTAATGGAAGAGAAAGGGTTTGTTATTTCGGTCGTAAAAATGATTATAATAAAGGCGATGCTTCAGGCGGAAGCGCCAATATAAATGATCGTGAAAACTATATTGTTATGATTGAAGGAGACGATTATTCATTCTATAGGGAACAATTTAGTTTAACTCATGAGCTAGGACATTGGATTTTAGATAAGGGGAACAACGATCCTGAAGAATTAGAAAAAGATGAGTACAAGGAAATGGAACAACGTGCGAATAACTTTGCTTCTTCATTTCTACTACCAAAAGATGCATTTATTAAAAGCGTTCAAGGGCTAGATTTAGCCAAAATTGAATCGTATCTAGGTTTGAAGTGAATATGGTTTGTCTCAATAGGTACATTAGTTATACGAGCTAAAGCACTAAAACTAATTTCTTCTGATGAGTTTGTAGTTTGTAAAGCTTCATAAATAAATTAATTATCGGAAATGGAGAAAAATTGAACCATATGACGATACTAAGCGAGCTATGCGACCAGTGGCATTAAAGCAATCACTGGATCGTTTAGTAGATAATGATATTATCAATCGAGATATTTAGGAAATATGGTGTTTTTTTGTCCAATGAGATTATCGAAAAATTTTATGGCCTAGAAAAAAATTATTTAGTAAACTCTGCTGGTGTTGGAGTGAAAATGGATTTGAAGTAAAATACTAGGCCTGACTATTAAAAAATGAAGTTAGTATTGAAGAAGGAGTAACTATTTTGAATGAAAATGGTGGTCAAATTTATATTTTTGAAGGAATTGACAACGTCGGTAAGTCAACAGTAATGGATAAAGTTTCAGAGAAGCTAGAGCTAAAGGGATATGATATTTCTAAATACAGTTTTCCTAGCAAAGAAGAGGGGACTTTAGGTAGCCTTGTCTACGATATACATCATGAACAAGGCAAGTATTTTAAAGAGGAGCTCAATCCTATCAGCTTACAAATTTTGCATATTGCTGCTCATATTGAGTTACTTCAAAAGAAACTTATTCCAGATTTGAAGAATGGAAAATTAATTTTATTGGATAGATTTTGGTGGTCGACCTTTTGCTATGGTGTAGTTTCTGGGATTGACAAAGAAGAATTAAATAACTTGTTAATTCCAGAGCTTAAATATTGGGAGAATATACACATAAACAAGGTATTCTATTTGGAGAGGAAGCCTTCTGAACAAGTTATTACCGATGAAAAGAAACGATTAATAGATGAATATAGAAAAATTGTTAGTAACTCCCAAGAATATTTGGTTCATAATATAAGTAATGATTCTACGATAATTCAGACTTCGAATAAAATCGTGAATGAGATTTTGAAAAATTGTAAAGGGTTACAGATGGATCTCTTTGGTGATATTGCTCCCAAAAAAAGTAAGACCATTAAAAAAATTCATACATCTTCTACTTTAATTAAATCACCAATCTACTCAGAATATTGGAAATTTACTGCAGAAAGGCAAAAAATTTTTTTTGCTCGATTTAACAATGAAAATTTTCCTTGGTCACAGGATTATATCTTGAGTAAATACAAATTTACCAACGTGTATAGAGCTTCAGATAGAGTAAGTCAGTATCTAATTAGAAATGTTATATACCAAACTGGACAGGCACATGATGAAGAGGATATTTTGTTTAGAATATTGCTATTTAAATTGTTCAATAAGATTGAAACTTGGGAAACTTTAGAAGGAAAATTAGGTAAAGTTTCATACAAAACATACTCATTTGACGTCTATAATAAAATCTTTCTGGATGAATTGAAACAAAATAAGAAAATATACTCCGCAGCATATATTATGCCATCGGGAGTTAGTTCTTTTAACCATTCTAAAAAACATCAAAATAACCTTAAATTATTAGAATATATGTTAAAGGATGATTTGTTAAATAAAGTCAAAGAATGTAATTCATTGGAAGAGTTGTATCATTTACTGTTAAACTACCCTACTTTGGGAAGCTTTCTTGCTTTTCAACTAGCAATTGATATAAATTATAGTCCAATTTGTGATTTTGATGAGATGTCTTTCGTGATAGCAGGACCGGGTGCCAAGAAAGGTATTGACAAGTGTTTCGAGTCTCGAGGTAATTATACCTATGAAGATGTCATTAAGTGGATGGCAGATAAACAGGAAAAAGAAATAAGTAGGTTAAACCTTGATTTTTCAAATTTATGGGGACGAAAATTACAATTGATTGATTGTCAGAATATATTTTGTGAAACTGATAAATATACTCGAGTGAAACATCCAGAATACAATCATGGGAAAAATACTCGTATTAAACAAATTTTTAGAGCTAGTAATAGAGAAAATATTGAATACTTTTTTCCACCTAAATGGGGGATTAATGAAAGTATAAAAAGGGAGAGGATGGATTGGTGAATTCTTATCAAGGGAAGACGGTAGATGATGTGTGGATTCAAGCAGAAAAAGAATTGAAAGAAACTCATAATAGTGTGAAAAGTCGTACTGGTGAGACAGCCGAACTTTTACATGTAATTATGCAAGTTGATAATCCGAAACAAAGATGGGTATCTAGTCGAGTACCTGCAATAAGCATTGGATTTGCTTTAGCAGAAGTGATTTGGATACTGGCTGGTAGCAATGATTCAGAGGTTATTAATTATTGGAATCCTGCGTTGAAACAGTACGCTGGTATGGGAGATACTTATTATGGAGCATATGGCGAAAGAATTAGAAAATCCTATGGTTTTGATCAGTTGAATAGTGCGTATGAGGCACTAAAAAATAATCCAGAAAACAGACAAACAGTGATTTCTATATGGAACCCTGATAGAGACTTCCCAGATTCTGATGGACAACCCAGGGCTGATGATATCCCGTGTAATGTCTGTTCCCTATTAAAGGTGAGAAATGGAAAGTTGGAGTGGACTCAGATTATGAGAAGCAATGATCTCTTACTTGGATTACCATATAATTTTGTTCAGTTTACAAGTATTCAAGAAATAATGGCTGGATGGTTAGGCTTGGAAATTGGATCATATTGTCACTTTAGTGATAGTTTACATTTGTATGATAGAGATAAAGAAAAAGTTGGTGCACAGATTCCTCTACATGTGAAAAATACAGATGACTTAAGAGTATCAAAAGAAAAATCAGATAAATTAATTTCACAAATTTTTGATAATATGAAACTTCTTACTCAAAAAAATCTAAGTAAGAAAAAGTTACTAGAACTTTCTGAGCTCAATCAACCAGAAGAAGGATACTGTAATATGATGCGCATTATAAGTTCGTATGTAGCTGATAAACTTGGATATAGTGAAATATGTGAGCATATTTTATCTAATTGCTCAAATGAATTGTTTGTAAAGCTTTGGGAAAATTGGAGCCAAGAAAAAAAGGAGATAAGAGAAGATGGGAAATAAAATTTTTGTAGCATATAGCAGAGAAGATAGAAAAGGTATCAATCAGTTGCCAAGGACTTTAGGCGTTGAACATACTTTTCGTAACAGTGATGAAGTCTATAGACTATTCTCTTCAAACGGTAATATTTCAGATCAAATGAAAAAAGTTATTGAAAAAAATGCAAAATGGTCTGATCTTGTTGTGGTATTAATAGGGAAAAATACTGCTGAAATTAAATGGATTGATTGGTGCATAGAAAAAGCAAGTATGTTAGGTAAAAAAGTTATTTTCATATACTTGGATGAAGCAGGTTCATTACCAGATAGCAGTAAGAATTTCGGATATGCTGCAGTTGGAATGGATAAAGCAGGAGAAGCTATTAACGGATCAACCCCTATTTGGGAAACTTCGACTGGAGAACCTTTTCCTAAATACAATATTGATAGATCAAGTTGCTAATATGAGGGGGGAAATGAATGAAATTATCGTATTATGTTGTAACCAGAGATTATGGATTCGCTCCAAATCCATTCCATGGTTTTTGTACTTTGGCTACGTGTAAGCCCACACTTAGGAAACATGCGAATGTTGGAGATTGGATAGTTGGCATGGGTTCTTCTAGAAAAGAAAGTATTTACAAAGGGAAAATGATATATGCTATGCAGGTTGAAGAAATATTGACTTTTGATGATTACTGGAACGATATTCGATTTCAAAATAAAAAACCAGTTATGAATGGAAGCACACAACTAAAGTACGGTGATAATATATACTATACTGATGAAAATGGTTATATAATTCAAGTCGATTCTCATCATAGTTTAGAAAATGGAAAGGAAAATCTTCTGAATTTGGAACGAGACACCCGAGGTGAAAAAGTTCTAATCTCAAAAAAATTTTGGTACTTTGGAAAAGATGCAATTGAGATTCCGGAATCATTAAGTACTTTAAAAAATGTTGGAAGAGGCTACCGAAATATACATGATCATAATAATCAAAAATTTATTGATAATTTTGTTGAATGGATATATAGTTTGGAAGGATATCAGTGGATAGGGCATCCTGAAAAATTTGAATCAGGATTTCATAGATATGATGGTCGAAGTAGTTTCTAATTCTTTTATAAAAAAACTAACACCCAAACTAGGACCAATCACGAAAAATTATCAGAATTTCATGGCATCGCTCAAAACAGCAGATGTTGATCTAATAACATTCAGAAGCTGTTAGAATTTGTAGAAGACACTATCCCTTTGCTGGAAGGTAGTGTGGGGTAACACCTATTATATGAGCTAGAACCCTTGATGTATAAGGATTCTAGCTTTTTTGTTTTGCCTTGATAGTAGAAATGACCAGCTTTTGATCAGCTTTTTTACTGATGAGCCATCATATCAGCAAACTCTTGACCAGTTTTCTTAGGGGCGCTGTTCGCAATATTTGTATAGATAGATTACGTTACTTTTCTAGTTATGTTGATGGGTCTATTCCAAATGATAGGCAAGCTATATCAGAAGCAATTGAACATCTGAAAGCAATTAGCCTATCTGTTCAGCAGAAGGTGGGAGAAGGAATTACAGTAAGCTTAAAAGAGCCGCTGGAAACGGAGTACACTTTTATTATAATTGATGGACAACCAACTCAAGCTAATGATATCTTTGGTAGGATGATACAAGGAATTGAATGAATAGGATAGAGAGCCTAACTCCGTTGTTATTTGACCGTAGTACTAAGGGTTACCCTTTAAGTGAGCTACAGTGCTCACTAGGGTACTTTTTTTGTAATTTGCAAAAGATTAATTAGTTTTGATACATGAAACGAAATGAAATAAAGCTTTATAAACATTGATATGCAAGGGTTTCTATATTTTATATGTAAATGAAACGAAAATTTTTTTTTGCTGAAAATCCTTGGAAAGTACTACATAGTTGTGGGAGTTATTGCAGATTAAACAGACCTATAAATGTTTCATATAGCTTCTATGTGGTTATCGTTGGCTAAAGAAGGATGATATAATAAGAAACGAGGTGATTGAATGGGAGATAAGATAGCTAAAAATGAAACTATACATGATTTAGAAGAAAGTATACAAGGAGCTAAAATTCTAAGCAGTATTTCCTCATTGTTTGGTATTAAAATTGATGAAGATTTTGATTTGCTAGAAAAATTGATATTAGAAATTAAAGAATTACCAGATAAGTTTAATGAAATATTTTCTTCTAGAGGATGGATTGCGCATGATTCTTTAGATGTTAAAGTAATGAAAGAGTGTGTGGAACAGGGAATAGATGGGGAAAGTCTTCTTATGAATTATTATGAAGGAAAACTAGAATGGCTAATTAACATATTATCTTATAGACCTATATTCAAAGAAAGAGCTGAGTTACTAAATTTGGCTAAAAAAGACTATTTTGAAGAAAGATATCATAGCTGTATCCCAATTGTATTAATGTTGGTTGATGGTATAGTAAATGACATTAAAACAACATACTACATGGTAGGGAATTGAAGTATAATAACAAGATAGTTGCTATTAAAACATTTGCCATTTTATTTTATGTGAATGACTGGATTCAGTCTTTAGAAAGTGAAGAAAAAAGAAGAGAAGAGTATTTAGAAGAGAAAAAGAAAAGTAAAGAAACAAGTTTTTTTGATATAGCTAGGAAATACACTGATCACAAAAAGAAGTTACGAAAAATGGATAAGCTACTTGAAGAATGGCAACCAAGAAAATTTGAAAATGGTTATGAGCACTTTACTATTAAAGATGGGACACCAGAAGCCAATGCTATTAAATTTTTAGAATGCATTAAGAAAGGAAACTTTGGTACACCAGTTAGTTTGTACTTTGAAAATATATTTGGAAAAGTTTCAGTGAAAGAAAAAGCTGGACTATTTAGAAAAGAATATGAGGATATCACATTGGATAGTTATTCTATAACTAAAATAGATGACAAAGGTGCGTCAGTGACTCATGTATATATTTCTATGGTTTATAGCCTTGATGGTGTATGCAAAAATAAAGAATTAGTTTTTAGGATGATATATGAAAAACAAGGAGAAGTTGAAAACAGGCTGATAGAGGGAGGAGAATGGAAAATAGTGAATATAGAAGGGATAATAGATCAATTGAAATCTTAGTACATTTTTTACATACTATATGTAGGGGGGATGATCTTTAATTTTTATGTTCAGAGGATTTGGTAGCGTTCTACAATTAATTTTTCGTATTCAATATATAGTTTGTTTACAATCTATATAAAAGAATGAGACACAATATATAGTGTTATAGATTTGACTGTATAAATACATTGTGATATTATCAAGTAATAGAAAAAAGGGCATAGATTGCAGTCTATCCCCGTGGTTGATATTAGTTAAACTAGTTGCAGACACAACACAAAAATTAATTACCTAACTAAAATGTTAACTCTTAGAAGTTTATCAAATGTTTTTGAAAATGTAAAGCTTTTTTGCTTAGAGTATCCAAGACTAGAATTAATTTCGACCTTTTCTATAAAATATTATAGATAGGGAATGATGTAATGGTAAAATTTAGCCAAGCTTTGTATTCAAAGGAGGGTGAATCAAGATTTATCGAAGTTAAAAGGATTCCGCATCAAAATAATTATGATGATTTCGTGAACCACTTGTTTTGTCCAGATGAAAATTGTGATGCGAAATTAATTTATGTTAGAACTCGTGAAGGCGGTTACTTGAAAAAACCACAAGGTTTTGAACATAAGGAAGAGTGTGATTATGCTGATGACTCAATTAGGGTTGTACCTGAAACTGTATATATTGAGATTAATGGAAATATATCAGATGATGGTATTTCTCGTAGAAATAAAAACATGGGTAAAAAGCTAAGAGATTTTTTAAATCCTCCAGAGGAAAAAAAAGTAGCCAAGTCAGATAAGAAAAAGACTACTAGGTCTAAAAAGGATTCAGATGATCCTAACTCCAAAGATGTCAAGACAGGGGTTAGAATAAAGTATGATCCCAATAGTATAGTAAGTAAAGAAGAATTAGATCAAAATGGTACAAAAACAAGAGAACCAGCGTTTATATCGGTTCTTCTTCACCAAATATCAGAGAGAGATTCCAATAAGAATCTGTCGACTGTTGGCTTAATTAAAAATGTAGTTCTTAACAAAGAACAATCATCTGCTTCTATACAAGTTGTGTTTGAAAATGTTAAAGCGACTATTTATCTACCACAAGCTTTTTTTAGTAATTCTATACGTGGACTATCTAAAGAACAACTTTTTGAATATGTTGAAATGTTGGGGAAATATATAAGGACAAATCCTGATAGTCTATATATAAACACCATGTGTCAGACTCATAAGATAGATATAGAAAATTTAGCTCTGTATGTGTATGACCCAGACTTTCCAAGTTTTATACTTGCTTCTAATACTAATAGAGAATTTAGAAGTTTAAGTGTGTTGGCTTCTATGATATCTACAAATGCAATTTAAACGAAATTTAATTGTGAGGAGAGAGGCTTTAATGTTTCTCTTCTTTGTTTCAATAATATGCCTTAAATTGGCAAATATATAAATACTTATGTATAAATGGGAAAACATTTCTGCTTGACAACGATATGAGACTTCTGAAAGCTTGAGAAGAGCATGTTACATTTTTGTTCAGGTAATGGTTACTATTATAAATAAACATTTAAAATAGCAAGAAAAATGTAACTGATTTTATTGAAGAAAACTGCGAATAAAAAAGTTGAATTCTTTAACAAAACAGCTTTTTAAATTGCTCCCAATAACATATACAAAATTGACCAGATTTTGACCATCTTAATTTGACAATCAATGATAAATATTGAGTCTCTAAACTACTATAAGAACTCTTAAAAACTTGGTTTTATAGTTAATGACACTGGTTGAGAAGCCGTTTCCTATATGGAAGGGTCTGTGGGGTAATAGGTGTATACCACTACTTTCAGAGCTCTGTTGACTTGACTAGTATCTTACTGTTTTCCATTAAATAATGAAAAAGGAGTACTCTAAGGAGTGCTCCTTTTTGTATCTTCTTTAGGCTTATTGTTATTAAATTCCTTCAAGAAAAAGGTAGTAATGTCCAACCTACAAAATATAGATTGAACATTACTACCTTTTTCTTAGAGTTTTATCAATTAATAGTTTTCCGAGTTCATATATTGCTGTTAAAACTGCGATACAAAAAAGTAGTGCAGTATATTGTACAAGAAAAACTATGTTGAACCATAGCCCATAGACCATTGGGAAAACGACTAAAAGACAAACATATAATTCTATTTTTCGTCTTTTTCTTATTTGGAACCATCTTTCGTCTGTCAAAACTAAAACCCCTTTAAGTTAAATTAAAACCGTTAGCCCGTATTCGATCATTGAATTTTTTGGTCAAGCAAGTGATGCCCTCAGCTAAGTATAAGAATAATTGAGAGCTACCAAATAAATATTACCTTATTATCTATATTGGAATAATTTTATCGCAAAAGAATAAATTTAGAATATTCGGACTGTTTTCTCGTCCCAAAATAAGTTGACAATCCGACGAAAAAACTGATTGATAACGGTATCAATCAGTAAGGGCGAAAAACGATCGAGGATAGTATTACTTAGCATCGTTTTCTTTAAAGTAGTCATCAATGTACGCCTTAATTTTTTCAAAGTCTTTAGTCAGAAAAAATTTTGAAGGAACTTTTATGATAGGGAGGTTATTTTCATTATCAAAAGGAGCGAATGGCTCAGGAAGGACTAAGTAATCAACAGTATCTTTATCTCTCAGATAATTGATTGAAACGTCGTAATACGGTGAAAAATAGTCTTTGAGGCTTGTGTCTCTTTGATAAAGAACACCTGGAGTTAATGGTGTGTAAGATAACCCGTTGCTCAACACTAAGACAAAACAAATTCTTTTCATAAAAAATCACCTTTCTTTTCGATTAGATACTAGCATTATTTCAACAGCGAAGGGTTCGTTATTCATCTGGTAAATCCATTTTAATAGACAAATGGATAAAAAAGTAGTGAGTAATAGAAAAATGATTCAGTTGTTGGGTAAAAGGGAACTAGCAATCACAAATTGTTCCTTTACTTTAAAAAACAAGAGATAAAAAAATACCAAGAACAATTATGATTAAGATTTCTAATGCTCTTTCCAGAAACAAATTGTTGCTTTTTAAAAATATTGTTTTCTTTTTATAAGGAAACCAAAATGACTGGTTTGCGTAGTCTGGCGGGTACACGAGATCTAAAATACCACTGATAAACAGTAATGGAATTGCTTCGAAAATATTGTCATGGACGGCTAAATAAATATAGTATGTTAACAAAGAAATTTGAGCGATCCGCAGATATCTTAGGCTGGTAACTGTATGGTCCATCAAATCATCCTTTCGTAAATGATTATCTCATATTGAATGATTTGGTCAAATTAAAATTATAAAATATTTATTTATTTTCAGATTGCAAAATAAATTCTTTTGATTTAATAAACAATTTATAAATATCCTAAACAGAGGATATTTGGTGAATTGTCAAAGGGGATTTTCAGCTATTTATTTTAGAACGTCTTAGAGAGTTTTCGTTTGAAAAGAGTTTCAGGATAATAAGTTAGTCTATTAAATCAGTAGCAAAGTATGCACGTTGGACGAAATTAGTAGATTAATCAATAGCGATTTTTTTAGATAATGGTTATTTTGCTAAAACAAAAAATTACCAATTTTGTCTTTAATGCTTTAAGAGCAAAATATGCAGTGATATACTAAAATAAATAAACTTAATGGAATAGACACTAAACGGAGACTTTAAAAAATGACCAACCAACTAATCATAGAAGATCATCATTTCAAGAAAGGTGAGCTATCTAGCATAACGACGGCATATATCGATCAGTACCCAGTCGTTTACATACTCTACAACCGAAATGAAAAGAAAAGGCCTGTTGCGTACATTGGTCAAACGGTTCAAGTGAACAAACGATTGAAGCAGCACTTGAATAACTCTAAGCGCAGAGAAATTAAAGAAGTCTTGCTGATTGGACATGAAAAATTCAATCAATCAGCGACCTACAATATCGAAACCAATTTGATCAATCACTTCATTGGGGATGAGCAGTTTCAGTTACAAAATGTCAGTCAAACAAGACAGGTGCAGATGCATCAGTATTATGAAAAAGAGTATTATGATGAAGTGGTCTTCCAAGAGTTATGGGAAGAATTGCAAAGGCGTCAATTGGCGAAGCACTCAATCGATACGATTCGCAACAAAGATGTATATAAATTATCCCCTTTTAAAGAACTGACGCCAGAACAGTTAGATATAAAACTTGAAATCATTGAGTACTGTAAACAAGCGATTCAGCAGGATGAGACACAAAAAGTCTTGATGATCGAAGGAGAAGCTGGAACGGGAAAGAGCGTCCTTTTGGCATCTCTCTATAACACCCTTCAAGACTATACAAAGTCAGAGCCTGTATTAAAAGGCACCGATAACTATTTGTTGGTCAACCATTCAGAAATGTTAAAAACCTATCATACAATGGCAGAAAGTTTGCCAAATTTAAAAAAGAATCATATGTTAAAGCCAACTTCCTTTATTAATAAAACAGATAATCAGAAGTTGCACCCAGACATCGTTATTGTGGATGAGGCCCATTTGCTTTTAACGAAGAAAGACAGCTATAACAGTTTTCACTATGAAAACCAACTAGAAGAGATTATTAAGCGAGCAAAAATCACGATTTGTATCTTTGATCCGAAGCAAGTATTGAAAATCAAAAGTTATTGGGATCAGGACAAATTGGATCAGTTTCAGAAAAGGTACAATGCTTCTCTCTTTAAGCTAAAAGATCAATTAAGAATGAAAAGTAGTCCACAAATAATTCAATGGATCGATGATATCGTAGAAAAACGTGTAACATCGATTCCAGAATCAACAGCATCTTTTGAGCTTCAGATTATGGAAACCCATGATGCGTTGAAGAATAAAATCTTTTCTCTCGATAAAAAGGAAGGTCTGTCACGGATCATCTCAACATTCGATTATGTTCATAAGAAAGACGGAGCTTCTTATCTTGTAGATCCTGGTGGGATCAACCTGCCTTGGAATACGACCGATACGAAGCGAACATGGGCGGAGCGACCAGATACAATCAGTGAAGTCGGTTCAATCTACACCGTCCAAGGGTTTGATTTAAACAATGTAGGAGTCGTCATTGGCCCTTCCATTGATTACGATCCAGAGACCGACCAGCTTGTCATCGATATCGATAAATATGAGGACAAAGGGGCGTTTACGGGACGTGACGATATGAACCAAGAATTGACGAAGAAAGCCAAAGAAACGATCATCCTTAATTCATTGAATGTATTAATGAAACGAGCAATCAAAGGGCTTTACATCTATGCAATCAATCCCAATCTGCGCCAAAAACTCTTAACCCTACAAAACGAAAGGAGCCAGGCCTACCATGCAAAACCAACCCTCTTCAATGGAACGGATCAATAAATTCCGAGATGATCGCAATTGGCGACAATTTCATAATGAAAAAGATCTAGCTATTTCTATCTCCATCGAAGCCGCCGAATTGTTGGAGATTTTTCAATGGAAAACACCTAAAGAAGCCACTCAAGATTTCGAACATCTAAAAGAAGAAATTGCCGATGTTCTGATTTATTCTTATATGCTGGCAGACAATTTGGGTCTTGATATTGATGAGATCATCAAAGAAAAGCTGGAAAAAAACAACATGAAGTATCCGGTGAAAGAAAGTAAAGATTCGAAAAAGAAGTATAATGAATTGTAACAAAAAAGAAGCAAGGACGCTGCAAGTTCTTGCTTCTTTTTTTGATGGGATAGGAGCAACAATGGCTTTCTGAATTCATCAGTGATTGGTTACGAACGTCAAAAATCTGACATAATTGAGAAAGTTGAAGATAACTTCAAATTGGTTACAATTTTTCGGAAATTTGAAGTTAACTTCAAATAAGCCCAATTTTTATAAAAAACGAAGTTAGACCTACTGTCTGCAAGAACAAAAACAAGATTATCCTTTCCTAAAAATGAAGGCAAGGTCATCGGTAAAAAATCGGCAATAATGAAGGTCGTTTTCTATCAAAAATATTTCTCCCCAAAAACCTAAAAAACCTATTGCCCCCCAAGCCCACTTACTGTATAGTAAACAAGAATATTTCATGAAAATAACCAAAAATAACTAATTAAAAAGACTTTGTTATTGAAAATTGCGATTAAACGATGCTGTAAACGGAATGTAAGAAGGAGAAAACAATGACGTATTTAACAAACAATTTTGTGAATTGCATGATCACTTTAGGGTTTATCTTCATCCATCTATTTTCAAATGTTATCTCATCCAGAAAACTAAACGTGCAATACATGAGCTCCTTTGCCGCTGGGGTAGGAATCTCCTATGCGATCGTTCATCTATTGCCCCATTTGGCGTATTTTCAAACGGTGTTGATTGATGAATTTGGCTGGGACTCGGGGATTTTTTATAGTCATGGGGTCTATGGCATCGTTTTGTTTGGCTTAGTCTTCAGTTACGTGATCTACAAAATCGATGAGCGGACGTTTATGGTGTTAGAAAAGAAAGACATCACCAGTGCCAAAAACGCCTTTTTTTGGTCGGATATCGCTTTTCATGTGATCTACAATATCATGATCGGCTATATCGTGATTGCCAATACGCTATCAGAGCGTTTTTACATTTTGACCTACTTTATTGCTTTTGGTTTGCATTTTCTCATGAACGATTGGCTGCTCTATCACCATCATGGTGCCCTTTATAACAAATATGGCCGCTTTGTGCTTTCCTTTAGTATTTTCGCGGGAGCGGCGTTCTCCCTCTTTGTTTCATTGCCCTACTATTTGGTGGTCATCATTGAAGCCTTGATCACCGGCGCTTTGCTGGTGAATATCATCAAATTTGAGTTACCTAATGAAGGCGAAGGCAGTATTCGTGGGCTATTGGTAGGCACGATCTGCTCTGGAATTTTATTTGTATTTGTCTAGCGCGAAAAGGAGGACTGAATCATGGATGATTCGGTCCTCCTTTTTTGATAAATACGCAAAGCAATTACTATTTTCTATTTCAATCGAACAAATCACAATAGTTTTTTATTTTTTTGACCATTATTTACAATTTTGTTGCAATGTTCGCTTGCTTTTCCCAAAGACATTCTATAGAATGTAAGCGAATAGAAACCAAAAAAATAGGCACCTCGTAATTCTGTTGGCGCAGATTTACGAGGCCCTGATCAGTCACACCCTTAAGACAGTTGACCAATCAAGTTGCCATAGTTGATCGCCAAAGGCATCAACGTGTTTATTGTACCCGATTTCCTTGTCGATTTCTAGTAGATTCAGGCAGGTTTTTGGGCAAAAACCGTGGGATGCTGGACGCTTATTTTGCTATGCCAAAGGCATTGGACAATCTTGTCCAATGCCTTTTTTGTCGTTTGAAACGGTTCATGCGCAGGATCGTTTGCGGCAAATAAAAGGTGTGAAGATCAGTTGAGGACAGTTGCAGGGAAAATAGGCAGTCATAGTTGAGAAATCCAATGCCTTGCTTTCTTACTGTATTCATAGCAATAGCGTTTTGGCGATCAGGACTTCAATCCTAGGTTCTTGAAGGTGGCAAGCCTTGGTTTCTATTCACACTTCGAAAAGATACCTGAACGCACTCTTTCAGCGATCTTTTAAGTTTAAGGAGGAAGCTTATGAAGGATTCGTTAAAGAAATTTATGGAAGAAAAGATGCTACCATGGGGAATGAAAATTGGCGGTGAAAAGCATCTAGTTGCTATCCGTGATGGACTTGTCACCACGATGCCTTTGATTATTATCGGTTCTATTTTTGTTATTTTATCCAACGTTCCATGGGAAGGCTTTAACCTATTTGTTACTAGTATTTTTGGCGGGGAATGGCGCAGCAAATTAGACTTTGTCGTCCAAGTGACCTTTGGTGTGATGGCGCTGTTCAATTCCTTTGCTATTGCGTATAGTTTAGCAACCACATACCGCGTCAGCGGTTTATCTGCCGGTGTATTGGCAGCGTCGGTTTTTCTTTTAGTCACTCCGATTGAAGACGGCGGCATTCAAATGTCTTATCTTGGTAGCCGCGGGCTGATCGTAGCAATCATCACCAGTTTGATCACGGCGGAGATTTTCCGATTATTCGTACAAAAGAATATCGTGATTCGCATGCCAGAAAACGTTCCCCCGGCGGTCAGTCGCTCCTTTATTGCATTGATCCCCTCATTCTTTTGCCTCTCGCTTTTCTGGGTGATTCGTTTATTAGTGGAATCATTCGGCAACACGAATGTTCATGATCTGCTGTACAGCCTTGTGGGACAACCTTTATCGATCATTGGCGGAGGCTTTATAGGTGGTCTATTTGCCATTATGTTTACGTCATTGTTTTGGTCAGTGGGCATCCACGGTTGGGACTTGGTCTTGAGCGTCCTGCAGCCGACATGGATTCAAATGATCGATGAAAATCGGATCGCTTTTCAAAACGGCGAAACGATTCCGCATATCATCAATTATACCTTTATGAATACCTTTGTCTGGATTGGTGGGAGTGGCGTGATTTTGGGCTTGGCGATCTTACTCTTAGTCAGAAGTAAAAGCAAGTATTTAAAAGAGTTGGGGAAACTCGGATTTCCATCAACGGTTTTTAATGTCAATGAACCCATCATGTTTGGGTTGCCCGTTGTCATGAATCCATTGATTTTGTTCCCATATATTCTGACGCCGGTCGTTTGCTATATTATCTCTTATACGACAGTTGCCATGGGGATCGTCCGACCTGCCGTCGTTTTGGTGCCCTGGTCGATGCCGCCAATCATCGGCGGTTATCTAGCTACAGGCGGACATATTTCGGGGGCAATCTTACAGCTGGTGAATCTGACGGTTTCTATCGCCATCTATTATCCATTCTTCAAAATGCTGGATAATCGGACATTAGCCAGTGAACTCGGTTCAGAAAGTGGGGCGTAAAATGAAGACAAAACGATTATTGAATTGCACGGCAGCTGATTTTAAATCATTTGATAAAGACCAGCTATTGGAAAGTATCCGAGGAAGTGCGGGACGGACGATCGTAGCAGAAAATGATGTCCAAATCGATCCGATGTCTAGAGGAATCACCAATGCTGAATTCGTCGCTGCATTTGGGGCGGATTTGATTTTGCTGAACCTATTTGATTGCGAAAACGGCACTATCAAAGGATTACCGACAACTGATGACCCCATTCGCTTTTTGCAATGCTTGACGGGGCGGCCTGTTGGGGTCAATCTTGAGCCTGTCGACGATTGTGCGGAGCAGATGGAACAGTTGACAACTATCGCTACAGGGCGTTTGGCAACAAAGAAAAACATGGCTCGTGCAGAAGCACTTGGATTTGATTTTATCTGTCTGACAGGAAATCCTTCCACTGGCGTTTCAAATAAAGAGATCACAGCGGCAATCAAACAAGCAAGAGCCGTTTTCTCTGGGATCATTATTGCTGGAAAAATGCACGGAGCTGGTGTCAATGAACCTGTGTTGGATGAAGAAATTGCGTCTGCATTCATTCAAGCTGGAGCCGATGTTATTCTTGTACCCATTGCGGGCACGATTCCTGGGCTGAGTGAACAACACATGAGTGATCTAGTGGCCTTTATCCACCAAAAAGGGAAGTTGGTCATGGGCACCATTGGCACTACACAGGAAGGTGCAGATACAGGTACGATCCGTGCCTTGGCATTGACTAGCAAACGTGCCGGCTGCGACCTTCATCATATCGGAGATGCAGGTTTTTCTGGGACCGCTGATCCCGAGAACATCTTGCAACTATCCATCGCCGTCAGAGGCAAGCGCCATACCTATCACCGGATGGCCGTCTCAGTGAATCGATAGGTGGAACAAATGGGCACATGCCTATGAAAGGCAAGAATTGTTAGAAGAATTTTTCGTTGAATGTTGAATAATGAAGCAAGACCGAAACAGAGAGTGAGTTCTTTGTTTCGGTTTTTTTATAGTGAGTAGCATTGAAGTGTGGATAAAGTGTTTTATAATACATCTATCGGAGGTGCATATGTTTAAGATAGGTGAATTTTCAAAGCTCTCTCAAGTGAGTATCAGAATGTTACGTTACTATGATGAGATGGGCCTATTAAAGCCCAATAGGATTGATACGTTTACTGGTTATCGACTATATTCGGCTGCTCAATTGCCTGAACTCAATAAAATACTCTATTTGCGTGATAGCGGCTTTAGTGTAGCAGAAATTGCGGTGTTGCTGAAAAACAAAGAGCAGGACTTCCTTGCAGAACAATTAGAAAGAAAAGGAGATGAGATTAAGACGACTATTGAAGCGGAAAAACAAAAATTAATCAAACTAGAAGTGGCTAAATTAGAATTGACGAAGAAACGAATAGAGCGCCATTATCAGGTTACAATGAAAGCAGTCCCGAGTTATCATGTGCTCTCCCTTCGCAAAGTCATACCAAATTATTTTGCTGAAGCGGAACTGTGGAGAGAACTAGCCACTTTTATGGAAAATCAGAAAATAAAGAATTTTGGACAATCATTTTCGATTTATCACGACCAAGAGTTTAAAGAAAAAAATGTCGATGTTGAATTGTGTGTGCAAGTGAAAGCAGGCCTGCAGGTAGATTCCAAAGTATTTTCCAGCTACGAAACGGAGGCAGTGCCAATTATGGCGTGCACGATGGTGTACGGTGCATTCTCCAACATAGCCAACGTCTATTTGTCCTTGGCTGAGTGGCTACAAGAACATCCTTATTACCAAATGGACGGACCAGACAGGCAAATCGTGCATCGCGGTCCTTGGAATGAGCAGGAAGAACGTAATTATTTGACTGAAATACAAATACCGCTCATAAAACGTTGAGTAGCAGATTTTTTCTGTTTTTTCTTGACTCTCACACTGTGTCAGGCACTATTCTGAGAGCACAAAGAGGAAATGGAGGAAAGAAAATGACAGAATATAAACTACAACCGATCGGGATCATTCAAAACAATGAGGACGGATGCTTGCTCAAGCTTAAGAAAGAATATATTCCAGCTTTAGCAGGGATTGAAGGATTTAGTCACCTTCAATTAGTATGGTGGTTCAGTGATTTTGCGGATGCAAAGTATCGAATGATTTTGGATGCTGAGCAACCCTATAAACATGCGCCTGAAAAAATGGGGATTTTTGCTACGAGATCACCCATCCGACCAAATCCAATTGCATTAAGTGTTGTTCAAGTATTATCAGTCGATGTTGAGAAAGGAATTCTTTCTATTCCTTATATTGATGCAAACGACCAAACGCCACTAATAGATATCAAACCGTACACACCAAGTTTGGATCGAGTAGAAGTGCCCAGAGTTCCTTCCTGGTGCCATCATTGGCCGAACAGTTTAGAAGAATCTGCTGATTTTAATTGGGAAAATGAATTTAATTTTTAGAGGATGAAAAAAATAGAGGAATCAATCGGAAGATTGTTGGCGCAACAATGAAAATTTAAGCAATGTCGATGTTCGATTCAAGTAAAGAAAAAACGCGGTTTGTTTTTAAGGGACATCCTCCGCTATAATTGGGGGGAACATTAGGAAGAGCGAAAGGAGTACACCACATGCTAACAGGCAACAAAGTCACTTTAATCCCTGCGGAAATCAAAGATAAAGAAGCGGTCTATCAATGGTGTTTTCACTCTGAAACCACAAAATATCATTCCGGACCACCTTCTTATCCTAATGCACCGATCGCCATTGAAGCAGAGTTTTTTGAGGACTATCAAGAGTATTACTTTACTGGTGCTCAACCGCAAAATGGCAGAGGCTTTTTGATTCTACATGCAGGTGAACCGATTGGCTTTATTAGCTACTCCTCGTTTCATCTAAAAGACGGCATAGCAGAACTGGATATCTGGTTGAACCGGGAAATTCATTGCGGCAAAGGATTTGGCACCGATGCGATCGTCACCCTCGGTGATCATTTACATGAAACATTCGGCATTCAAAAATTGATGATGCGGCCATCGAGAAAAAATATTGCTGCAGTCAAATCTTACGAAAAGGCTGGTTTTACGCAATCTTCCCAAGACCTTGCTGACTATTTGTTGGAAGAGTATCTTACTTTATATGCCGAAGGGGATTACGGGGCAGAAGAAACGGTAACATTAATCAAAACGTTTCCGTCAACTGCATTGAGTTGATCTATAATAGTCGGCTTTAAACGGTTAAAGGTTATTTCATGAAAACAGTCCATTTCACTTTGCAAGCAAGGGGAAATGGACTGTTTTTTTACCTTTTAGCAATTTAAGGTCATTCAAAATACTCGTTCTTCGCTCTGGCTTCTAACTTCGTTCGCACGCTAAATTCCTTCCTATGCAACAGTTATCGAAAAATTGCATAAGCCCTCTATCCTTGCTATTCCAACATTGAGAACAAAACATAAAATAAACATAGTTTTTTTGCAAAATTCCGAGAAACAGCGAGAATGTTTGTGCTATAATGGTCGCTCACTGTAAAAATTCAATAGAATCTGGGAGGGTATAGCATGCAGGAATACATTACGATCCACAACGCCAGGCAGAACAATTTGAAGGGCTTTGACTTGAAGATTCCCAAAAGAAAAATCACGATTTTCACGGGTGTCTCTGGTTCTGGCAAGTCATCGATCGTCTTTGACACGATCGCACAAGAAGCTGGTCGACAGCTGAATGAGAACTTTTCGAAATTTGTCCGCAACTTTTTGCCAAAATACAGCCAGCCCTATGCGGATGCCATCGACAATCTTTCGATGGCGGTAGTAGTTGATCAAAGCCGTTTAGGCGGCAATTCCCGCTCTACATTAGGGACGATCACGGATATCAACCCCTTGATCCGCTTGCTTTTTTCTCGTCTTGGTCAACCGTATTTAGGTCCTGCATGGAATTTTTCCTTCAATGACCCTCATGGGATGTGTCCCACTTGCGAAGGGATTGGGCGGATCGTCGGGTTAGATTTAGAAAAGGCACTGGATCTTGAAAAGTCCTTGAACGAAGGGGCGATCCTGCTTCCTGGCTACAAAGTCGGCTCTTGGCTACTGAAGTCCTTCACCAATACGGGCTTTTTTGACAATGACAAGCCGTTGGAAGAATATAGCGAAGAGGAAATGAACCGCTTTTTGTATGCCCAAGGAGAAAAAATCGATTCCTTGTATATGGAAGGCATGAGTTCCACCTATGAAGGCTTAGTCGCTCGTTTTAATCGCTCCAATATCAAAGGTGGCAATGAAAGCTCCGCTGCTACGCAGAAGAAAATCGCTTCTTTCATGAATGAGCAGAAATGTCCTGACTGTCAGGGAAAGCGATTCAATCCACAAGTACTCGCGTGTAAAATCGCGGGCTATTCGATTGCGGACGTTTTGGCGATGCAAGTGGATGAACTATTGACGGTTCTTCAAGAAATCTCGGAGGAGAGTGTCCAACCCCTGCTTCAAAACATCCAAGCGAGAATCACTGATCTGATCAATATTGGGTTGGATTATGTTTCCTTAGACCGTGAAACAACGACGCTTTCTGGTGGGGAAAGTCAGCGGGTAAAAATGGTCAAACACTTGTCTTCTAGCTTGAACGATGTGATCTACATTTTTGATGAACCGAGTATTGGGCTGCATCCAAGGGATGTCCATCGATTGAATGAATTGTTAGTCAAACTACGGGACAAAGGGAACACCGTCATCGTAGTGGAGCATGACCCAGATGTCATTAAAGCAGCCGATCACATTATCGATGTTGGTCCTAAAGCTGGAAAAAATGGCGGCTATATTACTTACGAAGGAACCTTTGAAGGTTTGCTGCGATCAGATACACTGACTGGCAAAGCCTTTGGACAGATGGTGGATTTCAAAGAAGCCCCTCGCAGAAGCCAACAGTTTATCGAAACGAAAAAATCGACGCTGCATAACTTGAAAAATACAGCACTGCGGGTGCCATTAGGGGTATTTACGGTGGTGACCGGTGTCGCTGGTTCTGGAAAGAGCAGTTTGGTAAATGGTGTTTTTGCCAAAGAATACCCTGAAGCCATTACGATCGATCAATCAGCGGTGGCGGGGAATATTCGCTCTAATCCTGCAACCTATTCAGGAATCATGAATGACATTCGCAAGTTGTTTTCGCAAGAAAACAAGGTTTCAGCAGGTCTTTTTTCCTACAATTCCGAAGGTGCTTGTGAAACGTGTAAGGGCCACGGGACCATCAAGATGGAGCTGTCCTTTATGGATTCCGTCGAGGTTTTGTGTCAGGCATGCGGCGGCAAACGGTTTAAAGAAGAAGTCTACCAGTATCGCTTGAAAGGCAAGTCGATCGATGAAGTCCTTGCCATGAGTATCACGGAAGCGGTGGAGTTTTTTGAGGAAAAAGCGATTCAAAGAAAACTAAAACAGATTTTGGCTGTAGGTCTAGGATACATGACCCTCGGACAGCCATTAAATACCTTGTCTGGCGGTGAATGCCAACGACTGAAGTTAGCAAAAGAATTAAGCAAAAAAGGCAATATCTACATTATGGATGAACCAACGACCGGATTGCACATGGCAGACATCAAAAGCATCTTGGCGATCATCGAACGATTAGTAGAAAAAGGCAACACGGTGATCGTGATCGAACACAACCTTGAGGTCATGAAAGCAGCGGATTGGCTGATCGATGTCGGTGTTGATGGTGGGATTCGCGGTGGTGAAATCTTGTACGAAGGAACCCCAGAACAACTGATCAATTGTCAATCGTCGATTACTGCGCAGTATTTATTTTAACGAAAAAGCCAAGACTAGCCGTAAGCAGCTCTTTTCATCGAGTGTTGCTTGCGGCTTTTTTTCATTCCATCGAAGAAGCGATTATAAGTTAGAAAATAAAATTCAGAACGCTATTTTTTTCATTATTAGTAGGTTTTTTGATAAAAATACTGTAAATTTGAGTATATAATTACCAAATAGTGGTCTATTTATGTAATAGTATAGAAAAGAATCTCTTGAAAAAGGAGTGGAGTGGATGAGAGAGCTGCAATTGGCCTTCATCAGCAACCGCACAACCGCGCGGTTGTTTCGGCTGTTGAGTACGATTGAGCGAGATCGGGTGTTTACGATTGGCGACTTAGCTGAGCGCAATCAGGTAACTCAGCGGACGATTGCCAATGATATCAAATACATGAAAGAATATTTTGGGGACAGTATAGTTCTTGTTTCCGGCAATAGCGGGTTTGTTTTCGAAGAGAAAAAGCCTACAGAATATCAAAAAAGAAAACAAAGTTTGTTAAAAAATGAATGCTTATTTGAAATTATCGGGAATATCTTTCATGGCAAGTTAGCTAAGGTGGATGAGCTAGCACATCATTACCATTTTTCAGAGAGTACATTTCGGCGCTTACTTAATCAGCGCAACCCTATTTTGAAATGCTATGGCTTACAATGGACCTCCAATCCTTTAACGATTGAAGGAAGCGAAGCCAACTTACGTAAGTTTTTCAAAGATTTTTACTATGAAGGGGTCGAAACGATCTATACATTGGTCCCAGACCAAGCATTGC
Source organism: Enterococcus sp. NPDC086594 (assembly GCF_044746145.1). Lineage (NCBI taxonomy): Bacteria > Bacillati > Bacillota > Bacilli > Lactobacillales > Enterococcaceae > Enterococcus > Enterococcus sp. NPDC086594. The sequence continues at coordinate 113,524 of NZ_JBIVBP010000006.1, forward strand.
ATGACTTGATTTTAGGGCAATTGGATGACAAGTTCGGCTATTATGAAATCGGATCTGGGGCGACCCCCGCAGCGTTTTACTATACGTTTTATATTGCCATCAAACGCGCGAGCCTTGGCTATCATATCACTGTGCCCAAAGAACTGGTCAGGCAAGCGTATAAAGGGAATAGTTTCGCCAAACTTTATTCCTTGAAAAAAGGCATTGAAGAAATCTATCAGACCCAGTTGCCCAAAGAAGAATTTGCTTGGATTTACTTGGTCACCCTGTGTAAGCGAACCTTGGATCAAGGAGAACGAGAGCAAAAATTTTACCGTCAGTTTCATCAAGGTACAGCGATTGCAAACGTGGCCGAATTGTTTCTGCAGAACCATGATGTGCCCAAAGAGCAAGCCATTACGGTGGCGACGTTTTTACGTTCTTTCTTTTTATCGAGGAAAATAAACCATGCGATTGCGCCGGTTTTGAACAAGGAAATGGATGATATCAAAGAAGTGATCATGCGTTCCAACAGCGAGAATTATCAAAAGAACTTACAATTTCTTAAGGAGCAGAGCAAAAAACTCTCTTTGTCTAGTGCTTACTTAGAAGACATCTGTGTCAGTTTAACAATTTATAGCGAGTTGATTTTCGATTATTACGCACCAGCAAAAACCATTTATTTTCTCCTAGAAGGAGATCATTTTGTGTGCCAGCACATTCAAACTCGAGCAATCCAGCGGTTTGGCAGCAAGCACGAGTTGACCTTTGTGCAGCTGCAATATTTAACAAAGAAGACGCTAAATGGATCACATATTGATTTGATCGTGACCAATTACAATCGCTATCTCGTCGATTACAAAGTCAAAACAGATTATTTATTATTAAAATCTCTTCCAGATGATCGAGATTGGGAACATCTCGAACGGAAAATAAACCCGTATCAAAAACCGCTTTTTTAAACCCATTCCCGTACCTTTCACACAGTGAAAGAGGTAGGTTATTTATTCATCTATTTCAGGTGTTTATGAAAATAATGATTTTCTTTTGCTAAAGGACCACGCTATTCTTAGTTTAGTAAGGACCACGCGTGATACACTTACAGTTTTTTTCGTCTCAATAACCTTCGTTTTTAAGAAATCGGAACTCGTATGTAGATATTATTTTACAAAAACCCAATCTAACAACTTTCTTCAGACATTTGATTCGTCCAAATGTCTTTTTTTGTCGTTCCCCCAAAAACGAAGAATATTGAGACAACTTTGTGCGAAAAGGAGGAGGCTGTTTCTTAGCTTCAACCTTCTTGATGCACCAAAGACTTGAAGAAAGGAGGATATGATGAAACTACTTACATTGTTTTCTGCAGTATTCCTACTAAGCAGCACGGCGGTCAACACGACGCTGGCGTTCCAGCAAGTTGCTTATGCAGAAACAGAGTCACTTTCTGAAGAGACGCAACACTCCTCAACTGAGGAAACCACTAATTCTGCTGATCGATCGGAAGACCAAGAAACAACCGAAGAAAGCAGTGAAGAACAATCTTCTTCGGAAGCCACGGATGATTCCACGACAGCTAGCCAAGAAGAAGCAGAGGAAAATGAAGCACTGCCCGAAGCAGAAACGCCAGATAGCTCAGAAGATGAAGCGGAAACAGAAGCTGAGAATGAGCAAGTCGAAAGGTTTGATGCTGAAGCTTCAGCGGTCGCATTGACTGTAGCAAGTGAGGCGCAATTGCGGGCAATTTTACTTGGGGAATCCTTCACCGATGAAGATGGCACGGAGTATCATTACGAAGAAATCGCCAATGATCAATCCTTGGTGCTTACTTTTGCCAACAACTTGGCATTAACTGAGCCAATCAGTGGTATCCAACGGACAGACGTTACTTTTCGTAGTCAAGATACGCCTGTGATCCTTTCGCAGACGGCGGCAGAGAACCTGATGCAGTTTGCGGCACCCGTTCAACTGACTTGGCAAGGGGTGCAACAACAAGGCATTCAGTCGGCGCAAGGGCTGGCTCAAACAACTGGGGCATCAACGATCACTTTTGAAGATACCCAACTGGAGCTGACCACTACCGCAGGACGCGTGGTGAATAACAACCAAGCACATCTTCATTTCAAAGGAACCAATGTGGTGACGACAGCGACGTCTTCCATTCCAACGTTATTCACGGCTGAAGGACTCTTGGTCGAAGGGCAATTGACGGTCAATCATCGCTCATCAAATGCCACACCAATCTTTGAAATGAATCAAGTAGCAGTGGCTAGCCAAGCTGAAATTTCTGTCACCCGAAGTACCAACAGCAATACTGGCACTGTCTTTCACATGACAGGTACCGCAGCAAGCCTTGATTTTGGTCAAGGAAGTATGACCACGATTCGCCAATCTGGCGCAATGGTTTCTCTACCAAATGCCAATCAAGATAGTCGGTTGACGCTAGCAACCGGGGCAACACTAGATGTTGGCACGGGACAGGGGCTTTCTGGTAATTCCACCAGCACGCTAGGCGAAGTAAGGTTACAAGCAGGGAGTCAGTTAAAACTATCTGAGTACGGGACGGTCAGCGGGACGCCCGCCATCAATGTCGGACACCGCTTCATCGTTGAAAATAGTACCGCGGACCAACCTACCATTATTGAAGGAACGCGGACGGGCACAACGACCGGAGCTTTTATCCAGCTCCAAAGTGCAAATTCCTCCATCGATTTTGGGGAGAATACACAAACGCGAATATCGCAGCATGGACCGATGTTTACGGGTGTGGCTAGTACCACGATAGTGATTCAAGACCACGTGAAAATGAACAATCAGCATAGCAACGGGTTTAATGGCAACGTAGCAGTCAACAGTATTGCGATTGGTGATCAGGTGGATATAACCATAAGTGAACCTAGTAATGCCACTGTTGGTCAAGCGTATCGAACCTTTTTCGCAACGTCTTCGGTTCAAATCGGAAGTCATACAACAATTGACGTGCCGAGAACGCGAACGACCTCTTCAGCAAGTTCATCGAATGTCGTCATCGGCTTAGCATCAAGCAACGGGAAAATCACCATTGGTGACTATTCTGAAATAGCCGTGAACCAGCGAGGGGCGTTTGTCAACGCAAGTTTGTCCCATGTCACTTTAGGGAAATACTCAAAACTAACGGGCGTATTAGGGAATGGCTTTACCGCTGGAACGATGGTCGATCAATTTGAGCTGCTTGAAGGGGCTGAAATCAATGTTGCTGAGCATTCAACGAGCACAGCAGCCAATTCTTTTTCCGTGCAACGACGTTTCTTCCTAGGAGAAAAAGCAGCGATCAATTATTCTCGCACATCATCAGCAGCCAATCCTTTCATTGCACTGGGTTCAACGTCGACGGCTTCACAATTTTTGTCAGAAGCAAATGCAACCATCACCCTCAATCAAGTAGGACCATTGGTGACTGGTCGCAGCACAACAGATATCTATATTGGTGAAGCAAATACGATCAGCCTACAAACCGCACAAGGCTTTACCGGTGGTACCTCATCTGCTGCTTCTTCAACCATTCGCCGGTTGCATGTGGGCGATCACTCTGAAATCACCGTTTCTGGACGAAGCAATGCAAATGTTGATTTTTTCCGGTTTAGAGAAGAAATCAAACTAGGTCGTGAAGCGGAAGTAACGGTCAATCATACAACACGACAAGCTGCACGAGCCGTTTTTCGTTTAACCTTGGCGAATTCGAAATTTACGATGGAAGAAGGAAGTAAAGTCGAAGTTGATACTGGTGGACGATTTCTACAGGGAGTCGGAACAACAGATCTGTTATTCGGCGAAAATTCCTATACGAGAATAAACGCTGCTAGAGGAATGACAGGAAACACCACTGTTCGTTCAGTTACGCTTGCGCAACATGCTGAAGTGCATTTGACAGAGCCAACAACGACGGCGATTCAAAATTCAGCAACAAGTCAAAATTATTCCAGAATCCGAGTATCACAAAGAGTGGAGTTGCAAGACAATGCTACCATGACGTCAAGAAGAGATCGAACGACTTCAGATTCCCGATTTATTTGGTTGACTGCTAGTAATTCATTTGTTCGGATTGGTAAAGGGGCTACCCTCGACGTGGATCAATCTGGAGGAATCTTTAGAGTAACGACTTCCTCTAATTTCATTCTCAATGATGAGGCAACATTTAAAGGTGTTGCGAGAGGTTTAAATACTCAGGCGGGAGGCAATGCCTCAAGCAATCATTCGAATTCATTTGCGAATATCACAGTAGGGGCCAGAGCTAATTTTTCCATGACCGATAATCGGACAGGAATGGGAACATCGGCGGAATTTATCAATCGCCCGTTAGTCAATGTGCGGAATTCATTTTCGGCAGGAGAAGATTCTACGGTTGTATTGGAAACCATAAGAAATAAATCTGAAGTTCTTTATTTCAGACTTGCCAATGCACGATTGAATATAAACAATGTGAATTTGTTTGAAATTAGTCATCCTACGACAAGAACTGGTCAAGCCAATGCGCAATTGCAGCGTTTGATCCGATCTGCACAAAATACGGTTGCGAACGGTTTGAGAATCAATGTTGCGAGTCAAAAATTAGCAGTTTGGGAAAATGCTTCTTTAGATGAACCAACAGAAGAATTTATCAATATTTCCGGAACGATGCGAATCAATCGAAATGGGGGAAATACATTCCCTTATGGCGGCACAGGAAATGGCGAAGCGCGTTCCAGATTACTGAGTGGCGAGCAATTAGAGGGTTCTTTGGAAAGTCTGGAAAAACAAACGGACATTTACCAAGTGATTGCTAAGAATAACTTCAATAAGATTCGTTTTTCAGAACCAGAAGGCCTCATTGCCCGAATCGATGCATTGAGTGATCAGTCGACTGAAATCACTGGTTCCATGTACGAGGATACCGATGTCACCTTGATCTCCTATACAAATACCGATGGAGAAATCGTCGAATTGGACAAAAACTCTGAACGAATCGAATGGGGCGACTATCGGGATGAAAATCAGCTGTATCGCTATTTCCGCATTCCCTTAAGAGAAAATGAGCGATTGGAAACAGAGACAGAAGTGTCGATTTTCTTATCGAAACCTTCGATTGAGACCTATGTCGATGTGACCGCTCGTCAAACCGTGATTAAAGGTGTGAATTTTGAAGCATACAATATCACTTTAGATCGCTATAAAATTAATGAATTAAGCACGCAAGAAGAATTAGATGCTTTGATCCTTCAAGAAAGTCGCGCGCAAGCCGCAAATGTGTTGACGGAAGCGGATATGACGGATGACTTTCGCATCGTAGAAACGGATCTTACACGAGAAGTGGACGAAGACGGCAGTTACTTCGCTGTTCTTGAGGTGGGGAATAAAGCCTACCAGATGACTATCGGTATCGATGTGACATCGAAACTGGAGCATATGCGAGTGACGATCCCGACCAAAATGGTCTTTGAATCCTTGTACAATACGGCGGAATCGAATCGTAATTTTGAAAGCCAAGCGTATGAGATCCGCAATCAATCGCCAATTGCTGTGGATACCTATATCAATCAATTGGCGATCGATGATCCTGCCGGAATCGTCTTGTTAGAAGAGGGAGAAGATCCCCTCGATTACGCTGAAAGTGAAAGCGAAGAGGAAGACCCAACCCTTACTTATGACGATATCTCAACCCCGCTGTTGCGACTGAACCTAAAAACGGAAGAAACCCAGATTCAACTCTATGAAGCGATGGAAGAACAACACTTGGTTCGCTTAGAAGAAAGAAGCCGCGTGCCGATTTCCTTAACGGGGGATTTCTATGGGGACTATCCCCAGTGGGTCGTTGATTCAGAAGCCGATCAAGGCGGGTATTATGAAGACTTGCTTGTACCGAATTATCGCATCGTCTTACGCTTTGTTCCACGAGACTAAGAAAAAAAGATCGTACCAAATGGGAAGGAGGTGAATCCATTGGAGCAAACGAATCAAACCGAAAATAAAAAACGACGGAAATGGCTCTGGTGGTTGTTGCTATTGGCCGTACTTGCCGGTGGACTCGGGTACTATTTCTATCAATCAAAAGAAGCGGTTCCGTTGATCAGTGCAGACCTTTTGCCTGAATCTGGCGATGCCACCGATCAGCGATTATCTGAACGGGCGCAGGAAATTGCAGATGCGAATTATTTCACCCTGCAAATCAATCCAGAAGCCATTTTTGAAGATGGTCAAAGCACGGGATCCATCGAAATCGTTAATCCAGGCACCAATGTGTACCCAATCGCCGTGGATATCTCTTTACTGTCGAGCGGGGAAGTCATCTATTCTTCCGGTGCGATCTATCCAAATCAATTTGTTGAAAATGTCGCCTTGGCGACACCATTGGCAAAAGGCGAGTATCCTGCCAAAGCCACCATCAATATTTACGACCCTGAAAGCAAAGAAAAACAAGGGGTCACTGAAGCTGAATTAACGATTATCGTTAAGAATTAAAAAAGGAAAAGTGAGGAAATAAAAATGAAAAAATTTGTAGCAGCTATTCTAAGTACAGCAACGATCGCAGGAGTAATCGCAAGCGGCACCACCGCTTTTGCGACACAAACTATTGACGGACGTGAAGGCGATACGTCAGGAGATGTCCAAGTAAACGGGATCATCGGTGAATTCGATAATACAACACCTGGACCAAATCCCGATGATTTGAACCAATGGATCAATGTAACGATTCCAACGACTGCTTTGTTCTATACGACAGAAGCGTCAAGTCATACAGAGATCGTTTCGCCTACGTACACAGTGACAAATAACTCAGCAGTTGGTGTGATCGCTTCTGTTGCAGGTGTTGATACACCATTGAATATGTCTGAAGTAGACTTGTTAAACGTAAACGGGATTGAGTTGTTTGAAAACGGCACACCAACTGTAACAGAAACAGAATTGTTTACCCTTGAAGGCAACCAAGGAACGAATGAAGGGACGTTTGCGTTCACTGGTGAAGCAACTCCTGTCAATGCATCAGAAGAATCAAACCCAAGTTTCAAATTGGTCTTGAGTTTTGCGCCGGATGTAGAGGAAGACTAAAAACTGAAATCCCAGTAAAGAAGGGATCTATCGTATGAAAAAACGAAAAAGAATCATTTTTTTCATCGCTGCATTACTGGCTCTGACTGTCTGGGATCTATCAGAAACCGTTGTCGCAGAGGCGACAACAGGGCAGGTCACTGTGACTGGTCGAATTGGTGAAACAGCGAAGGAAGAGGAAGAAGCAGACGATGACAATAAGAAAACGATCGTCGCAGATGCTTCTCAAATCGGACAAGGGAAATTACCGCAAACAGGTTCTTCAAACACCACTCGTTTGATCATCCTTGGGTATGCACTCTTAGTACTGTTTGTCATTGCAGCGACAAGAAAAAAGAAGCACGGTGAAAGCGTCGCTCCTTAACTATCGTCATCGCTAGAAGCGTAAAGGAGAAACTGTGAGGAAAACTTACAGTTTCTCTTTTTTAATGAAAGAGTAGAGCGGATAAAAAATGAATCAAAAAGGTAAGCAGTCCTTAGTGATACCACAAACGCTGTATAAGTGAGGTCAGTGATAGTTTTGAAAGGATACAGAAGATGAAGATCAGGAAAGAAGCGTTTGAAAGAACCATCATAAATAGTGAATATATTGGCTACTATTATCATCTGCTGACTGCAGATTCTAGCCCCTATCCCGAAGGGGAACAAATAGATAAGATGCGTTACTTATTAGAAAATAATCACATAGAAGAAATAAAAGCGAATGCTCGCTATTTGTTCATTTTTCGTACGTATAAAGTACCTAGTGTCCTACAAAAAGAGTATCAGTTGTTGGAAGAATGCGTCTCGTACATCTCAAATTTGAACACCCATTTGTTGATGCCTCAAGAAGCAATTGAGCAAAGTCTTTCAATCAAGGCAGAAGATGAGGCGAAGGATCAAAAAGAGCATTACAAGCAGCTGGTCAGAGGGTTGCTGGATATTCTTCATTGACTACTGGACCTTGGTGTTTTTTCAGTAGCTAGAAAAAGTAGTGAATAGATAACGAAAAAGAATAGGCTGAGACTTAGGAAGAAAATAAGGGGGCTTGTTCCCCTCAAAGAAAGGAGCAAAGAAGCTTGACTGTATTTACTTCAAAGATAGAATATCTTGATGGATTTCAAAAGAAATTTACGGATTCCAATCGTGAAAATGGTGCCTTAGCCTCTTATGTAGAAAAGCAATTAACGTTACTTGATCAATTGGTAGCAGGGATTTCTCCAGAAACATTTTGGGCGATCACCCCAGATATTCTGGGAATCGATGCCAAACTGGTTTTAGTCACAGAAATGATGCGATTTGACGATTTTTCCGATGACGAGATCATCCGAATCGTCGAAAAAGATTATCGCTTTTATCTGAAAGAATTGTGCGGTTACAATCTAGGAATGGAAACGAAGCATTCTCTGGTTTTCAACGTGAGATAAATCAAGGAGGGGAATAGTCGGAATCACTTCTAGCAAAACGATTTGGTAAGAAGTGATGAGTATTTTTAATGTTTCTGCAATTAGTAAAGGTGTGCGATTGAAATAGAAGGTTTGTATCGAAAAAAAGGGTGAATAGACAAAAAGCATTCAGGAATTGGTTTCTTGAATGCTTTTTGTCTATTCATCTATCTGAAAAAGGTCTTTGCTTTGGTTTCTACTCCCTCTCATGTAAAATCACCGTTAAAACGATGCCGAATCAGTAAAAATTCTGCAAATAAAATTATTTGTGTTATATTTGAAGGGCATCTGTTCATTTTTTTAATATTCGTTTATTTTTAATCGCGTATAGTGAGAAAAATAAACGACGCGATGGCTATTTTTTTCGCATTAATTGATTAGCTGGGGAAGGTTTGTCCAAATAAAACCCTTGTTGAAGAAAAATCTCTTCTTCAAGCAAGTACTCATGGATATCCGAGGTTTCGACCCCTTCGACAATAAATTGGATTTTACGATTGCTGGCGATATTTCGCCAGAAGTCGATCAAAAAGAAAATCTCCTTTTGGGACAGCACTCGCAACGAGATAGGCGAAAATTTGATCACATCGATTTTATCCAGCATCGGTGCAATATTTGTCAGTGAATGAATGCCTGTCCCTACATCATCCAATGCGACAGAAAAGCGCATCTTTTTTATTTGGTTGATTTTGTTCATAAGAAAAGACTTGGGATCACAGGCGATAGAAGGTTCCGTATCGTCTTCGGTGATCTCAATCAAAATACGATCATGGTAGGGTGCTAAGTCAGCTAACATCAGAAAGGTTTCTGGGTAGCTGAGTTGTTGCGGGTGGATATTAAGACTGATTTTTGTTTCTTCATTCGGGTGAAGTAAGCTGAAAATTTCATTTCGGTACCATTGCAGTAAGCGAGTGTGTAGCTTTTTGTATTTGATCACTTGCTGGAAGAAGGAAAGGGGAAACCTATTTCTTTCGGTACTTCTCAATAATAATTCGTAGCCAATCACTTTCTGACTATCTGCTTTCATTTGAAAGATAGGCTGGGCATCAAAATATAATTGAGGAAATATCGATAAGAGTTCTTGTTCTATTTTCTCAGACATTGGTTTCTGCTCCTTTCTGGGGTAGTTTTATTTTTGGTTTCATGAAGTGCAGGAAAGGAAGATCGAGTTCTTTACCTGCATTGTTAAAGAATCGAGCCTTTCAAAATCATGGGCGAAGGATTTTAAAGAAAAATCTATGAAAGAAAGAAGGAATAGTGTGTTTGTCCATCTGATTTATGCTGCGATCTATTCTGTTTTAGTTGTAAGCTTGCTCATTTCGTATGATCTGTTTATCAAGAACTTCAAAGAATTGAATTTACGCTTGTCATTTAAAATTCTTATCGGTGTCGTTCTGTTCATTTCGCAAGTCTACTTTATTATATCATTTTCTTTGAACAGTATCGGTTATGTTGCGTATGAATATACGATTCCAATCTTTATTTATTATTTTGGTATCCTCAAAGAAAAAATATATCTGATTGGGCTGGTCCCCGTCATCTTGCTAACTTTTTTTGCATTGATCAATAAATTCGAATGGGGAGCCATGCTCTTTATTATCGGATTAAATTACATCATTTTAATCATTACTTGCTTATTAAAGAAAAGATTTTACGGACAGACAAATCATACTGTCTTTTATCTATTTTCGATTGTGGTTACGGTTGTCTCGCCGATGGTCAATGCATTGCTTTTTCATCGCCGTGAAGTTGGTCTTTGGGATGCTGTCACTTTAGGGATTGGATCAGTGGCAATCGTTTCTTTATGGAAGTATTATCTGCAGAATCAAAAAAACTTTCTCGAAAAAATCAATACGAAGATCATTGAGCGCAATTATGATGAGTTGACGAAGGTAAAAAATTTCCGTAGTTTGAACGAAGATATTTCAAAATTGGTGATAAACGAGAAGGATCAGCTGGTCGTGGTGATGATGGATTTAGATCATTTTAAGCAGATCAATGATCACCATGGACATCAAATCGGCAATCAAGCCTTAACCTTCTTTTCGGATAAACTGACGACATTTCTCTATCAAAAAAGTCCTTCCCATTTAATCGAAGTCTATCGGTATGGTGGCGAAGAATTTTTAGTCCTATTTAAAGAGAATACTTCCGTGTCAGTGAAAAAAATTATTGAAGAATTTCATTTGTTCTTAAGTAATGAACAGTTGAAACTAGAGGGAACACAACTGACCCTTTACTTTTCAGCAGGGATTTCAGAAGCAGGTCCTACGTTAGACATTTCAGAAATCTTTTATCAAGCGGATCAAGCATTGTACGAAGCCAAAAGGAAGGGCAGAAACCGCACGATCATATTTTCTTGAGACGCTTGCTTTTCTAAAGAAGGTTCTGCAGTCTTTTCTCAAGTAGATTGGGTGTTGTAGGAAACCAAAAGGAAAGACAAGGCCGTATGATTTTTTTAGACGAATGCTTTTCAGAAGAAGTTTTAATAAAGAGACAATGTTCGCAGGCTTCTTTGTCCAGCGTTGTAGCTTTTTCAAAAGGAAGAGGGGAAGCAATCTGGTAAGTATAATGGTTTACTAAACGGTTTCCGATTATCTTGAGAGGTTAAGCGAGGATAGAAAGGCAAGGAGAGTGCTTTTTAAGAAGTGGGAAGAAACCACTTCTTTTTTTGCACCAAGCATTGGGTAGCCGCACTTGGCAGCATCGAATTGGTTTTCTGCGTGTTTACACCCTTAGAAAGCAATGGTATATTTATTTGATAAGTAAATAAAATTATTTTTTTCCTGTGTGTAACGAAGACTGACTAAGGAGACTTCCCTATGAAACCAATTCGGCGATCACTGTACCAAAGTGCTTTATACGTAGCTATTCCTTTGATCGTGAGTCTACTGATTGGCTACTTAGCCAAATGCTCACTCCTGATTCCTGCATCCATTATTTATGGCGTTCTCTTGGTGTTTATGATCCCTTCCGACAGCTTTTTATCAAGCAGCGTGGACTACCAAACGAAAAGCATGAATCCAAGTTTTCGTCCTCCGCCATTAAAGAGAAGGATCGAAGGTGCGCCAGAAACGATCAATTTCCTCTTCGTTTTAACGGCACTGGTTTTGTGTTTGCTGCTCTTGTTGGTTGGGTAAAGGGAATTCATAGAAATTAAGTACTAAGAAGAATGTCGAAAAGAAAAGGAGAACAGCGATGAAATTACTCAAACAAATTAATTTAATGGATGATAAAAAAACAATAAAGAGATTGAATCTCGCGGCGATCCCTAGTTTTATTTTTTTCTATGTGTTCTTTACACTCTTTGTCTTAGGTGGTCATGGGTCAAATGCTGAAACTTCGTTTATTTTCGATCTTTTGCTCTTAATGGTTGCGTATTTTATTCTCATCATTGTTCATGAATTGATTCATGGTGCCTTCTTCAAGCTTTTTGACCCTAAAGGGAAGGTAAAGTTTGGGTTCAAAAATGGGGTAGCATATGCCACGAGTCCCCATTCCTTTTATTCAAAAGGGAAATTTGCCATCATTTTATTGGCGCCATTCATTGGCATTTCTGTGGGCCTCTTTCTATTATATTTATTTGGCTGGTTGACGGCATCTCTTTTTACCTTGATTGCTACCGCACATGCCGCTTCTTGTGTGGGAGACTTTTACTTTCTTTTTCTGATTGTTAAAGCACCAGCGAACAGTTGTGTAGAAGATACTGAAGTGGGGTTGAATATTTATCAAGGAGAGTAGTTTATTTTTTCAATTGATCTTGGCAAAATCAAAGAGCAAGAAAATGTATGCTAGAAAATCTCTTACAAAAAAACAAACACCTCAAAAGTGTTTGTTTTTTTGTAAGACTGTTTATAAATAACGTATATAGCAAGAAGACTGTTCGGCCGACAAAAAGAAAATTTGTTTTAAACGACCGTTTTCTTACTAGCGCTTTACCGATACAACGGCAAACTACCAGCGACTTTATTGATACTCTTTTTCTTGCCTTTTAAACAAAGACCAAAATAAGCCAGTGTTTCTGTGGGAATCGTCTCAAGCGTCTGACGGTATTGCTCGTAAGAATTGGTGGTCTGAGCAACGTCGGAAAAATCAATGATGGTTACTTCTGGATCTGCTTGCTGACTGATCGATTCACGAATGGTCTGCAACTGTTCCTTGTTCGTTTTTAAGATAGGAATGGGAAAGTTGACAATGCCAAGGTGTTTTCTGCCCGTCGAATCGTAAATATCTTCTCCGATTCCTTCGGGAAACAATTTGCCTAAGGTTGCGCCTAAAATTGCTGCAGTATTTGCAACTAAGCCAATCGGTAATTGTTCATCGATAATCATGACACATTTTTCTTGGTTATTCATACGTTCTCACCCCATCTTCTTGGTAAATTGTTTGGTAAGCTTTGGGGGTGACCCCAATCAAGCTTTTAAAGATACGGGTAAAATGACTTTGGTCACTAAAACCTGTCAGAAAAGCGACTTCTGCAATTGCTTCTTGTGCTTCCAGTCTTTTCTTGGCAGCACTGATGCGCACCGTACTTAAATATTGAAACGGCGACAGCCCATACGCTTTGGTAAATTGCCGAATCAAGACGTACTGATTCATTCCAAGACCGTCACTTAATTCACTCAAGGACAATTTTTCGGCATAATGTTGATCGATATAGGCTTTTGCCGCTGCGGCTTTATTTGAAACCGGATCTGTTTGTTCGTGGGTGAAATCCGCATACTGAACAAGCAGGTCGTGAAGGAGACAAGTAAAGCGTTCTTGTTTTTCAAACTCATCGCCGCGATCCGACAGCAACAGCTGGTGCACTGCATGAAATTCCTCTTTTTCTTTCACTTGGCGAATGACCGGTTCAGGAAAGTGCGGCGTCAATTGAGTGTTAAAAATTTTTTGTACTTGTACCGCCATGTTCTCCGGGGTTAAGTGGATATTGCGGTAAACCAGCTTTTCCTCCGTGAGTTGCTGGCAGCGGTGGGCAGCATTTGGCGGAATCAAAATCAAGTCGCCTGCTTCAACGATATAGCAGGTATTTTGACAGGTGAATTGACGCGTCCCAGCTTCCATCAAGCCAATCACATAATATTCGTGCCAATGGTTAGGAAACTCCTGCTGGATGCCGTTAAATAATAAAGCCTCTACACCAAGGGTGCTATCTTGAATGATTTTTCGTTCATTTCTCATCTGCATTCTCCTTTTTGTTACTATAACAAAAGTGGTTTTTGGTGAATAGAATGATATTGACTTTTGACTATTTTTCTTGATGGAGGCCCTTGATTGGGACTGAGAAAAGGGACTGGAGAATGTCGGGAAAGAGCGGATCAGCCTTGAAGAAAGAACAGCAGTATATTTTGACGATTCTATGGAATGAATCAAAGCAAATAGACCATGCACCGTGAAAAAAATAACGATAAATCCTTGGCATTTGAAAGTTTTATTGATGGAAGTAGGGTACCATTTGACTGCAGTAAAGTTTGTGACGGTGGCTATCTTTGAAAGGTGGTGGTGCTTATGAATGTAAGTACTAACTCTTCAGAAAGGAGAAGCCTTTTTGTCCACAGCGGAAGCAATCGGGCTAATGATCAGTTTTGGTACATTTACCGCCATGCTGATCTTTGGTATCCTAGCCGCAGTGAAAAATGACAAAAAAAATAACCGTCGACTTTAACAGGGAAACGGTTATCTTTTAAGTTAAAAAACCTGTCGCCGTCTTAAATGGCGCTGCAGAGGGGTTGTGGCAACAACTCCTCTTTACATAGTTAGTATAGCAAGAAGAGAGTGATTTTTCAACTTTAACAAGGATATTTTCAAACAAAATCGATAAGCGACATAGGCAAAACCTTATTCTCAATTGGAATAAGGTGTTCGATGTAGTCATTTTTGAAAAGTGTTCGAACATCTAAAAACGAATGCAATGTTTAAAGAAAAGGGAAGCATTATTATCGAAACTAGCGGCTAATAAGTTCCAGATAAATTCTGGTATATTTATTGCCGTGCTGCTCTTTCGTATCCTAGCCACAGTGAAAAATAACAAAAAAATAACCGTCGACTTTAGCAAGGAAACGGTTATTTTTTTACTAATAAAACCCTGTCGCCTTCTTAAAAGGTGCTAGAGAGGAGTTGTGGCAACAGGTTTCTTCTATACAGATCACTATCGATCATATTCGTGAATGCTAATCTACCAATCGCTCGAGATCGTAGGAAAAACCGTTTTGCTTACTTAGTTCCTTGTAAAACAAGCCACTTTTCTTTATTGTACGTTTCTGTGTGGCTAAATCTAAAGAAACTAAGCCGTAGCGGTTTTTATATGCATTGATCCATGACCAACAATCAATGAATGTCCATAGATGATACCCTTTTATATTACAGCCATCTTGAATTGCTTTCCATAAATAGGCGAGATGATCCTGGATAAATTCAATGCGATAGTCATCAATCACCTGTCCATTTTCATCCATGAACCGTTCTTCATTAGCAACACCCATACCGTTTTCTGAGATAAAGGATTCAATATTTCCATAGTTATTTTTGATGTCCATACATAAATCATAAATTCCTTTTTCATAGATTTCCCATCCACGATATTCATTCATTCGACGACCAGGCATAATATGCGGTTCAAAGAACCATTCTGGTAAGAATGGACTTTCTAAATTAACGGCAGAAGTTCTTGCTTTGACACGGCGTGGTTCATAGTAGTTTAGACCAAGTATCTGCGCGGTATTCTCTTCAATAATTTTTAGGTCTGTGTCATTGAAATCAACGGGTAATTGGTCATATTCTTCCAGCAAAGAGACTAGTTTTTCTGGAAATACTCCTTTGACCATGGGATCTAAGAAACTACGAGTATAAAAAAGATCCGCAATTTCTGCTGCTTTTTTATCTGCTGAATTTTGGCTTCTTGGGAAAGTCGGACTCAAATTGAGAATTACTCCGATTTTGCTAGATAGCTGGTATTTTTTAAAAGTTTGAATGGCTTTTGCATGGGCTAATATGGTAAAGAACGCTGCTTGAGCACCACGTTTAAAATCAATGAGATTTGGATAGTGAAAATCTTCTAAATAAGAGCCCAAGATTGGCCCCAAAGGTTCGTTAAAGGTGAACCAATGATAAACTAAGTCGCCAAACGCTAGAAAACAGGTATCAGCAAAATTTACATAAGCTTCAACAACTTCACGTGATTCCCATCCCCCTTTATCTTGTAATTTTGCTGGCATGTCAAAATGATAGAGATTCGCAAAAACTTTGATATTATTATTTTTCATTTCGGTAAAAAGATCTCGATAATAGGCTATCGCTTTCTCGTTCGCTTTACCACCCCCATCATTTGGAAACATTCGTGCCCATGAGATAGACACCCGAAATGAATTGTGCCCGGTTTGTTTCATCAATTGAATATCTTCGTGGTAACGATGGATATGGTCTGTCGTAATACTAGGTCCAATTCGTTTATAAAAACGATGAGGTTCTTCGTGAAACCACCGATCCCATACGGTCTCTGCTTTTCCTGTTTCTCCACGCCCTTCAGATTGTTCTGCTGACCAAGCGGATCCCCACCAAAAGTCATCTGGAAATGTTAACTGAGTATGTATTGACATTATCGTTTCCTCCTGTTCGTTTTTAACAGTGTAACATTGCTTTTGATATAAATAAATACTTTTTATTAAAAATATATATCTTTTTATGGTGGGTATGGTTTTAGCTGTAAAAAGACAATTTTTATGTTAAAGTATAAGTAATAGAGATGAGTATGAGGGAGTAAGTTATGAAGAAACAGCCAAAATATATGGAGGTTTATACGGAGGTAAAGAAAAAAATTGCCAATGGAACCTATCAAATCGGTGAAAAATTACCTACGGGCGATGAACTTGCGTATGAGTATCAAACAAGTAAGCTCACTGTGAAGAAAGGTATTGATATGCTAGTATCAGAGGGAGTTTTACGAACACGTAGTGGATTTGGAACGGAAGTTCTACGCAGACCAATTGATAATTCGAAAGTGTTTGGACCAAATGAAGGTCTTTTTGATTTAGTAGGGGAAGAACATGTGACTTCTGAAATCCATACGTTCTCAATTGAGTTGCCATCGAATGAAGTTGCAGAAATTTTAGAAATAAATCAAAAAGAGTATGTCTATAATATTATTAGAAGTCGTTTTATTGATGAACAGCCTTATTCTATTGAGCAAACGTTTATGCCGCTTTCTGTTATACCGGGGTTAGAACCAAAGCATTTGAAACGTTCTGTATATGGCTACATTACAAATGAGCTTGGTCTAGAGATTAAATCTTCCCATATTTGGATCAAAGGGGATGTGGCAAATGATTTCGATGCGGAAATTCTTTCTGTAAAACCAGGCGAGTTTATGATAGAGGTAGACAAAGTGGTGTCATTGTCTTCTGGTATACCGTTTGAATATTCTCTTTCGAGACATTTATACAAAGATTTTATTTTTGAAGCAGTTTTTGTTGAGAAGTGAAGACTAACGAATTTCGTTGGTCTTTTTTTGACTTTCAAAAAAGATATATAATTTTAAATAAAGATATTTACTTTTTGGAAGAGCTGGTGTATGATCATCCCATAAGCAATCGCTTACAACTAAAAAAGGAGACTGATTGGAATTATGAGTAAAAAAGATGCTATTTTTGAAAAGTTCGGAATAATAGCCACAAGGTTAGGAAACCAGATTCATCTTCGAACACTAAGGGATGCTTTCGCCACTTTTATGCCTTTTATGATGTTGGCGGGATTTGTTACATTGATCAACTATGTTATTTTAGAGCCAACAGGATTTATGGGAAATATTATTGATCCAGCAACATTAACGACGATTCAAGAGATCGGGACTTCCATCAGTAATGGAACGCTAAATATAACGACACTATTAGTTGTTGCGGCAGTTTCTTATCATATGTGTGTTAGCAGAAATTATACAAATCATATTGCTGCTGTTCTAGTCGCTATTTCAACGTTTATTGTTCTCACCCCTATGATGACGATGTTTACACCAGAAGGAAGTCAAGAAGCGCTGGAAGTAGGTGGGGTTATTCCTGTCACTCATACTGGTGCGTCAGGAATGTTCGTTGGAATTTTTGTGGGCTTAGCTGCTACGGAACTCTTTATTAAGTTATCTAATAATAAAAAGTTACAAATTCAATTGTCAGGAAATATCCCTCCAGCTGTGTTGAAGTCTTTTAACGTCCTTATTCCAATCATGATTACCGTGACTACCTTCGCAATTGGTTCATTTGCTGTCAATCAATTATTCAATATGGATGTTAATTCGTTGATTACTACTCTAATCACTGGGCCTTTAAGTAGGGTAACGACAGGTTTACCAGGGTTCCTCTTAATTACCTCAATTGCAAATCTCTTTTTTGGGTTTGGAATTCATCAAGCAGTGATATCAGGTTCACTTCTCGATCCGTTCTTGATTCAAAATATGCAAGAGAATATGGCTGCTTATGCGAATAGAGAAGATATTCCACATATCATAAACATGGCATTTAAAGATACGTTTGCTGTTATGGGAGGGTCAGGAAATACTATTGCTTTGCTAATTGCTATTTTTATCTTTAGTCGTCGTAAAGATTACAAAGACTTTGCAAAATTATCCGTAACTCCAGCACTTTTTAATATCAGTGAACCAATCATTTTTGGTTTACCAATTGTTTTCAATATTAGTTTGATTATTCCATTTGTATTGGCGCCGATTTTTTCCCTAACAGTTGCATATTTTGCGACAGCTGTTGGTTTGATCAATCATGTAGTCGTGCAGATACCTTGGACCACTCCTCCCGTCATATCTGGATTTTTAGCAACTGGTGGCGATTGGCGAGCATCAGTCTTGCAAATTGCGATCATTGCTGTGAGTGTTTTTATCTACTTACCATTTTTACGTATCGATGAAAAAGTTACCTCAACAATAGGAAATGAAGAGGCAAATGATTGAGAAGAGGAAACTTCACAAGATTTTTTGAAGTCTTCTCAAACCAAAGGGAAGAGAAACAAATAAATTGAACAAATTTGTATATCAAAAAGAGACCACATAGATACATGTGAGTCTCTTTTTTTTGTGGAAATATCGGTCGGTGAACTTGTGTTTAGACGGAAAGAATTACCTGAAGAATTTATTAGCAAGAATTTTTTTATACAAATCTATTGAGTTTCCATTCTATTTCTCACGGTTTTGGCTAACTTTTCAATAATATACATTGCCGGTATCTGGGTTGTAATATCAGCTTCATTAATTTTTTCTAGCGAAATATTATAGGTTATTGAAATATCAGCTAATTTAGAAAGTGTTGAATTAGAGCTGCTGGTAATTCCTATTACTGAGCTTTCTGATAGATTCAAATGATTTAAATATTGAATGATTTCTGTGGTCTCGCCGGAAACGGATAAAGCGACGATACACATTTTTTTTGCTAACTCAGTGGATAGGTAATTAATAGGATAATTACTAGGATCTTCAATGCGAATCGCCATGTTAAATAGTGACGAGAAATAAAGAGAACCATATTCAGCAACAACATTTGAGGAGCCTACGCCAATAAAAATAATCAGCTCTTTTTCCATCAATAAGTGAACTGCCTCATCAAATTTATCTTCAAAGAATTTGTCTTGTGTCCGTGCTAAAAAATTCAAGAGTTCACTCTCAAAATCAAGTGTTTTTACCTCTTTTTCTTCTTTAAGAGATTCGAGATACGCACTAAGGTAAATTTTAAATTCAGAAAAACCGGTACAGCGAAATTTTTTACAAAAGCGTAATACGCTGGCAGTACTCGTATGACTTTTCTCAGCTAATTCTCGAATACTCATGGAAGCAACTGCATTTACCTCTGAAATAATTGCTTTATATACCTCAATATCCGTTTCATTTAAGTCTGGTTGATAGTCAAGAAACAACATAGTAATCCCCTCCTGTTACAAATTGTAACAGGATTGTAACCGGTGTCAATCGTCTGTTTTTGTAACCGTTTACTTAAAAGCGGTATTTAAGGGGATAAAAATAATCTATACTGACCATGTAGTTAAGTTAAAGGAGTGTTTCAGGATGGATAAAGGAATAAAAATTGCAACAATTGGCGGTGGATCAAGTTATACACCAGAATTGATAGAAGGATTTATTAAACGATATGCTGAATTACCGATTTCAGAATTATGGCTTGTGGATATTGAACAAGGAAGAGAGAAATTAGAAATAGTTGGGGAACTTGCTAAACGTATGGTAAAAAAAGCGAACCTTCCAATGAAAATTTATATGACTCTTGATCGTGAAGCGGCATTAAAGGATGCGGACTTCGTTACGACGCAATTTCGTGTAGGTCTTTTGGAAGCGCGAGCGAAAGACGAGAGAATTCCTTTAACATATGACACGATTGGACAAGAAACGAATGGTCCAGGAGGGCTTTTTAAAGGATTACGCACGATTCCTGTTATCTTAGAAATAGTGAAAGATATGGAGCGCCTTTGCCCAGAAGCATGGCTGATCAACTTCACTAATCCAGCTGGCATGGTGACAGAAGCTGTCTTACGCCATAGCAATATGCGTAGAGTAGTAGGTTTGTGTAATGGACCAATTGGAATAGAACGTGGCATTGCAGAAACATTAAAAGTACCCAAAGAAGAATTATATGTTGAATTTACTGGGCTAAATCATATGGTTTTTGCGAAAAAGATTTATCATAAAGGGATTGATGTGACCCAAAAAGTACTTACATTGATGACGCAAGATACTGGCGATGCAGTTGGTCTGAAAAACATTGCTGATTTAGAATGGGAACCAAATTTTTTCCGAACACTTGGCATGATTCCCATCGGCTATTTAAGGTATTACTATCAAACAGCTACTATGTTGTCTGAGCAAAAACGATCAGCAGAGAAAGAAGGAACTCGTGCAGAAGTTGTGCAGAAAATCGAGCATGAGTTGTTTGAACTTTATAAAGATGAACATCTAGCAATCAAACCACCTCAATTGTCAGAACGTGGGGGCGCTTATTATAGTGAAGCAGCATGTAATTTAATTAATTCCATCTATAATGACAAACGTGATATTCAAACGGTCAATACAAGAAATAATGGTGCCATCAGTGATATCGATTGTGATTCAGCGGTTGAAGTAAATTGTTTGATTACAAAACAAGGACCGATCCCTTTGACTACAGGTGAATTACCTATTCCTATCAAAGGACTAGTTCAACAAATTAAGTCTTTTGAACGTATAGCGGCCCAAGCAGCTGTTACGGGAGACTATAACACTGCTTTATTAGCGATGACGATCAATCCCTTAGTTCCAAGTGATAGGACAGCAAAGCAACTACTTGATGAAATGCTTTTAGCACACAAAGAATATCTGCCGAATTTTTTTAAAGGAGAATGACAATGAAAGTAAAATACTATGTTGAGGCAAATTACCAAGAAGTCAGTAAGATCTGTGCAAAACTCATTTTAGATGTCTTAAAAGAAAAGCCAAATGGGTTATATTGCTTTGCAGGTGGTGATACACCCGTAGGAACGCTTAACATCATTGCAGAAGCAGCAATCAACAAAGAAATAGATTTATCCCAGGCAAAGTTTATTGAACTAGATGAATGGGTTGGAATCGATCCGAAAAATGAAGGCAGTTGTCTATCCTATTTAAAAAGAAACTTATTCAATCGGGTTCCTATTGACCTAAAGCAACTTCACACATTTGATCCTTTAGCCGATGATTTAAATGAGGAATGCAAAAAAGCTGATAAATTTATCGAGGAGAATGGAGGATTAACACTGAGTTTGCTTGGGGTTGGAGAAAATGGTCACTTAGGTTTTAATGAGCCTGGTTCGTCCTTCGAAGATAAAGCTCATATAGTGAACTTAGACGAATCAACCCAAAGTGTTGGGAAAAAATATTTTTCAGACGAGAAAGTTGATCGTACGAAAGGAATTACGTTAGGGATAGGACAATTATTACAATCTGGAACAATGATCGTACAAGCTAGTGGAGCAAAAAAGAAATCTGCGATACAACAGTTTCTATGCGGTACGATTACAAAAGAGTGTCCAGTTACTTCTCTATGGTTGCACAAAGATCCTGTATTGGTGGTTGATAAGGAAGTCGTGAACTAAAAGGAGGAAAAAAGATGCAGGTCATTGAGAACAAGGTATTGCCTATATTGCTGAAAATAGGCAATAGTAAACACTTAGTTGCTATAAGAAATGGGATTTCCATGACGATTCCTTTTACTATTGTTGGAAGTATCTTCCTAATCATTGGTAACTTTCCAATACAGTCATGGATGGATTTTGTGTCAAATTGGGGACCGCAGTTGAATGCACCAGTCAATGTTACGTTCGGAATCCTTGGACTGATATCTGCAATTGGCATAGGCTATCATTTAGGAAAAGAGTTTGGTGTTGATGCTATTTCTAATTCGATGCTCACAACTATCGGCTTTCTTCTAGCAACATTAAACGATGACTGGACGATAAATTTGGCTAATTTTGGTGCTAGTGGTATGTTTACCGCGATCATTGTTGGGGTATTTGTCACTCATGCTTTTAAATGGTTTGTCACTCATAATATTGTAATAAAAATGCCAGAAGGTGTGCCGCCCACTGTAGCAACTTCTTTTGCAACGTTAATCCCAGGGGCATTTATTCTGACCGTTATATGGATCGTCAGAACTTTATTAGGGGTTGATATCAATGAAATCATTACTATTGTTTTCCAACCTTTAATGCAAGGGATGGGAACACTCCCAGGCATGCTGTTATACACACTTCTCGTTTGTTTGCTATGGATATGTGGAATCCACGGAGACAATGTTTTGTCTGGAATTGCGACCCCTGTTTTCCTAAGTTATCTTGCTGATAATACGGCAGCTTTTCAAAGTGGTGCAGAAGTACCTCATGTTTTTGCCGATGGATTTTGGATTGTCTTTATGTGTTTAGGCGGAACTGGAGCAACACTCGGTCTAGTGTTAAATATGCTCCATTCCAGAAGTAAGATGTATAAGTCGATTGGACGATTATCTTTGCCGTCAGCTATTTTTTGTATCAATGAACCGGTTATTTTTGGTTTGCCTATTGTGATGAATCCTGTAATGCTTATTCCGTTTATAGCAACGCCTATGGTCCTATGTATCGGTACGTATATCTTAATGAATATTGGTATAGTAGGACCGATTGTTATTCAAGTTCCATGGACTATTCCTCCTATTATTGGTCCTTATTTAGCTACTAATGGTAGTATTGGAGCAGCCGTTTGGTCTTTTGTATCGATTTTCATTTCATATTTTATTTATATGCCATTTTTCAAAATATTGGAAAAGCAGCAAGTGAAAAATGAAACCGCAGAGGCGCAAGAAACGGGAACAACGATTCCTTTGAGTATAAGTGAGTAGATAGAAGAAGCCTATTTTCCATCATTCATTAAGATAAGTATTTTTAGGTATTAGAAAATAACTTTAAAAAAGTATATTGGAAAAAAGACGATTGTCCTTCATGATTCTGATAGTTTCAATAATAAAACAACAAATAGCATCATTATCTAAGCGAATCAGTAAATGATTCGCTTTTTTTAATGTTGTATTTTTTATCATTTGCTTCTATCAATAAAACCTTCTCGAATACTTTATTGGATGTTATGGTAATCCTTGAAATCTCCTCTTCGGTCCATCGTTTAAAAAAAACGGAGTTTCAGTTGTGCCGAGAAATGATGGCGATTTCATTTTGTGCAAGCTATAGTTTAGGTGGGGGTAGCAAATATGATTCATTTCAAATTGACGTATCTGTTTTCAGAACCAAATATTGAGGCGTTTCTTCAGTTGACGAAGTGGAGGGATGAGGAATTTCTGGCGGAGATTGCCAAGATCAATCAAATCACTGAACAGCGGTTGAATCAACGAATCACGATGCATGAGGGAGAAGTTTTGATTCCTTCGCTGATTCAACGAAAATGGGCGGAAATTCTTTTCGATGTCCAGAAGAACACGTTGTTTTTTTCGGAAGAAGAGCGGCGGTCCTTGATTTATCTTCTGACTTTTTCAGCAGAGAAAGACTTATCCGTCTACCAGTTTCAAGAGCTGTTCTATGTCAGTAAAAATACGATTTTGAAGGATTTAAAGGGGATCAGAGAGGAACTTGCAGCTTTCAAGATTCAACTATTGTACTCTCGAAAATATGGCTTTTATCTAGAGGGAGAGGAATATCAGATTCGCGCTCTTGCTTTTCGAAAAGTCAGTGCGTTATCCAATACGAAAAATGGGAATTTGCTTTTATTTGAGGGAATCTATGAGCAGAATAAAACGATGTATATTCAAATAAGAGATCGTTTGTCCGCAACATTGACTGCCTTCAATCTGGTGATCGTACCGAGCCGCTTCGAAGAAATGCTTTATTTTCTTAATTATTTATCCTTTCGGATGGCAGAAACGTCTGTTTCTTTAGCGGAGACAGAAACATCGCTGCTACAGTCGCTGCATGTCCATCAAGTTAGTCAGCAGTTTTTAGCAGAATTTCCTGCCATCAAAGATCGGAAAACAGAAGAACTTTATGTAACGATCCTGTTGAAAACGATTCTGCAAGGAGATATCGAAGATACTTCATTAGAGTTTTTATTGGAATGTGCCAGTAAGATCATTCATGAAATGGAACGGCTGGCAGCTATCGAGTTTGTGGACTATCGCACCCTTTTGATGAACACATTCTATCATCTTGTCCCGGCGTATTTTCGAATCCGCTACGGTTTTCCACTGGAGAATGTACTGATTGAAGAAATCAAGCTGCAATACAATGAGTTGTTTGAACTGACGAGACGAGCACTGGGTTCTTTAGAAGACCTAGTCGGTACGATCCCTGATGAAGAAATCGGTTATTTTACGATTTTGTTTGGTGGAGAAATCAGTAAACAAAAGGCCAAACGTGATTACTTCCAATTGAATGCATTAGTTGTCTGCCCAAGCGGCATCAGTTCATCCTTGATTTTGGAATCAGAATTAAAGGAACTGTTTCCCCAGATCCATTTTTTTCCGGCTCGTTCGATCGAAGAGTATGAAAATGTTCGTTTCAATGACGAGATTGATCTGATTTTTTCCAGTGCCCCGATCAAAACCAAACGACCATGTTATGTGATCAATCCGATTATGACGCCCATTGAGAAGGATGAACTGCTTAGAAACGTACAAGCGGCATTCTTTCCTTCAAAAACTGGTTTGCATTCCATTGACGATGTGTTAGAAGTGATTTTGCCCTATGTTGATTTAAAAGCAGGCATCAGTAAGCAAAAGCTGAGAAAAATTTTGCAAAGAAAAATCAATCGAGAATTGAATAGAAGGGAAGACCAACGTCCGATGTTATCAGATTTATTAACAGCAGAAACCATCCAATTTACTGAGGTGCCGCTGACTTGGCAAGAAGCCATTCGAGAAGCTGCTGCGCCATTAAAAAAGACCAATAAAATTGAGGAACAGTATATAACCGCCATGATCAATAAAGTGGTAGATCACGGTCCTTTTATCCATATTGGAAAAGGCATCGCTTTGCCCCATGCGCGTCCAGAAGATGGGGTCAATGCGATCGGGATGTCGTTATTAAAAGTCAAAGAGCCAGTGCTTTTAAATGATGATCCGCAACACCCCATTCAAGTGTTTATATGTTTGGCGGCGGTTGACAATGAGCTCCATCTAAAAGCGTTAGCGAGTTTAACAAAAATTTTGTCGAATAATGAAAAACTAACTGCGTTACTTTCCGCAACCACTGCGGATCAAATAATTGAAGTGATCAGAGAAGGAGAAGATGAAAAATGAAATTTGCAGCAGTGTGTGGGTCAGGATTAGGATCAAGTTTTATGGTGGAGATGAATATCAATTCTGTTTTAAATGAATTGGGTGTCTCAGGTGTGGAAGTGTCCCATTATGATTTAGGAAGTGCCGCACCCGATATGGCGGATGTTTTCTTTGTTGGTGGCGATTTAGCCGATAGTGCGCAGCATCTAGGTGAGATCGTGGTGTTAGACAGTATTATCGATCTCGATGAATTGAAGCAAAAGGTTCAAGCCGTTTGTCAGGAAAAAGGATTACTATAAAAAGGAGTAGACAGTCATGAACGAATTTTTAGATATTCTTGTTGATATCGCGAGTACCCCAGCGATCTTAGTTGCGCTGATCGCCGTTTTGGGGAATGTGCTGCAGAAAAAAGACATTGCCACGATCGTCAAAGGGGGCATCAAAACCTTTGTTGGGTTTCTCGTGGTCACTGCCGGGGCTGGGGTGATCGAAAGCTCTCTGGCGCCATTTGGGGAGATGTTCCAAGCAGCCTTTAACATGCAAGGGGTCGTACCTAATAACGAAGCGATCGTTGCGCTAGCGTTGACGACATACGGCACCTATACCGCACTTATTATGTTAGCCGGAATGGCCTTCAATATTTTGATTGCCCGTATCACTCGCTTTAAATACATTTATTTGACTGGGCATGCCACGTTGTATATGGCTTGCATGATTGCGGTGATTTTGAGCGTTACTGGAATGAATACTTTTAATCTAGTTTTATTTGGCGGCTTAGCGTTAGGGATCTGTAACACGATTTTCCCAGCGATCGCACAACCGTTTACTCGAGAAATTACTAAAAATGATTCCGTCGCATTGGGGCATACGGGGAACTTCGGCTACGCATTGAGCGGGTTGATTGGGAAATACGTCGGCAATAAGGAAAAATCTACCGAAGACATCAATTTTCCGAAAGGCCTGTCTTTCTTGCGGGACTCTACTGTTAGTATCACGATTACGATGGCTATTGTATACGTGATCGTAGCAATTTTTGCTGGGAGTGAATTTATTACAGAAAATCTTAGCAATGGCACGAACTCGATCATTTATTCGTTGCAGCAAGCTGGTTCGTTTGCCGCTGGTGTCTTTGTGATTTTAGCTGGTGTCCGTCTGATTTTGGCAGAAATCGTACCAGCCTTTAAAGGGATTTCCGAAAAGCTTGTTCCTAATGCGATTCCTGCATTGGATTGCCCGATCGTCTTTCCTTATGCGCCAAATGCTGTTCTGATTGGTTTTCTAACCAGCTTTGTCGGTGGGATCGTTAGTTTGATCATCATGGTCTTCACAGGAACAACCGTTATTATTCCAGGTGTCGTGCCCCATTTCTTCTGTGGCGCAACAGCAGGTGTTTACGGCAATGCAACGGGTGGTGTGCGAGGCGCCGTGATTGGTTCCTTTATTCATGGGATCATTATCAGCTTCATGCCGATCTTGTTGATGCCAGTCATGGGGGATCTTGGGTTCCAAGGATCAACTTTCTCTGATACCGACTATGGAGTTGCAGGGATCTTCCTAGGAAACTTAGCCAATATGGGCGGTCAAATCGCCATCTTCTCAGGGATAATTGCGGTAGTCGCGGTCTTGATCGGATTGACGATTTTCAAGAAAAACAGCCGGGCAAAATCTGTTTCTGAATAAATAGAGGATGGAGGGATAAATAGTGGCAATCAGTGAACAAGAATACCACGAACTCGAAAGATTAGCGGCAAAGATTCGTTTAGATACCCTTTGCAGCATCAAGAAAATGGGGCAAGGCCATCTGGGCGGTTCCTTTTCAATTGTTGAATTATTAGCCGTTTTGTACGGCAAACAGCTGCGGGTCAATCCACAAGATCCACAGTGGGCGGATCGTGACCGACTCGTTTTATCAAAAGGACATGCTGGCGCCGCACTGTACAGCGCATTAGCAAATACGGGCTATTTTGATCGGTCGTGGTTATGGACGATCAATGAGGGCGGCACGAGACTGCCTTCCCATCCGGATCGCTGGAAAACGCCGGGGGTTGATGCCACCACAGGTTCACTGGGGCAGGGGACTTCAATGGCTGCCGGGATCGCGACGGGTCTGCGCTTGGCAGGGAAGGACAATTTTGTTTATTTGATCGTCGGGGACGGCGAACTAAATGAAGGACAGTGCTGGGAAGCCTTCCAATACATTGCCCACTTCAAACTGAATCACTGTATCGTCATTATTGATGACAATAAAAAACAGCTAGATGGGCCAACCAAAGACATTCTTGATCCCTTTGACATCCAGCAGAAGATGACTGCATTTGGCTTTTATACAGAAAAAGTTCCAGGAGCAGACATGCAAGCCATTGATGAGGCAATCGAGCGCTGCAAAGCGATCGAAGACCAAGCGGTTTGCATTGTCTTGGACAGCGTGAAAGGACAAGGCATTCCTTTCTTTGAAGAATTAGATGCCAATCACTCCGTGAAGTTTACCACGGATGAAATCAATCAAGCGGCAGAAGCGGCAATCAAAGAATTGACGATAAAAATCGAAGGAGGACGCTAAGGCATGTTTACATTAAGCAAAACCACTGCTGCTGGTAAAGAGCTGCGAACATGTGTCGTTGACACATTGGTGGAACTCATGGATGAAAATAACCAGCTAGTTGCGTTGGATGCCGACCTTGGCTCTGCCAGCGGCTGGACAGCGATTGCCAACAAACATCCCCAACGCTTTATCAACATGGGGATCGCGGAAGCCAATATGGTTGGCG
Source organism: Enterococcus sp. NPDC086594 (assembly GCF_044746145.1). Classification (NCBI taxonomy): domain Bacteria; kingdom Bacillati; phylum Bacillota; class Bacilli; order Lactobacillales; family Enterococcaceae; genus Enterococcus; species Enterococcus sp. NPDC086594. Next base: position 141,517 of record NZ_JBIVBP010000006.1, read on the forward strand.
TCGCTGCTGGCTTGAGTTTAACTGGCTATACACCTTTTATCCACACTTTTGGGCCATTTGCAACGCGCCGGGTATTCGATCAGCTGTTTATTTCTGGCGGCTATGGCGGCAATACGATCAATATTTACGGTTCTGATCCGGGGTTTGCAGTCGGACACAACGGCGGCACCCATACGACATGGGAAGATGTGGCTTTAATGCGAATGATTCCCCAATCGATCGTCTGCGATGCAGCGGATGAAGTCCAAATGGCGTGGATCATAAAAACTTTTAGCCAATTATCAGGCATTCATTACGTACGAGGCAATCGGAAAGCGGTTCCGACGATTTATGAAAAAGGCTCGACCTTTGAACTAGGAAAAGGCAATGTTTTAAGACCAGGCGATGAACTGTTGTTGATTGCCAGTGGCCAACTGGTTTCTGAAACACTGCAAGTGGCAGAAGAATTAGCAGAAATAGGAATCAGCTGCGAAGTGATCGACATGTTCACCATCAAACCGATCGATAAAGAATTGATCATCCGCGAAGTTCAGGGAAAACGGCAAGTCATCACCATCGAAAATCATTCTATCACCGGTGGACTAGGGAGTGCCGTCGCCGAAGTGCTTGCTGAAACTGGCAGTGCTGTTCCCTTAAAACGTATTGGTGTCAACGAACGATTTGGCCAAGTCGGCACACCCGATTTCCTGCAAAAAGAATATGGCTTAGATGCTGCTTCAATCAAGCAGCAAATAGTTGAGGGGAAGGTCAGGGAATAGAAAAAGGAAGCATCAACGAATCAATGGTTGGTGCTTCCTTCTCATTTATTTCAGGACTTGCAAAAAACGTCAAACAACGCGTCAGTTCTGCTGTTTGACGTTTTTTTATGAACTACGACAAAAACCAGCGCCGTAACTTTTCTGCTTCGGTTAATGGGAAGTAGAAAAGCTTACTTTCGGTGAAGGTATCTTCGGTTTTGATGGTCAACTGTGACTTGCCCAGACCTTTTTTGTGCTGCCAATACGTCGTGGTGACGGTGAAATCTTGGATTTTATTTTTCTTCAGATAAGCGGTCACCTTTGTTAAGCCGCGAATCGTTTGACACAACAATACATGGTTATCTAAAAATTGATACCCTTGTATTTTGCCCCGCCAGATGCTTGATAACACGAAGGAGCCAAAGAACACGAAGAAAATCAGCGCTAACCACCAGAAAAAGAAGGCGGAGATTCCTACAACAAGCAGCCCGATAAGCAGTGGCCAACGGCAAAAGTACCAAAAGTTGGGTCGCGGATTTTTCACTAGAGCGGTTTGTTGAAACGACCATTCAGGTAAAAAGCGGGCCAATGTTTCGGTCAGCTGCGCCTCTTTCAAAATGGGGAACAGATAGACCGTATCATCGCTTTCTGAAGAACTGCCAGCAGCCAGCAGTAACTTGACGGAGCTTAGATGAAAGATTCGGCGATAAAGATTTTGTTCGACACTTAGCCCTTGGATCCTAGCGAGGGGTATCGTTTGGTGTCGTTTAGAAAACAAGCCTTGCGTGATCAGCAGCTGTTGTTGGTTCGTTTCCACCGTAAAGCCATAATAGCGGAAAATATTTCTAGCAATCGCAAGAAAGAAAAACAAAATTAACAGCCCCAGCAAAAGCGCAGCACCAAATAAAAGGCCGAGTTGCTGCAAATCCGATGCATAGGCAAAGAGATTGGGAATGTTGTCGATCACGTTGTAGCCGATGACTAGAACCAAGGTGAAAACAGAAAAATCAGTGATAGAAAACAAGAAAATCTCCTTGAATTTCAAAGTGAATGTTTCTAACGGCGGATTTGCTGTTTCCTCACCCGAAAAAACAGTAGCGTAATTATTGGTTGGTTCTTCTCCACTAGCTGCTTGGGCAGTCGGCTCTTGTGGTGTCGCAGCTGCTTTTTTTGACGCTTCGATGGAGGCAATGAGAACCAGCGGCAACGCTGGGAAAAGAATTTCGGCTTCGCCACTCGAACTTGCGGCGCTTTCCAATTTCACTTCAGCTAGTTTAAACGGACGTAAATAAAAGTAATGATTCTCTTGAATGGTTTGGATGCGTTCAAACGGCAAAATCGTTTGTTTTTGGATAAAGAGTCCTTTGTTGACTAGCACACTCGTTTGATCGATTTGAAAGGTAAAGCGGGTGTATGACAGTACCGCAAAAATCAAACAGACCAGTAAAAATAGCAGAATGCCGCCCAGAATCATTGGCAAAGAAGGGGCGTCGTTGAATAATTTGAATACAAGCAGAAACGCTAGTACCAGAAAATTTTTGCAATTTTTGAACCAATAAAGACCGATACACAGCAACGGCAGTCGTTGTTTTTCATAGATCATCTTTGACCACCTCGACTAAAGTCATAATGGTTTCTCGCAAGCGTTCGGCTTGCGCCACTGGTAGGCCTTCAATGGTGTGGTTGGTGGCAGCCGTATGGATCTGTAAGGAGACTAAGGAGTATTTTCGCAAAAAGATCCCTTGGTCTGTTTCGATATGCTGGATTCGGCGGATCGGAATATACGTGGTGCTGCGGAATAGATAGCCGTGTTGAATGGCGATATCATTTTCTTGGATCTCGTAGCGATGGAATGTGTAACGGTAGCTCATCAGCACAAAAGAAAGCAGATGGCTGATCAAAGTCAGCGCCAATAAGCTTGACCAAAGGGTGATCACCCAGAAATGCAGCCAGTTTTGCGTGGCTAGAAACCAAAAAGAAGCAGCGAAAATCAGGCTGAAAATAATCAGTGACGTAATCCTTCGCAACCGCCAAACACGAATGATGGTCTGAGGCATTTGTTCATTTAATAAGGGATAATTCATGGGAAACATCCTCTCTACATAGAAATAAATAGGGTTACCCACAAATATAGTGGAGATAGAAGAAAAAAACAAGCTTAGAAATTAAAAATAGTTAATTGTGATTTAAATAGTGTAGCTCTATCGAACAAAAAGAAAAAGCCGCTTTTAGCTAACCAATGAGTATGGGGTTGTTCGTCATGAAAAAAGGCAAGTAGGCTATTGACTCTCCCTCAAGAGGAGACAGTATGCTTTAGTAGAAAGGGGCGATTGCTGTGGAAAAAATGATTGAGGTTGCCGAGCTATCTAAGAAAATCAACGGTCGGAAAATTATTGATCAACTTACCTTCACCGTAAAAAAAGGCGAGGTGTTCGGCTTATTAGGACCAAATGGAGCAGGAAAAACAACAACGATTGAAACAATTTTAGGTATCAAAACACCAGAGGAAGGTTCTGTCAAAATTCTCGGATCAGATCCTCAAAAAAAGCGGCGTGAGGTATTTGAAAAAGTGGGGGTTCAGCTTCAATCTTCAAGTTATCAGAACAATATACGCGTCGGAGAATTGTGCAAAGAGATGACGCTCTTGTATCGACAGCCTCAAGACTATCAAGAGCTTTTGCGTTTGTTTCAGCTGGAACCATTCGAATCGCAATTCATCGACAAACTTTCTGGTGGGGAAAAACAAAAGCTTTCAATTGTACTCGCCTTGATCCCGAATCCCGAGGTGATTTTTTTGGATGAATTAACAACGGGACTGGATACAAAAGCACGGAGAAGTGTCTGGCAAACGCTCCTCAAACTAAAAGAAGCGCAAATGACGATTCTATTGACGACCCACTATATGGAGGAGGCGGAGATTCTTTGTGATCGGCTATGCATCATCGCTCATGGGCGCAAGGTAGTTGAAGGCAGTACGAAGGAGCTGTTAAAACGAAGCGGTCAGCAAAAACTCGAAGAGGCATATCTTTGGTTTGTAGGGAGGAGATAGAATGAGCAAAGTAATGAGACTAGCAAAAATTGAAGGAAAGATAGCGTTACGAGGAATTGATGGGATCGTCTTTGGTATTGGCATGCCGCTGGTCGTCCTGCTTTTGACGAATATGATCGGTGGAGAGAAAGTGATTGGTGCTGCTTCTTATACATTTCAAGAGGGCAGTTTTGCTTCGCTGCTGGTGGTGGGGATTTGCGCAACAGCCTTTATGGGGATTCCGTTAACTATCTGTGATTATCGAGACAAAAAGATTTTGAAACACTTTTTTGTTACCCCAGCTTCTCCAGTTCATCTGATTGCAGCTCAAGTGGTAGTAGCTGCAGCGACTGCACTACTCTCAGCGATAGGTGTCGCATTCGTGTCGGTGGTATTTCTCGACTATCAAATGAAAGGCAGCTGGATAGGATTGATAGCTAGCTATTTTTTCGTTATGATTGCCATGTATAGCCTAGGACTATTGATTGCTAGTTTGTGTAAAAATATCAAGATTGCCAATCTCGTTTGCACAGTGGTTTATTTTCCGATGTTGTTTCTTTCTGGGGCAGTGATTCCCTTTGAGCTATTTCCAGAAGGTGTGCAAAAAGTCGCTAGTGTTCTGCCATTGACACAAGGTGTTAAATTGTTAAAGAGTGTGAGTCTCGATCAACCAATCGGTGACCCTCGATTCATTCTTTTTCTATTGACAGTGGTGACGATCGTGGGATTTGGTTTGGCAGTTAAGCTTTTCCGTTGGGAATAACAGGAAACGGAGGAAAGAGTTATGACACAAGAATGTGAAAAAACACCAGATAAGCTGTATCGAATCGGCATGTTTTCTAAAATGAATCAAGTGACGATAAAAACACTGCGTTATTATGATGAGGTGGGGCTGCTTAAGCCCCATTTTATCGATCCAGATAATGGGTATCGCTATTATATCTCTAGTCAGTTGGCACCATTGCATCGGTTATTAGCTTTACGCAGAATGGGGTATAACATCGATGAAATCAAACAAGTGCAAGCAGGAGAAAGCGAAAGGCGAATACTGCATCGCAAGAGACAGCAACTGATGAGAGAGATCACGGAACGGATGGCGATGCTCACGCAGATCGAAGGGTATTTGCAACAGGAAGAAGCCAATTACCAAATGATCGTTAAACGTTTGCCAGCGGTTATCGTCGCTTCAATGAGAATGGTCGTGCCAAGCTTCGATCGGTTGTTTTCTATCATCCCAGAAATGGGGCTGCAGATGGAAACAGCTGGTTGCGTCTGCGCATTGCCCGAATATTGCTTTACTATCTATCATGACAATGAGTACAAAGAAGAAAACATTGATGTGGAAGTTTGCGAAGCGGTCACAGAAATGAAAGATAATCAAGGGAATTTGACCTTCAAGCAGATAGAAGAAGTACCAGAGGCAGTTTGCACGGTCCATAAAGGAGCCTACACTGAGTTTCCGAAAGCCTATGCTGCGGTGATCCAGTTTGCTGAAAATAACGGCTATCGAATCACAGGGCCTTTTCGTGAAAGCTATATTGATGGTATTTGGAATAAAGAAAGTGAAGAGGAATGGCTGACTGAGATCCAGCTTCCTGTTGAAAAAATCAGCAGGTGAAGGGAAGCAAAAAATCAGCGTTCTTGCAAAATTTCTACTCCGTAAGGCGTGAATTTCGGCAAGACCATCTTTTAATCGAGTGTCTACAGTCAATTCCCATTGACAAATCGACTAGCGCCTTCTAAACTAAAAGCAGAAAAACAAGAGAAAAAGGTGATGGCTCCGGCCTATCTGCTGTTATTCCTTCGTTAACAGGGGTAGGACTGGAAAAGAGTAAATAAAATCAATTTCATAGGCAAAAAATTGACTGCATGCAGTTTTATTTGAAGTGCCTATCATTGATTTTATTTTACTCTTCGCTTTTTGATCTTCATCGTTTGAAGGTTGACCGCAGAGTGAAATCTGCGGTCTTTTTTGTTTTTCAATTATTTTGAAAGGGGAAAATAAGATGTACCAAGAATTGAGAAAGGCAATCGAGCGGCCACCGCTCTATAAAAAAATGGCAGAGGCGTTTTGGGACGATGCGTATATTTCCAAGCAAATGTTAAAGGCTCATTTGGATCCTGATTTTGAGGGAGCTAGTAGAAAGGTTGACTTTATCAACGAATCCTTTCGATGGATCAGTCGCCTTGTTCCGCCAGAAAAACAGACGCAACTTCTTGATATCGGCTGCGGACCAGGGATCTACGCGGAAAAATTTGCAGCGCTGGGCTATGAAGTGACAGGCGTTGATTACTCCAGAAGATCCCTTGCCTATGCGAGAGATTCTGCGAATAAGCGGGAACTAAATATTACCTATCTATTTGATAACTATTTGGAGATGGCATTGCCTCAGCAATTTGATTTTATTACCTTGATTTATTGCGACTATGGTGCCTTAAATCCAGAGGAACGCAAACTACTGCTAAAAAATGTGCTGGCGCATCTAAAACCGGGTGGCAAATTTTTGTTCGATGTATTTACGATTGCACAGTTTTTAACGCTTAATGAAGAGCAGACCTGGGAAAGTCACGAATCAGAAGGGTTTTGGCGGGGGGAGCCCCATCTTGTGCTGAATCAACGATGGAAATATCCTGATCACGTCTTGCTGGAGCAAACAACGATTTTAGCAGAAGATGAGGTCATAAATTATTATTTATGGACGACCTATTTTACAAAAGATGCATTGATAAAAGAAGCTAGGGTTGCCGGTTTTGATATTTGTGAGATATTCGGTGATGTCAAAGGCAGTCCTTATAGCGAAGAAGGCTCGACAATGGCGATGCTACTGAAAAAACCATTCCCTATCTGAAAGAGTGGTTTTCTGTAAATAGAAAAAAGAAACGACGATTTTCTGTCGTTTCTTTTTGTTTGGCTCCGGCACTGATCAATCAATTTTTTTGTTCTAATGATCGGGCCTATTCAACACTACTCATTCAGCGAAACGTCGAACCATCGTAATATCTGTTTCCAAATAGCCCATTTTTTTGTATAGCTGATACGCAGATTGATTATGGGCAAAAACGTGCAAGCCGATCTCAGTGATGCCTTGCTGGATCGCCCACTTTTCCAAAGCTTGTAACGCTTTGGTTCCATAGCCTTTTCCTCGCTGGTCTTCCTCGATGATAAAGTCATAGATGAAGGCTTTCTGGGCAGCTGTGTTGATCCAAATCACCCCGATCGGTTCACTAAAATCAGCTGCAAATAAAGAAAACAAGTGATTGTTTTCAGTGGCAGTCCCTTGAGGAAGTAAAGAAGCAAAGCTTTCTTTGGCGAGGGAGAGGGCCTCGTCTTTGGCCCATGTGCCTGCTTGGACTTTGTCATTGGCGTATTCGAAAACAGCATTGGCTAAGTAGGCAGCGTAGTCGCTGTCTTTCATTGGTATTAAGTTCATCTATTTCTCCTTTCGTCCTTTTGGATTCTCCCTATCTTGCAGAATGATTGCAGTAAGGGGAAATGGGGACGCTTGATTGGTAACTATTTGTTCCCCCTTCAGTTGAAGGTCTCTGACAGCGGGTCTCGTCGTTGAAACAAAAACAGGTCATCCGGTGCAAACTGGTAGCGTGCATCGCAAGTATAGCCTCGCAACCAGTCACAACCATCGATGCGGCGAACGTAGAATCCTTTGGGGAAATCGTCGGTTTTTTCCAAAGGCACAGAAGCGATCGTGATTGCGGCAGCTGGCACTTTTCCTTGGGATTTCAGTCCGGTGCTATTTGCCAGTTGATGATAACTGAGGCGAAAGTGTAAGGCCATTTCCAATGTACAATCGGTCAGTCCATAAGAAGGTGCAGCTGCAAAAATCTCCGTCAACGAGCCACCTTGTGTGAGTCCCAGTTCTTTAAGGGAAACAATCACACAAGTAGTACGCTGTTTATCGGCACTGAGGGAGAGGTGGGGATGGCGCAAGAGCTGGTTGGCATACGCGTTTAAGTGAATCTGCTGTTCTTCCAACTGCTGGCAAAGGCGGGCTAGCGAAACCCCGCCATAGTCTACGATCACTTCTTTCAAATCAAACACTCCTTTCAATAGGGATCCATTTCTTGAAAAATCAGTTCGCACCCTCGTTCTCAGTCAAATTGGCATAAATCGCAGCAACTTCTTCTTGGTAACGCTTCTTTAGTCGAGGGGGACTTAAAATGCGTAGGCTTTTTCCAAAAGAGAACAAATAGGGCACCACCCAGCTTTCCTCGGGTAAATCAACGGTAACCACAGCAGTGCCTTCCTCCGTCAAAGTAATATCCTGATGATCGAACTCATCATATACCCGATAAAGAACGTCGGCTTGAAAGAATAGACGAGCGGGATAGGTGTCAACAGTCAATTCAATGGCAGAATTAGGCGCAGTGACCGGAAAAAAATGCTGTTCAGTGACGTGGACCTGACTCATACGGCTGATTTTAAATGTCCGAAAGGCATTCTTTTGCTGGTCGAAGGCTTGCAGATACCATGCTTGCGAACGAAAAAGCAGTTTGTAAGGCTGACAGACGCGTTTTTGCGGTCCCTGTTTACTGATATAGTCAAAGGTGATCACGTGGTTCGTTAAAATACTCTTTTTTAATAAATCAAACATGTCGTTGCCGTTTTCTCGCCGATGCCAAGTGGAAAAATCAACTTCTAGCCAGTCTGCATCGTTTTGCTGGAATAAGGATTGCAGTTTTGCCAATGATTCTCCGCTGATCTGTGGCGTCAGCTGGCGAATCCCTTTCAACGCCAAAAGCAGGTTTTTCCGTTCTTCCTCTGATAATAACACTTTATCCAACACAAAACTGCTTAACAAATAGACGCCGCCATTTCGACCCGTTTCGGTATAGATGGGTACGCCAATACTGCTTAGGGTATTGATATCTCTGGTGATGGTGCGAGTCGAGACTTCAAATTGTTTGGCTAATTCAGAAGTGGTTGCTTTTTCATGATTCAACAGGTGGTAGATAAGGCCGAACAGGCGTGTCGTGCTCACTGGGGTTACTCCTTTTATAAAAAGATGATAAAACACTGACAGAAGGTGTCTAGGTTTCTATCGTATCATAAAGACAAAGAAGGAGGAACTCCAATGAAATTTTCGATAATGGCAACGGAAAGAACCAATAATTTTACTGATCCAGCGATTCAAGCAAAAATCACTGGCTTATGGGAGAAAAACAGCGAGGCGGTCAAGAAAGCCGCAGAAAAAGGAACGGTCATCGCTTGCGTTTACCACGAGTATGAGTCAAACTATCAAGGAGACTATGCCGTTTCGCTTTGTTTCGAACAAACGGAGCAAGCAGACTTTGATACAGAAAAATATACTTGGAAAAAGTATCCGGTCGATCGGCGCGATGCGCAGGGCATTCTGACAACTTGGCGTCAAGTCTGGTCAGAGGAAGAAAACCAGCAGTTGCAGCGCAGGTATTCCTTTGATTTCGAACAGTATGCGCCAGACGGCGAAGTAACGATTTTTATCGCCATTGAAGAAAGCGACAAAGAGTAACCATTTTCCTGAATAGGAGGACAGTCAATGAGACAGTACGAAAGCAAAGCAGACTTGATCCAAGAGATCACAGAACGTTACCAAAAATTTCGCCAAGAATTTGTTGAAATTCCCGAAGCGTTACGAAATCAGCGAACAGCTGGGGTCGATAAGACGCCTTCAGAAAACTTGTCTTACCAAATCGGCTGGGTCAGTTTGTTATTGTCATGGGAAGCACAGGAACAACAAGGGATGAGCGTTCACACACCTGCTGAAGGGTATAAATGGAACAACCTTGGCGGATTGTATCAATCCTTTTATCAGACATATGGCAGTTTGACCTTAGCACAGCAGCAAGAGCTCTTAGACCAAAAAGTGACGGCCCTTTGCCAGTGGATCGAGGGCTTATCCGATCAGGAATTGTTTGAAGCAGGGCAACGGGATTGGGCAACCACCAAAGCACAGTGGCCAGTCTATAAATGGATCCATATCAATACAGTAGCACCGTTTACCAATTTCCGAACGAAAATCCGAAAATGGAAAAAGGAAGCACTGCATTGATCAATAGAGAAATGAATGAATCGAACAGGAAAATCACACCCTTTTCATAGTGTGATTTTTTGCTGTACATAAAAAACGGTTTATTGAGAAACAATGGCAAAGAAGCGCCAGCGACTTGCTATCAATTGTGAGAGACTGAAAATCGTGCTATGATGGCGTTAATCAGAGCAAGGAGGAAAAAGCTGATGTGTGGTGGCATTATTTCCCAAAAAATTGCCTAAGCCCATGTAGATCAAGACCAGCAAAAAACGATTTACATGGGAGGAACAAATGATGAAAGAAAACAAATATGATGACCAAACGTTTTTTACTAAATACAGTGAAATGACTCGTTCACAAAAAGGCCTGCAAGGAGCTGGAGAATGGCAGACGCTAAAACAAATGTTGCCGGATTTTAAAAAGAAGCAGGTGCTTGATCTAGGTTGTGGGTATGGATGGCATTGCCAATATGCTGTAGACCATGGAGCGGCAGCAGTACTAGGAACTGACATTTCTCAACGGATGCTTGAGGAGGCCAAGAAAAGGAACCCTGATCCGAAAATAACGTATCAATGTGTCGCAATGGAAGAAGTGACACTTCCTCCAGCCACAATAGACGTTGTTTTAAGTTCATTGGCGTTTCACTATGTGGCAACGTTCGAAACATTGATCAAAAGCATATCGGTCTGTCTGAAACCTGGTGGTGTACTCGTATTTTCGGTGGAGCATCCGGTTTATACTGCGGAAGGATCGCAAGATTGGCAGTATGATAGGCAGGGGGAAATCCAGCATTTCCCAGTCGATCATTACTATTATGAAGGCAAGCGGGAAGCGCAATTTTTAGGTGAAACGGTGACCAAATACCATCGTACCCTGACAACCTATTTAATGACCTTATTGCAAAACGGCTTCATTTTAGAAAAAGTGATTGAGCCGCAGCCGCCAGAAGAATTACTGGAAGTACCGGGAATGAAAGACGAAATGCGCCGACCGATGATGCTGCTAATAGCTGCTAGAAAAAGCTGACTTAAAGAATTGTTAAACAGTTGATCTGTGAAGATCAGCTGTTTTTTTGTTTTGTGTCATCGTAAGAAACAACCGATGAAGCCTGTGATCGCTTGATGTGTAGTGGGGTGAGTTAACAAAATAAACTGTTATTTTAATTCCTAAAGTGACGCGAAGGTGACAAAAATGAAACGCCATTACTTAAAAGGGTATGCTATATTTTAGACAGTACTTGTTTTTTTACGGAAAAAAGCCGATAGATGATGGCGTAACTTACGCAATCGCCGCCAATTGGTTTTATAGAAAAAACGCAAAACCATTACCTAGTCCGATGCACGTTTGCTGAATATTCAGCAAACGAAAAGTAAATGACTATGATTAGAAAGGGTGAGGATCATCGAAAACAACCAAACCATTGGCTTAACGTCAGGGGAAGTCAAGGCGCGGGTGCAGCGCGGTCAAGTCAATAAGACAAAAAAGGATACGACGAATACGTACCCGAAAATCCTGTTTACCAATATCTTTACCTTTTTCAATTTAATCAACTGTGTCCTATTCTTTCTCGTCTGTTTGACGGGTTCTTATCAAAACGGTTTGTTCGTCTTTGTTGTCTTCAGCAATGTGATCATCAATCTCTTTCAAGAAGTTCGTTCCAAACGAACGCTAGATAAGCTGGCACTGCTAAAAGTTGCCAAAGCCGATGTTTATCGGGATGGTAAGCTGGAGAATTTGCCGATCCACAAACTCGTAATGGATGATGTGTTACGACTGAAAAGCGGGGATCAAGTGCCGACGGATGCCAAAGTCATTCAAGGATCTTTAGAAGTCAATGAATCCTTGCTGACTGGTGAAATGGATACGATCCACAAACAGCCGGCAGACGAGTTGTTTTCTGGCAGTTTTATCACTGCTGGTGAAGCGTTGTGCCAAGTGATCCACGTAGGCGCTGACAACTATATCGCAAAAATCAACAAAGAAGCCAAGACCATCAAACGACAAAAATACTTGATCCAAGGCAGTTTGAATAAAATCATTCGTTGGATCAGCTTGATTTTGGTACCGTTATGTACCCTCTTGTTTGTCAAACAGTTCTATTTCTCTCATGCGGCTTTCAACACCGCCATCTTACGGACGGTGGCGGCAGCTGTAGGGATGTTCCCCGAAGGTTTGTTTTTATTGACCAGTGTCACATTGACCATCAGTGCCGTCTATCTGGCGCGCAAAAAAGTGATGGTGCAGGAATTGAACTGCATTGATGCTTTGGCACGGGTCGATGTTCTTTGCTTAGACAAAACCGGCACGATCACCGAAGGCAAGATGACGGTGGAAAAGACGATTTCCTTACAATCGGAAACACCGTTGGCAGAAATCACCGGCAACTTAATGGCTCAGCTACCCGATCAGAACCCAACGGCAATGGCGCTACGAACCTTTTTTTCAGAAAAAACGACGTACCAGATGCAGCAAGTCGTCCCCTTTTCATCTGACCGCAAATTCAGTTGCGTCACGTTTGAAGGGCAAGGCACTTATTTCATCGGAGCTGCGTCGATTTTACTGGGAACCAACCATGAAGCTGTCTTAAAACAGGAAAGACAGCTGGCAGAAGAAGGCTACCGGGTGATCGTTTTGGCGCACAGTGCGCAAGGCTATGAGGAGGCAGGACTGCCGACGGATATTGAACCGTTAGGATTTTATTTACTGTCAGACACGATCCGTGAAGATGCCAAAGAGACCTTGGAGTATTTTCGTTCACAAGCAATCCAATGCAAGATCATCTCTGGCGATGATCCAGTGACAGTCAGTCAAATCGCGAAAAAAGTCAATCTACCAGGGGCTGCTGAGTTTATCGATGTATCAAAATTAACTGCAGCCGAATTAAAAGAAGCTGTCAGCAACTATCAGATTTTTGGTCGAGTGACGCCGCAACAAAAGAAAGAAATGGTACTCTACTTGAAAGAACAAGGGCATACTGTCGCGATGACTGGCGATGGCGTCAACGATGTTTTGGCGCTGAAAGAAGCCGACTGTTCCATCGCGATGGCTTCCGGTGTCGATGCTGCGCGTCAAGTATCAAATTTGGTGCTTTTGGAAAATCAATTCGATGCTTTGCCATCGGTCATGGATGAAGGCCGCCGAGTAATCAATAACATTACTCGCTCAGGTTCATTGGTGCTAGTGCAAGTCTTATTCTCCATCATGATCACTATGGGGACGTTGTTATCAGGAACGACATATCCTTTTGAGCCGATCCAATTAACGATCATCAATGCCTGCTTTGTCGGCATTCCGACCTTCTTTTTAAACTTTGAACCAGACTTCAATCGGATCAAAGGGGAATTTATGACAACGATTTTCAAAAATGCTTTTCCAACAGCCTTGACGATTACGGTAGGAACTCTGCTGATCATCAACTTTGGCTATTGGTTCAACAGTAGCAGCAAAGCTCTATCGATCATGAGTATTATTTTTACCGCTTGGAACTATCGCTTGATCCAGAAAAAAGTCTATCCAGCTATCAACAGCTATCGAACGATGATTTTTTTCAGCACCCAGATCTTGTACTTTGCTGCCTTGATCGTCGGTCGTGACCTCTTTAACCTAGGCAATACCAGCTATCTCAACCTCATTCTCTTGATTGCCTTGTTGAATTTTTCCGCCTATATGCAACGCTTTGCGGATAAGGGCATCGAGTTACTGATGCGAAGGTATACGAAGAAACGTAAAAGCTTATCAAAAGAAATGATTCAGTAAACAGTAGAAAAACTGATTGCTTAAGTAGCGCTTGTAGCTTGCTAAGCAATCAGTTTTTGTTTATAAATAAATTTCTTTTATTTTCAAGGAGTCTAAGTCTTGCTATGAAACTCGTTTCATACCGTACAATCAACCAAGGGACCTTTTCAGAAAATTTGTCGAAAGTGAATCAGTAAATTTTCTATGGTAGACTTAGGTCAATCGTAAAACAAACAGATAGGAATGAAGGAAATGGCAACGATACGCGATATAGCAAAAATCACTGGTTTTTCGATCACGACAGTCTCTCGTGTGATCAATGGCCATCCTTATGTCGATGAGCAAAAGCGAGCAGCGATTTTGGCGGTGATGGAAGAACTGGATTACAAACCGAATAAGATCGCCCAAAAGCTTAGCTCGGGGAAAACCTATAATATTGGGGTCATCGTGCCGTTTGTCAATCACGCCTTTTTTGATGGGATTCTAAATGGCATTATGGAAGAAGCCTTTGCTAAAAAATACAAAGTGACGTTATTGCCGACCAATTTTGATCGGAAATTGGAACTAGAATATCTAGAAGAATTCGCTGCAAAAGGGTTTGACGGATTGATCGTCATTACCCGCGCAAATCATATCGAGACGTTTTATCCCTACATGGAAAAAGGACCGATCGTTTTTTGTGAAAATTCGACCGGTACTGCTGTTCCTTTCGTTGCGATCGACTTGGTCGGCTCTGTGACAGCTAGTATCAATTATTTAAAAGAACAAGGCGTAAAACGTTTGGGACTGACGCTCGGGCGCAGCAAACGTCTTAGCTGCAATTCAGTCAATACCATCGCAAAAGCCAAGGAGCTGTTTCCTGCTTTTTCGGAAGCCGATATTTATTGGGATTGTATCAAAGCACAAGACGGGATTTCCGCAGCAGCCTTTTTTAAAGAACGAGGAATCGATGGGGTGATCACAAATGGAGACGAAATCGCAGCAATGATTTTGAATCAATACTCCCACGGGACAGCACCCATCGTGATTGGACAAGAAAACCTGCTTATCAGTCAAATGCTGCATTTTTCTTCCGTTGAGTTTCATCTGAATCAGTGCGGCAAAGAAGCCTTTCGCTTGTTTCAAGAAAGAAAACAAGAACAGATCATTCTGCCTTATGAACTTATTATTCGTGAATAATCATTGTCAAAAAAAGAACACACCTTATTACGAGAGGTGTGTTTTTGCCTGATTTTTAAAGGGAATTTGAGGAGATAAAATAAAAAAATAAAGAAAAAATCAATTTTGAATGCTTGCTTTTCACAGAGTAAAGGGCTACCATTGGTCTGTGGCTTTTTCGCCACAAAAATAGGAAACGTATCAGACAAGAGTACTTGGGGAAGATTCTCTTGGGGGAAGCCTGATACGTTTCCTTTTGTTCATTCTAACACTATTTATATATAAAGTAGAGAGATATTGAGTAGATAAATAAAAATACTGCTGTAATTGATGAATAGGAAAAGAGCAAGCTCACAAAGGACTACTTTCAAATCGTTTTCCTACAACATGTTGGATGGCAAATGGCTCCTCATGTTTTGGTTAATAAAAGAGGATCAACTAACTAATTGTGTGGCACCAACTAGAAAATTACATAGCTTAGCAACACCTGTTTCAGCTGTTTCTTTGATTAGAACAGTTGCAGTATTCTCGTAAACATGAATCACACTAACTTCTTGTAAACCGGTAAAGCCAATAACATTTGCCTGATAGTTTTGACCAGGGAACACTTGGTATTTTTCCATGTTTTTATCTCCTTCATTATTCTTATTTCAAAAGAATAATAATTAAAATTTAAGAAAAAGTAAAGTGAAACGATTTTTCATTCAAAAACACAGCCCTTTGGCGTTTGTCTCGAGTAGTTTCGATCTTTTTCTGCAATTTTTCATTATTTTTTTCAATAAATATGCGGTGGCTTATTGAACTTTATTCAAGAATATGTGCCTCTTTTTTTAGCAGCAACCACAGATTTCATCTAAACGAATGGGAGAAAACAGCAGCTGAATTGTTTGTTTTGTACCGGATTGGGGCTTATAATAAAAATAGGAAGAAGGATCGACGTCACCGCTTCCTAAATCAATTGAAAAGGGCGTGGAAGTTATGGAAAACGTATACCGAAATAACTTTGTCAAAAGAACTATTCAACTGATGTTTGCACCAAAAAAAATCAGAAAGCGTCCACCAGAACAATGGATCAAAATGCCTACCGACCGAGGTATTCGGAGAAAGGACGCGTGATCCAGCATCTCGCAGCTATGCGTGAAATAGTATTTGAAGAGAAAAGAACGTTAGGAAGTCCCGAACGCGGGACTTCCTTTTTTGTGTCAGTGACATTGGGAATTTAACGAGAAAGTAGTTGCCAGCAGGTTCTCTTGTGAAGGGCTCCTTTCAGAAAAGGATATAAAAGGAAGCTTGCACTTTTCCTAGCGCTCAATAGACGAACGGAAGAAATCAATAGATAGCAGTGTTAGTGGATAAAGGATCGAAAGGATTCTTTCCAGCTGTTTTCAATTTTAAATTGGGTTTTCCAAAAAGTATGATATTCAAAGTGGCGTTAGTCTACCTACATTATCAGAATGGATGATTGATAAAAGAAGGGGAATATAAAAGCCACTTTTTTCGCACATAGATTCTGTTAAAATAAACTTAGAGGTTCAAACCTGTAAAATAATCTTATAATTTTTAAAGAAGGTGAAAGCATGGACTACCCAGAAATCGCAGGTCATTTCCAGACAACATCCTTTGATCCCCAACCGTTTGTGCAAACGGCGATCGATGATCGAAAGGTAAGAGAGAGGCTAGTGGAGAATATCGTTGATGGTCAAAATCATATCAATGAGTATTTTAATAGTTATTTGATCATTAAAGAAGTAGCCGTTAAAAACCCTGAGCTGATTTATGATGAATGGGAACGGATCTGGGCATTGCATACCCATAAAAACTCCTATCATCGGTGGATCGCTCATGATTTGATCACTCAACTTTTGGTGATTGATCATGAAGACAAGTTTGAAGGGATCAAGCAAGAGTATGTACTGCTGCCTAAAGGAGAAAAAATTAGTAATTTCTTGAAAATGACTGAAAACATCCAGGAAGCCAGTCGATACAAAGACCTTCAGCAAGAGATTCAGCGTTTACTTGCGGATCAAGAATGGCTGTCCCACTTCAATGAAAAACAAGTGAAGCGTATTGAAAAAGTCCTTCAAACCCTTTTGGCTGAATGAATCAAGAAAAGCAATAAAACTTGTTTCAGAAGGAATTTTTCTACTATTTTTCTTGATTACTAGGAATAGTAGTGAGCAATGGGGAACACATTGCAATGATAGCTAACAATTATTTGCATGTATCGAATACAAAATCTCCCTTAAGTCCTTGTAAGAAGCTAAGTGAAACTTTATACTAGAATGTAATACTTATTCAAAAAAAGGACAAATAAAATGAGGACATGAGCTTTTATGAAGAAATATTGTAAGGATAATGTGCTGGAAGCGGCGATGACGCGCCTGGAATATATTTTTGATACCTTTCCCCATGTTTATTTCTCTTTCAGTGGTGGAAAAGATAGCGGTGCCATGATTCAGTTGGCTGACCAAGTCGCCCGACAAAAAAAGAAAACTTTTGATCTGCTGATTTTAGATATCGAGGCAAATTATGATGCTACGAGAACGTTCATGGAAAAAATCAAAGCGTTACCAACTATCAATCAAACCTTTCACTTCTGTTTGCCCTTTTACGAGGACAACAACACTAGCGTATTTCAGCCACAATGGCTGATGTGGGATGAACAAGAACGTGAGAAGTGGGTACAGATGATGCCAAAAGATGCAATTTCACTTGCTGATTTAGATGAATCATTGATGGAAATCTATCAGAGTGCAAATATGAATCCAGATAAGTTCTTACGAAACTTTGCTCACTGGTACGCAAACTATCATCAGTGTGAACCCGTTGCTTGTGGCGTTGGCATCAGAACACAGGAAAGTCTATACCGATATCGGTCGATAACTTCGCCAAAGTATAACTTTCGGAAGCAATGCTGGATCAAACGGCAAGTAGCAGATTCCATGGTCGTCAATTTTTACCCCATCTATGATTGGAAGACAGAAGATGTCTGGGGCGCCTATGCCCATTTTGACTGGCCGATCAATGGCTTTTATGAAAAATTATATGATCATGGCGTTCCGATTCATCAAATGCGAATCTGTCAGCCTTATGGTATGCAACAACGAAAAGGCTTATACCAATATGCTCTGGTGGAACCGGAAACGTGGGAACGCGTCGTCAACCGCGTGTCAGGAGCCAATTTTGGTCGATTGTATGCCCAGACGGGATTATTGGCGCATTACAATACGAGAAAGCCAAGTCATATGACTTGGCAAGAGTATGCGGTCTTTTTACTGGAATCAATTGGACTTTATTCAAAGAAATTACAGGACCATTATTACCGCAAAATCACAATCTTGATTGATCATTATCGAGAAAAGCACGGGATCGAAGTGGAAGACATTCCCGATGTGACCAAACGTAAGGAGTGGCTGAAAAACGAAGTACTCTGGCATGACTGGAAAGGGATCGCTCGTGCGTTAGAAAAAAATGATTTTTCTTTGAGCACGCGACAATACAGTCTGACGAAAAAAGATGAGACGGAATTGTATGAGTTGGCGGTCGATTTTGGGGCGGCGTTGGGAATCGAGCATTTACCCAAGTATCAGTTAAAAAAATTGAATGCCAAATATGAGTATTTAACGAAAAAAATCACCTAACGATGGACGAATGTGTCCCTAGAGAGGAAGGGTTTTGTGAACGAACGATTGGTTTTATTTTTTCCACCGTATAAGAAAAGCCAATTCTATCAATTGATGGGGGCATTTTTTGCGGAACGGGTGTATCAGCAGCAATTTCCGTACTTAGTCAATGATGAGAACTGCTACTGGTATGTGATTCTTGATGACGAAAAACGGGTGACCGCTTTTTCTTATTATGAAAAAGGCGTCAATAAAGTGGAGCTAGGGGAATTTTATGAAAAAGATCCAACTGCTCAATTTAAAAAGTTTCTTTTACGGAAAATGTTGGTGGATATCAGCCGCAACTACCCAGAAGCAGAGATTCTCGCTTCTAGTAACCAGCCTAGTGAAATTGCACTTTTGGAGTCAAAAGGGTTTGCGGTCTATCGACAAACAAAAAATTATTCATTTCTAAAAAGGAGTGTAGTACCTCATGAGCGATATCGATTTTCCAGTGTTAGCGGCGAAGCTGATCCCAGTCAGCAAGATTCACGCGAATACGTATAATCCCAACACCGTGGCTGCTCCAGAGATGGATTTGCTGGAACTGTCGATTCGGGAAGATGGCTTTACGCAGCCACTGGTTTGTTACCACGATAAGGAGCAGGACAAGTATATTTTGATCGATGGGTTTCATCGGTATGTCGTAGCAAAAGATCGCTTAGAATTGCCAAGCGTTCCGGTCACAGTGATCGATAAGCCTTTTGAGAATCGCATCGCTTCAACGATTCGCCACAATCGAGCACGTGGTACCCATGGCATCGAGAAGATGGGAAACATCGTGCAGCAGTTGGTCGCTAACGAGTGGTCGGATGAACGAATTGCCAAGGAATTGGGGATGGACCGCGAAGAGGTCTTTCGCTTTAAGCAGCGCTCAGGCTTAAAAAGTGCCTTTTCCAACCATGAATTCAGCAAATCTTGGATTGAGTTTGAAAAAAGATACTATAAAGGCAAAAAAGAGACCTGAGAGGTTGAAAAAACTATCTAAAAAAGCTATCTATTAGAAGACAGCGATTCGTTAATAATTCTTTTTAAATTTTGAATAGGTGTTTTTTACAACGATAACGATCAGATTGATCACCATCGACAAACAAAGCGTCCCTAAGAGAATGGCCAGGATCACACCTAATGTGTCTCTTAGAAAGCTGAAGATCGCTTCAATGATAAACATAGTTTTTCCTCCTTTTCTCATCGTCTATTTTTTCTGACAATTGCAAAAATAGGCTCCTTGAGCAATAACTGCCTGCTACTAAAAACATGATCGAACGGTTTTCAAGTCCAGCCTTTTTTGGTGATTGTTCTTTTCCAAAGTAGAGTATACATTGGAAAGGATGAAAGAACGTTTCTATTTTTTATAATCGGTAAAAAATTCTGAAATGTAAAGAACAACAGTGGCTTTTTTATCTCCTGCGGATAGCATGAATAATCGTACCAGTTTGCATAAAAAAAGTAAAATGATAACAAAAAGTGAGTGGCGAAACAAGAGGTAATCATCTGATTGAATAATAATAAGCGAAATGAAAAGCTATGCTGCACAACGTCTGTAGAACAGAAAGAGGTTGTGCGGCTATTTGTTTTCACGCTGCTTCTTTGCTGCTAGAATAAATACTATCATTTTTTTTTGAAGAATAACTGCATAAAAATCGATCTTGATCAAACTGGTTTTATAACAATGACAGTAAGCGCATTTTTAACTCAAAGACAAACTTTTTTGTAATATTCGGGAAAAGTGTCAATGGTTGCTTTGACAGTAAGCCAATCGTCATGCGGAGATTCGGTAAAGGCAGTGATAAAATTTTTACTTGAGCGCATGTTTGATCAATGATCGAACGCGGGACTAGACCGCAGAAGCCTGTTTGTTCAATCAAATAAGGAATCGTCGTGCTGCTGCTGACATATTCCCATTGGAGCGAAGGTACACACTGGTCAAGGTAGCCCTCGATATTTCTAAGTGCAGGACAGTCACCGCCGGAACTGTATAGATGGATTCCTGTAAGGTCGGCTAATTCCTTAATGATCAATGGGTTCGTGATCGAAGTGATGCAGCAGATTTCTTCTTGTAAAAGTTCTTCATAGACAAAGGAATCTTCGTGAGGAAGTGAGCATAACGCAAAATCAATACGATTTTCTTTTAATGCATCGGCTAATGCCAGCGTGGATCCCACCATGATCTCGAATTTTATTTTTGGGTATTGGTGGGAAAATACATGGAGAAGCTCCGGTAAAATCAACATGTCATAAGGGGGGACGATGCCCATCCGTAAAGAATATTCGACTGTGTTCGAAGCATTGAGCAACTGTTCTTTGACCTCCTCCCACTGAGCGATCAGACCAGGAACCGCCTGTTTCAACAATTCACCTTCCAACGTGAGTACATTGCTTTTTCCTTCCAAAAATAACGCTACTTCTAACTCTTCTTCTAACTTTTTGATATGGTTCGTAACCGTCGATTGGGCATAGTTTAATTTAGCAGCAGCTTTCGTAAACGTACCTTCTTCAACGATCGTTTTAAAGGAGTGCAGCTCTTTGATAAAATCCACATTGGTCCCCCTCTCTTTTTACCTATTATACAAAAAAGGAGCGGGGAGAAGATTTCTTTTTTTTCTAGTAAATAAAAAAAATAGATACAAAAGTTATTTAAAACATGCAGTCTGTTTTGATCGTATGTTTCTTTGCTTTTAAAATAACGCTTTTCACATTTGGGGCTAAGAGTAGCTGCTAAAATTTCTATCATAAAAAATACACCAAACATCCCAACTTTTCAGGGATTACGAGCAGCACACGAAAACAAGACAATGAATTTTTACGCTGCGCTTGAAAAGAAAAGCGTTTGTTAGGAGAGGAATCTTGAAAAAAGGTCTGATTTTTTTCGGATGTGAAAAAAATAGACACGCTAAGAGAAAAGAAAAATGGATACTTAGGAAAGGACTAAAATAGCAAACCATGCAATGAAAAAACTGACGGCGCTTCCTTGAAGAAGGCCGACAGTTTCCTTAGGTCAATGAATCGGTGTGATTCTTGGCTGAATCAGCTGTTCAATCGTTTTGTGGATGATCGTCCAGTCCGAAAGGGTAGGAACATTGGAAATTCGTAGTTGCTTAAATTTGGGGTTGTTTTTCAGATGCAAGTCAAAATTGCTAACGATCAAATCAATTTCTCGATGGAACAATTCTTGTTCATCAGGAGCCACTTCAAAAAAATAACTGATTTCTGTATGGTCATTTTTGAATAGCTCTGTTGATGCGGCTAAAAAGGCATCTAATCCTGCACCACCTTGAAAAGCAAAGGCCACTTTGAGATGTTTTTTCAGCTGATTGCTAGAAGAAAGTTCGCTTAACAAGGTCAACGTAACTGCGACATGCTCTAAGTGAGTAAACGAAAAGAAACGACTTTGTTCATTAAATTGTTTCAACCATTTATTCCAAGCAAGGTAGTCCGTCTTGAATGTCGCTTCAACAAAGGTTTTGATCTGGGGATCGGCAAATTCGTAATTCGCAGAAATCATCGTTAACAAGCGGAGATTTACGAGATATGCGATGATTTTGTGTGATGCTGCAGGAAGGATAGCTATTCCAGGTTTCTTTAAAAAGGCAGCAACTTCTGCGAGAATTTCTGGTTTCTCTGTATGGTGAAAAATGTAATCCGCCTCGCTTTCCCCATTAATATCCATCGTACTATACGAAATGCAGTGGAGAGCATTGAGGAAGATCCAAAGGAGTTCTTGTTGCGGCAAGTGGATGATCCGATATTTTTTCAAATAATGTTCGTTTAATATTTTTGAGAAAACAGCGAAGCGTTCTTTCTCTAATAGATTGCGTTCTAAAGACGGTGGCAATGTCAAAAAGTAAGAATAGCGCCACCTACGCTTGGCAATACTTAGCCATAGGGCAAGTCGATAATGACTGTAATGCAAATCTTTTTTGTTGGCTTCTTTTGCTTTTTGGACCAGAAGACGCGCATCTGCAGGGCTGTCTTTATCTAAGATCGTGCTATCGCCATAAGCGGAGAAAAAGACAAACAGACAAAAGCGAATATCGGCTTCGGTACCGATAAAATCAAGATGATTCGTTGCGATGGTCACAGAATAGGTTTGTAAAGATTTGTTCATATAACTGATCGTTCGCAACAGATGACTGCGGGAATAGCCAAATTCGATCGTTGCTCGGTGAATAGAGTATTTTTTATTATCAATGATACTAGACATGATTTTAAACTCCAACGTTTCCATGCCCAAAAGCTGAATGGCAGAATTGATTGAAGCATTTGGTGCATACTCAATCGAAACGATGTTGGATCCAGAAAGTTTGATCTTGACCAGATCTTTCGGCAAACTGTCGCTTAAAATACTTAATTCTTTAGAGACTGTAGGCAAGGAAAGTCCCAATAATGTCGCCAACTCTTGCGGGTGATACCCTGCGGGTGCTGCATTTAGCACTTGCAGAATTTTTACTTGACGAGAAAATGCCTTATCTCGATGTAAGTTGATGGATAAATTTTCTAACATTGATGTCACCACCTCTTTCAAGACCCTGTGGGAGCGATCAGCGATCGAATATAAAAACCATTCGTTTTAAGTAAATTATATAATACTCTGGGCCATTCAAGAAGTCTTATCCCTTGAAAATTGAAGGAATTCATGTTAAAGATGCGGCGCCCACATATTTTTGCGAAGGACAGTCATTTAAGGAATTTATTTTATAGAAAACACCCCTGCCAGTTGCAGTCAACCAAAATTTGGACAGATTGGAACGGAAGTAAGTGTGAATAAAGTTTGGAAAAAGAAAAAGGAGAAAAAGTAAAAATGAAAAAACGCGTAGTTATAATTAAGAGAGGTTTAATAGGGATGCTGATTTTAGGGACAACCTTTCCAAGCACATGGCCGATCGCTCAGGCAACAGAAACACAACAAACAGAGCAGCAAACACCATTCATAGACTCATCGGTTCCCTTGCTGGCAGATTCATCAGGAAGCATGAACACAGGAGAAAAGACAGATACCCAAGAAGGAAATGCTGACGTCATATCTTCTGAAACAACCGAAAGTGAAGTGGTGACCACCACTTCAAACTCAGAAACAAATCAATCTAACGCAGCTGATGTTGCAGAAAAAACTCAAATTTCAGTTACTGCCCCATCTGCTGAAACCAATGTAGAATCTACGGATAGTCAACCTCTCGCTGCAGAATCAACGAAGAGTATCGAGAGTTTCAACTACGATCTGACTGTAGAATATGATCCGATCAAGTATAAAGCACTGGTTTTGGATTTGCCAATCCCGGAAAAATACGCACACCAAACACTATACCAAGACCCGCAGCTGACAGAAGATTTTTATGTCTACAAAACGGATAAGGTATACATGCTAGTGGGACTATGGTATACAAGTGAAGTGACTGGTACCAATCAATTAAATATATCTTGGACAAGCTTCACAGGTTTTACGATCAACTATTACGGTTTAACAGCGGTTTTAGAATATACCGACGCTAACGGTAACCTTTTGTTTACAGCAACATATAATATTCGCTTTACAAATAGCCATCTGACCATTAAATATGTGGATGAGACTGGTATGGAAATCTATCCTTCCCAAACGATCAATGATAGTACCAATGAGCCTTATGATGTCTCTACAAGTGCGTTTATTCCACAAATTCCGGGGTACATCCTTGATACCAGTCAACTGCCAACGAATGCAAAAGGTGTTCTTCCTCGTGGCGAAGTAACGGTGACGTACGTCTATCAAAAAGCACCGACTGACTATACCAATCTGACCGTGAAAGATACCACGATTTATGAACAGGATACATGGACAGCGGCGGATAATTTTGAGCAAGCTATTTCAAAAGAAGGCAAAACTTTGACTTATGAGGAATTTATTGCTGAGGGTGGTCGTGTTTCCGGACAAGTAGATACTAACAAAGCCGCTACGTATAAAATCAGTTATCAATTGAATCATGTGAGTAAAGAAGCAACGATACTCGTAAAACCACGATTCACTGCGATTAAGGTTCATGATTCTTCGATATACGTCGGCGATGACTGGGCCGCAGAAGATAACTTTGATCAAGCCGTAGATCGGGATAACAACCCAGTTTCGTTTGCGGATGTGAACGTTGAAGGAAGCGTAGATACTAAAAAAACGGGGTCCTATGAGGTAGTTTATCGTTATGATGGAGTAGCATCAAAAGCTGTGATCACCGTCAAAGCTGACCAAACCAAGGTGACTGCCCATGACAGCGAGTTGTACACAGGGGACAACTGGAAAGCTAAGGATAATTTCGATAGTGCAACAGATAGAGATGGTTCATCTGTTGATTTTGGGGATATCACTGTCACGGGGACTGTCGATACAACGCAAGCAGGAAAGTACGAGGTCACTTACAGCTATCACGGCGTAGAAAGCAAAGCCACTATCACCGTCAAAGCCAACCAAACGGCAGTCAAAGTCCACGATAGTGAGTTGTACACAGGGGATAACTGGACAGCTAAGGATAATTTCGATAATGCAACAGATAGAGACGGTTCATCTGTTGATTTTGGGGATATCACTGTCACAGGGATTGTCGATACGACGAAAGTAGGCGAGTATGAAGTTATATACAGCTATCATGACTTAGAAAGCAAAGCCCTTATCACCGTCAAAGCCGATCAAACTACAGTCAAAGTCCACGATAGCGAGTTGTACACAGGGGAAAACTGGACAGCCAAAGACAACTTCGATAGCGCAACAGATCGGGATGGTAAACCTGTTGATTTTGAAGATATCACCGTTACAGGAAAAGCAGACACAACGAAAGCAGGCGAGTACGAGGTCACTTACATTTATCGTGGTGTAGAAAGCAAAGCCACTATCACCGTCAAAGCGGATGAAACATCCCTAAAAGTCCACGATTCAACGATCAAGCAAGGCGATGAATGGTTGCCAGAAACAAACTTTGATTCTGCCACCGATCGTGATGGCAAAAAAGTAGCCTTTTCAGAAGTAGAAGTCAATGGCACAGTGAACAACAACATAGTCGGTCAATACACGGTTTCCTACCATTACGGAGCAGTGATTGCCCATGCCGTGATTACTATACAAGCAAAAGTCAGCGAAACACCTGACGAAACGCCAACAGAAGTACCAGAAGAAAATCGCCCGGAAAGTGAGTCGCCTGGGACTGAATTTCCTGAAACTGAAGCGTCTGATCCAATAACAGAAGAACCAATTAAGGCACGTCCTGAGACAGAGACGTCAGAAACAAACGATGATGAGAAAAACGAAAAACGTCCATCAGAACAATCAGACAACCCCTCAGCAACAGGACAGACAACACCGATCAAAGCAAGCAAACAATCCACTGTTAAGCAACTGCCAAAAACAGGAGAAACAAGCAGTGTTTTGCTAAGTGTTACAGGTATCCTATTCTTAATCGGCGGGTTGGTGCTCTTGTACCGTAAGAAATCATGGAGAAAATAACAATAGGATCGACAAAAGAGCTAGAAGAATAAAACATACAGGACGAACAAGCTGGATGAATTGCTTTAAGAGAGAACAAAAAAGCAATCACAAACATCAGCAATGTTCGTCCTGTTTATTTATATAGTGAGCAGCCGAGAGTACTAAGTTTAGCCAGCACTTGTATTTATGAAACGATCTCCTCTTTTTCCAGACTAAGATAACGATAAAAAGTTGATCGTTTTAACCCTGTTTGGGCACAGATATCCACAACAGCTTTTCCTTCTTTTTGATAAAGGTTCAATGCGTGTTGAATCAGTCCAGGATCGATTCGTGGGCGACCACCGATATTTCCTCTAGCACGAGCGGATTCTAAGCCTTCTTTGGTCCGTTCGACGATGATGTCTCGTTCGAATTGGCTAAAGGCTTGGAAAACAGTCATCATCAATTTCCCTTGTGGGGTTTGCGTATCAAAATTTTCTTTAATACTGATAAGCTTTACTCCTTTTTTTTCAAAAAAGTAGACAAGATCAATGAGATCTTTGGTACTTCTTCCTAGTCGCGAGAAACTTTCAATGATGATTTTATCGTTTTCTTTCACTCGTTTTTTTAATTTATTTAATTCAGGACGATTCGCACGAACACCACTGATCTTTTCCGTATAAATTTTATTGCACTCATACCGGTCAAGTAAATCTAACTGACGCGAGAGATCCTGTTGTCTTGTGGAGACACGTGCGTACCCATAAACCATATTTGTCATACGAATTCCTCCAGTTGCACAAAAATAAGTCTACATAGAGAATACCTTGTTTGTTCACTTAAGTACACATTCAAGAAGCTTCTTAATGTGAATTTGGGAAATAGGAAGGTTTTTTTATGCACCTAAATATTGTACTATAGTAAAGACACTAGTCGGTGAGGAAGAAACACGGAGGGGAAAATGAGAGAATTGCAGTTAAATTTTATGCTAAATAAGACGACCGTTCGCTGGCTTCAAATGTTAAATACTTTTGAGCGAGAACGGACTTGTTCCATCGCAAGTTTAGCAAACAAACTTGATGTGACCCAACGGACGATCAGCTCGGATATCAAAGAATTGAAAACCTATCTACAAGAGGCAGCCGAATTTTCGCTTGTAGCCAATGGCTATCATTTTAGGGAAACGAATCCGAAAAAATACTTGTCCCAAAAAAAGGAGCTTGTTGCAGAAGAAGGAATGTATCAAATCGTGGAAGCCATTTTCCACGGTGAATTCTGTTCGGTTGAAGAGTGGGCGCAGCGCTTGTATGTATCAGAAAGTACGATGCGTCGTTATTTGAATACTGCTTCTGTGACGTTGCGAAAGTATCATGTGGAGTGGATCTTGCAACCGGTTAATTTGAGTGGCTCCGAAGCCAATATTCGCAAGTTCTTTAAAGATTTTTATTATGAATCAGATGTCACCCCTCATACGCTCTTGCCCCCCAAAGAACTGATTGCACTAGTCAGTGATGTCTTCTCAGAAATTCCCGCAGAGCTGGTGAATACAGGCGTTTCTCCGAGTGATTTTTATTATAGCTTGTATATTGCGATCAAGCGTTACCAATTGGGAAAGACGGTTCAGATTCCTCAATCGTTGGCAAAAATCATCGAAACCCATGAGGCATTTGCCGTAATGAATGACTTAGCACCTAAAATCGAAGCGCTATACCGAGTAAGACTGCCGCAACAAGAAATTATGTGGCTTTATTTAGTGACCGTGATGAAACGGACTTTGACCGAGCCTGAAAAAGAGCAGCAATTCGTTGCATCGTTTGGACTGTATCCTGAACTCGAAGAACTGAGTCAGCGCTTCGTTCAAGAATGGGGCATTTCCTTTCAAGAGCCCCAACGGGTCAAGACGATGATCCACGCCTTTTTCCTGTCAAAGAAAATCAATGAGCAACTGGCGCCCGTTTTAAATCACTTGCTAACAGAAGTAAAAAATGAAGCGCAGAAGCATCGTTCTGCCGCTTATCAAAGGAATCTGGCATTTATGAAGCAGCACCAAGCGATTCTTGGGATCAAGCAGGAGTATCTGGTAGATATTTGTGCGGCACTGACCCTTTACAGTGAAGCAATCAGGGAGCTCTATGCTCAAAAAGTCAGACGGATCGCATTGATAATAGAAGGCGATCTCTATGCCTGTCACACGATTCGTGCGCGCTTTTTGCGTTATGTCGGCAATGATCATCTGGTATTTTTTCCAAAAATCAATGAATTGACGACCGATTATTTGAAGGGAAATGCCATTGATCTTGTGGTTACAAATTATAGTGAATATTTATCAGAGTTCATCTTATCGACTGATTATCTTTTGCTCAAAGCAATCCCCGATCATCAAGATTGGCAAAGAGTGATTGAAAAAATCGATCCTCAGTTAGGGCAAGCGTTAAACGCTCCCACAGCCTAATATACGTGTTGAAAAAGAGCATGACGAGGACATGTGTGGATAAATTAAAAGGAAAAGCCGCAACCGTTGCGATCAACGGTTGCGGCTTTTATTCGTTCATCTAATAAAAAAGGGAGTTATCTGAAAATAGGCCCACTGTTCCTGAATACCAAAAGATTGGGTTATTTTGGTGAAAGAACAGCCTACGTTGAAACAGTTAGTTGGCATTTACTAGTTTATCAAAAATTGCTTCAAAGGTTTTGAACGTATCACTATCTAACTGACAAAGCCATAAAAGGTAGCTTTTTTCTTTGAATGTCCATTCGATCGAAGGGTAAGAGGCAATCAAGGCATGGTATTTCTCTCGTTGTTCACTGGTAGCTAATAACCACCGCTTCTCAAAAATCTTTTTCTCTTCCATTTTTATCTATCCCCCATAAAGAAACGTTGCCTGAAACTTCACTAACGGGCAACGTAAATCTAATGATATGCAGATCTATGTTTAGTATACCAAAGAAAAATGAATTTTTTTAGAAGATGTGTAAAATTACATACAATTTCTTTTATTTTGCTTTTTTTGGGACCTTTTTTGAAGAAAAGAAGCGTTCTGTTGAAAGGAACTGTTGTTAAAAATGTTTGTGATAATACTAAGAATTAGTAGGCAGAAACCTTGTATCCATCGTATTGAGTCAAGTAGTTACAGGTAATAACAAAAATGGACGATCCTTTTTAAATGATAAGGAATCGTCTTTTTTTATAACACTTTTTTTTGCACAAACTTTTAAAATGCCTTATTTAAAAAGAAAATGAAAATCAATTTATTCATACAGGTTTGCAAATCTTGATTTATCGATTGATAATCAACCATGGTAAATTTAATCTCGTTAAAAACGATAAAATTTCGTCAAAAAAGCATTATTTTATAGCTCTAATTTAGGTTTTTAGAGAGTTTGTATCGAATAGGTTGTTCCGATAAGAGCTATAACTGATTTTTTTCGAGGGAGTAAGAAAGGGTGACTGATAAAAACGTGAAATGAATCTTTAAAGTACAAGAGAAAGAATAGAGAAAAAGGAGTTACTTATGAATAACAAATTTAGTAAAAAAGTCACAGGTTTATTGTTGATTAGTCATTTAACTTTATCGGCGTTGCCAATAAATGCGATGGCGACAGAAAAAACTGATAATTCTTCAGGAGTGACACAAGAGAGAATAGAAGCTCCAAATTTATTATCAGATAGTGAAGCAACTCAAAGCACAGAAAATGACCATACAGCAACCAATGAGCAAGCAGTTCAGGAAACAGAGGGTTCTCCTACTGAAAGTGAAGAAGCTCAAACAGAAGTTTCTACTGAGAACTCTTCAGAAAATAATGAAGTCGCAGAAAATGATGAACAAGCGGATGCACCAAATGAAGAAACCTCAGAAAGTAATTCTAACGAATCATCAGAAGACGCTGCTGAAACCCGTTCAACAAGGGCAAGTGTCCAAGTAACATCTGATGCTGAATTACGGACAGCGTTAGCCAATGCGACGGTTACACAAATCAGCTTAGCCAATAACATCACGATGACCAGTAGTGTGACATGGACAGGGACGACCAAAACGATTGAAGGTAATGGTCATACGTTAACCTTCGGGAATAATGTTCGGTTGTATGGAAATACGGTAAATCAAGGATTAAGTATCAGAAATGTGAGAATCGTGGCTCATGCAACAAATACGATCTATCAAAATAGAACGTCCAGTGTTTCCTTCACAAACGTTACTCATGAAAATAGTCATGCAACGGGGCGCTTACTCTATTTAGCCGCTAGCAATTCTTCAGCTAATTTCTTTGGCGAAAACCGATTAAATGCAGGTTCCTTGATTTGGGCTACTTCGAATGTCCGAATGAATATCGGCAGTGGTGCTTCTGTAGTTGCAAATAACAATGGAACAGCTCGTGCGATTTATCTTGCAAGTGGTGGTCGAATTGATTTAGGTGAAGGCAGTTTATTAGACGTTACTCAAAACAATCCTTCAAATACAGCAAAAGCAGTCTTGATCGAAGGAAGTGCCTCAAGCGTAGTAGTTAATTCGAATGCAACGTTTAAGATCACAAGTGCGCCAAATACGCAAAAAACACAAGAAGCATTGGGGTTGCGAGGTGCTTTGACCGTATTATCTGGGGGAACACTGGATGTCGTGGGAAGAAGCACGTATTCAACGGTAAACGTTGGACAATCAAGCACTTTCCACGAAGGATCAAATGTTCGAATCCAAAACAATCATACGAATGGAACCGCAATTGGGTCCTATCCAGGAACAACGAACTACACGATCCACTCATCGACAGGAATGCAAACTTGGAGAAGATCAGCTGATTTTTCAGGAGAGCCCAGCTTTAATTATCCAGAGTTTAGACAAGGTTCTTTCTCACTAAATACTTATACGAACAAACAAGTTACTTCGCGGATTGAATCCAATGACTCAATCTTCAACGCAACATTCAATAGTTCTCAAATCGGAAAAATCGCTTTTGGTGACTTTGTGGATACCGCAACGATTCAACAAACGACCATTGACGACTTAACCACAAGCTCAACGCACATTACGGGGCGAGCTGAGCCAAATGCCGATTTAGCAGTCACTATTGAAGGACAAGGAAGTTTAACGGGACGCGTTGCAAGTGATGGAACTTATCAATTTGCGATTCCGAACGCACCATTAGCAGTTGGAACAAAAGTGACTGTTACCGCAACGTCCAATGGTATTCAATCGGTTGCAGAAACAGTTGTAGAGGATAGTGAAAAAGAAACGATTGCCGAAACAACGATTTCCGAGCTAAATACTGACTCCACAAGTGTGACGGGAACGGCTGAGCCGAATGCTGAGATTACGATCAAAGCCGGTGACACGATCATTGCGAATGGACGAGTGGGTAGTGATGGCATCTATGCATTGACGATTGAGAAACAACAAGCTGGTACGGTAGTTACCGCCCAAGCAACCTTAAATGGCATTTCATCAAATATTGCAGAAACCATGGTTGATCGAGCAACGATCGCCGAAACAACATTGAATGAGGTGACAACCACATCCACTACCGTTAGCGGAACAGCCGAACCAGATGCACATGTGGAAATTACTATAGGCGATTCTGAAACGAAAAATGCCACTGTTGACAGTGATGGCAATTTTGAAGTAGAGATTGATCAACAAGCAGCGGGAACAATTATTACTGCTCAAGCAAGCATCGATGGATTGCAATCAAATATTGCTTCAACGATCGTTGTCACTGATCCAGCAAACACTGAAGGCACGATTACACCAGCAAGCTACAATGTTTCTTCGGCCGATCAGTTCCTGAGAGGGTCGTATACCGGTGATGTTGTATCTGCCCGTGTGTATGTAAATGGATCATCCGTTCGTGGTGGGAATTTTGCTGATGGTTCGTTTGAATTCTTTATCGGCAATCGCATCCAATCCGTAGATGATGTCGTAGAAATCGAAGCCTTGGATCAATATGGCAAAGTACTTGATCGGACAACCGTTGAATTAACTAGAGATTTGGCTGGTTCGATCACACCGGATCAATACCGTGTTGGCGAAACAATGATTACAGGGACCTTTACGGGTGATGTCAATTTTGCACGTTTAGTGATCAATGGCACGCCTTCTAATGCATGGGGTGGTACCTTCAATGCCGATGGCACCTTCTCGTTTTATGTAGCGAATCTTGGAATCAAAGCGGGCGATAAAGTTGAGATCCAAGCGTTGAACCGCCAAATTAACGGTAACACGGAAGCCATCGAAGTGCTAGAAACCAAAGAAGTAACAGTGATTGATCAACTTCAAGGGACGATCACACCGGATCAATACAGTTACACCGATACCATGATTACGGGAACCTTTACGGGAGATATCAATTTTGCCAACTTAGTGATTGATGGACAGTCAGTAGGGAACTGGGGTGGCACATTCAATAAAGAAACTGGCCGCTTTGAATTCTTTGTTCACGCACAATTTAGAGAACAGATCAGAACGGCAACGAAAGTAGAATTGCAAACCTACCATCGTGAAACAGTCGATGGACAAACGATTGATCATAAGCTGGTGTTGCAGCCGATAGAAATCGTCAAAGCAGCAGGCACGATTCAACCAGCAGCCTTCAAAGTGACAGAGAGTGAAATTACTGGAACCTTTACAGGCGATGTGAATTTCGCCAACTTGATCGTTGATGGACGTTCAATTTCATGGGGAGGCACCTTTAACACCGCAAACCAGACGTTTACTTACTTTGTCAATCAAACGACCCGCGACTTGATTCGCGATGCGGAAACAGTTGAATTGGTTGCTTACCATCGGGAGGTTGTTAGTGGCCGTCCGGTAGACACCGAATTGGATCGCAGTGTAGTCACTATCGACAAAGAATTTGTTGGCACAATTACGCCAAACCCTTACACATTAGGTGATCGAATCGTTACGGGAACCTATACAGGAGATGACATCAACTTTGGTCGACTTGAAATTGATGGCATGATCCTGTGGGTGAGCGGTTTTGCGGATGGTACCTTTACCGCCTACTTGAACCAAGAACAAGCCAACAGTGTGACAAAAGACAGCCAGATGACGATCTATGCATTGCATCGCTTTGCTGACTTAAGTACACGAGAGATTGCACAAGCAACCGTTTCAATCACAGAATAAGAAACAGAAACTACGAGAGCCCCTTGTACCTTGCCTGTTGCAAGGGGCTCTTCATTGATAGAAAGAGAGAAAGCAAATGAACATGAAGAAAAAAATCGTTAGCCTCTTTAGCCTTGCCCTCATGGGGAGTTTTTTAGCGGCTTGCTCGACGGATGACCAAGCAAAGACGGATACTACCCAAGGCAGCGAACCAATCGAACAAATCACGGATCAAAGCAATGCCGAGCCGCAATCGATCATTGGTGGATTAAAGATCATCATCGACAAACAAGAAATCAATCAAAAGAAAACAGAAGATGGGGAACAAGTATTACATACATTTACCATCACAGCAGAAAATATGGGATCAGTTGCCGCTGGATTAGGTTCGATTGATTTTCTTTTAGAAACTGAAGAGGGAGAATTTCTTGAACTTGATCATACCATGGCGATGTTTGGCAATGAGATCGCTGTAGGTGAAACCATCACTGGACAAGTTTCCTTTGCTTTAGAAGAAGGACAAGTGGCGAAAAAACTGATTTATAAACCCGGTGAAGAACAATTAGCAGAATGGGATGTTAAGAGCGAATGAAGGTAAACGTTATTGGATTGGGGTATATCGGGCTACCCACAGCACTTACTTTTGCAAACCATGGGATTGAAGTCGTTGGGGTTGATGTGTCAGAAACAGTCGTTCAATCACTTCAAGCAGGTCAGGCACCAATCGAAGAACCCGACATTGATCGCTATCTAGCACAAGCTTTAGCGAAAAAGACATTCAAGGCACAGTTGGTACCAGAAAAAGCGGATGTCTTTATTATTGCCGTACCAACGCCAAATATCGCCGATCAATTTGGTAGTTGCGACTTGTCCTACGTGAAAGCGGCGATGGCTGCTATCTTACCCTATCTTGAAAAAGGCAACACAGTCATTGTTGAATCGACCATTCAACCCCGCACGATGGAAGACATCGTTGGACCCTTTTTTGAAAAAGCAGGTTATACCATTGGAGAAGATCTCTATTTGTTGCATTGCCCAGAGCGAGTTTTGCCAGGGAAAATCTTTGAAGAGCTGGTGATGAACAATCGAATCATTGGTGGCATGACGAGCGCTTGCACCCAACAAGGCAAACGCATTTATCAGTCCTTCGTCAAAGGAAACGTGCTGGAGACTTCTGCAAGTATCGCTGAGCTATCGAAATTGATGGAAAACACCTATCGCGACTTGAACATTGCACTAGCCAATGAATTGGTCCAAATTGGGGATCGCCTAAACATTGATGCACTCCAAGTGATTGAGTTAGCCAATCAGCATCCACGGGTCAATATCCATCAACCGGGACCTGGTGTCGGCGGTCATTGCTTAGCAGTCGATCCGTATTTTGTTGTCGCGGCAGCACCTGATGACGCGAAGTTAATTCAATTGGGGCGGATGATCAATACAGAGATGCCTGAATTCATTATAAAAAAAGTCGAAGAGATCTTAGCGATTCATGGTGGAAACAAAATCGCGGTCCTAGGGTTGGCGTATAAGGGCAACATTGACGATGCCAGAGAAAGTCCGGCTGTTGAGATCGCCAAAAGATTGAAACAAAAGAAAGCTCTGCAAGTCACTACCTATGATCCTTATGTCGCCACTTCTGATGTTGCACAAATTGAAGCAGCACTAACAGACAGTGATCTGGCATTGATCCTCTGTGACCATGATGCCTTTAAAGACATAGCGCCGGCAGCCATTCAAGCGATGAAACAAAAAATCGTTTTTGACACGAAAAATATTGTGACAGGTAAAACGAGGTTCGAGGCTGCCTATTCTCTTGGGTCATTACCAAGCGCCCAGTAAATGGTTTGATTGCTATTTCTGTTATTGAAAGGGAAAACCAATGAATAAAGAAATAAATATGAAAAAATTGAAGCAAGTCCTTCAGCAACGAATAGGCTGGATCCTCATGATCATTAGTATTCCCTTACTAGCGATGTTGCTTTATCTAACCCTGTTTGCTGAACCCATTTATCAAAAAAGTGCACAGTTGCTGATTAGTCAGTCAGAAACGATAGCTGGCAATCGTCTGGAAAACCAGACGATTCAGGCAGACCTTCAACTCGTCAGTACCTATAGCACCATCATCATGAGTCCTCGCATCTTAAATGAAGTCAGTGAGGCGCTAGAGGAAAGCTACGATGTGGCTGAATTGTCGGAGATTTTGAGTGTTACCAATGCCACCAACTCGCAGATCATCGAAATCAACGCTTACCATCAAAGTCCGAAGATCGCAGCCGAAATCGCCAATACGACCGCCAGCGTTTTTAGTGAAGAGATCCCTAAAATCATGAACATTGATAATGTCACGATCTTAGCAGAAGGAACCGTTTTGCCACAAGAAACGCCTGCTCGTCCAAACAAGTTTTTGTTGTACAGTTTGACCACTTTTTTAAGTCTTCTTTTCGCTTTTACGTATGTGTTCCTCCTGTTGGTTTTTGAGCGCAGTTTTGCTTCGAATACGGAAATCGAAGAGGTCTTAGGGGTAAAGGTCATCGGAGAGATAAGCAAAGAAAAACGAGTTGCTTCGTTTAAAACCATCCAGTCGAGAAGCTTTAGAGGAAGGAAGCGTGTGTGATGCGTAGCATGAAGGAAAATTATTCCATCATCAGCGAACAAGTCAAGTTGATTCGCGAAAATGTCGACTATTTATGCCAACAACAAGATGCTCAAACGATTTTGATTACTTCAGGAGAAAGCGGTACGGGAAAATCCACGGTCTCGGCAAATTTGGCGGTCGCCTATGCCCAAAAAGGGAACCGAACCTTATTGATCGATGCGGATCTGCGTAAACCCACCCAACATTATTTGTTTTCACAAGAAATGCACGTGGGCTTGTCCAACTATATCCGACGGGACATCTCGATCGAAAGCTGTGTCCAACAAGTGATTTTAGAAGATTGCGAATTTTCAATCATCACTAGTGGAGCCATTATGTCAAACCCTAATGATCTGCTCGCTTCTTCGAAAATGACCGCAGCCTTGCAAGAGGTCAAACAACTATACGATGTGGTCATTATTGATACGCCACCAGTCAATGTCGTTTCGGATGCCTTGATCCTAGCCAAGAAAGTCGACGGTGTACTTTTAGTCGTTCATGCGGATAAAACGAACAAACAATCCGCAAAAAATGCCGTCAAAAAGCTACGCCTAGTTAACGCAAACATCTTAGGTGTCGTGGCGAATGGCACGGACACGGGTGAAAATTACTATTATTAAGGAGGGAAACTTTGTGGAAAGACCCGCTTTAGACAAGCAGTCAAGGGTTCAAGCGACTAGCTATTTACGTTGGAAACGCACGATAGAAACTATCTTTAGCTTGGGCTTATTAGTCGTCCTTAGCCCGCTGTTACTGCTGATTTGTATAGGGATCAAATTTTCTAACTGGCAGGCACCGATTATTTTTAAGCAAGTTCGTGTTGGCAAAAATGAGGCCACGTTTGTGATGTACAAATTTCGAACGATGGTGCCTGATGCCGATCAATTATTAGGGCGATACCTTGATAAAAACGAAATTGAAGGGGCCATGTTCAAGCTGAAGAAAGATCCGCGAGTGACGCGCTTAGGCCGTTTTTTAAGAAAAACGAGTCTTGATGAACTGCCCCAATTGATCAATGTCTTGAAAGGGGAGATGGCACTGGTCGGCCCTCGTCCTCCTTTAGAAAGAGAAGTCGTCAGTTATTCAGAAAAAGACAAGCAACGATTGTGTGTCACACCCGGGTGCACAGGGTTGTGGCAAGTCAGTGGACGAAACGAATTGAGTTTTCAAGAGATGGTCGCATTGGATCTCTATTACATCAATAACCTGAGCTGGTTATTGGACTTGAAAATAATTATGAAAACGATTGGCGTTGTTTTCTTACCCAAAGGAGCATTCTAATGGAGCAACAAGTACGTGTATCACTTTTAGGCAGCAATCTCGATTCCTTAAACTTTCAGGAAACCATTACTAAGATCGAGGCAATGATCGAACAGGGGATGCCCGCACAGCATGTTTCAATTAACGCGGGAAAAATAAACTTGATGCGAAAAGATCCCTCGTTGCGATCGATCGTCAATCGGGCAGCTTTGATCACGGCTGATGGGCAGTCGATTGTCTGGGCAGCGAAATATTTAGGGTGCCCGGTACCAGAAAGGGTAACAGGCATCGATCTTTTTCGTGAGCTGGTCAAATTGGCAGCAGAAAAAGGCTGGCGTCCTTATTATTTAGGAGCAACTGCCGAAGTCGTAGAAGCCGTCGTCAAACATGACCAACAGCTCTATCCCGACCTGAACATAGCGGGTTTTCACCATGGCTATTTTTCCGAAGTCGAATCATTGGACGTGGCAAAAGAGATTGCACGGACGCAACCAGACTTGCTGTTTGTCGCTTTTTCTAGCCCGCAAAAAGAGATTTGGCTCGATACATTCAGCGAAGTGTTGCAAGTGCCATTTGCGATGGGCGTTGGCGGCAGCTTTGATATCGTCGCAGGCAAAACCAAACGAGCGCCTTTGTGGATGCAGCGGGCAGGTTTGGAATGGTTTTATCGCTTTGCGCAAGAGCCAGTCAGGATGTTTGATCGCTATATCATAGGAAATTTACGCTTTTTACAGTATGTGTGGGGAGAAAAAAGAAGAAACGCATGAAATCAAAACAGCAAAGCCATCACCGCTTCTTCCTGGGGATTGTGGCCATTTTTCCGATAATCGACGTCTTAAACGGCTTATTTCTAAGTCTGGGCATTCCTTTTCCCATTGGCGTGTTCTACCGTTTGCTGTTCTTTTTGTTCTTAGTGATTATGATCGTGACAGAAAAGATTCCCCATAGCTACTATACATATTTAACGTATGGGTTTATCGCTGTGACGCTTACGATTTTTCTGTTACAAGCACTTTTTCTAGGGTACAGCTGGCAGTGGGTGATCGAGGATCTATCGGTGTATATCAAATACCTCTTATGGGTACTGATTCCTTATTATGTCTATCAACGAAAAAACGACTTCTCCAAACTGCACTACGACAGCTTGTTTATTGTTATCAGTGTCTGCTTCACCTTGGGGCTACTGATTCCTTATTTTTTAGGGCTAGGCTACCAAACTTATGACAATTCTGATGCTGGGTATAAAGGCTATTTCTTTGCCAATAATGATACGAGCTTTGCCTTTATTGTTTCAATCACCTTTACAGTCCAGGCACTAATTGTTTCGATCAAAGAACAGACCCATAAGTTTTCACTGTTTTTGGCTAGTTTATTCGCTGGAAATTTCGTCTGTTTGGTCTTGGTCGGTACGAAAACCGGCGTGTTTTATGGTGTCGGTGTGTTGTTCTATCTTTTAATCCGATTGGTGCTAGGCATTGAACGTAAAGCATTTCTGCAACAATTGTTTATCTGGTTTATGAGTTTTATTACGATTGCTTGGCTGCTTATTCAAGGACTACCATTGCTGATCCAAGCCGTCGAAGGAACCTATCTTCGCATGGTGTATTTTTATCATCTTTTCGACGGGGACTTGATCCGGCTATTTTCTAGTTCAAGAAGTGATTTTTTGATTGGTGGGATGAACGCCTTCTTAAATGATGAGGCCCGACACTTTACCATGATCTTTGGCCAAGGCTTTGAATACCGTTTGGCACACTTTGGTCGTCTTGGCTTAATTGAAATGGACTTCTTCGACACCCTTTTCGGGCAAGGCCTACTGGGAATAGCGTTATTGCTGCTAATGCTCGCCTATTTTGTCTATTTGGCCTTTCAGCCACGAAAACGATCGGTTTATAGTTTTGCCTTGATCGTGGTGCTTTTTTATAGTTTTTTTGCCGGGCATGTTTTGTATTCGGCATTGTCTTCCACCTTTTTAGGATTGATTTGTGGAGGCATTATTTTAACAGAGAAAGAGTGAACAACTGATTGAAAAAATTACTTTTGAGGCTGGGCTTTTTCTCCCTCGGTTCGTTAGGTTCGGCGGTCTTAAACTTGGTGCTTTTGCCCGTAACGACCAGCTTTTTGACACCCGAAGAATATGGGAAGACCAGTATGTTTTTCCTTGCACAGACCTTTTTGATATACGTGATCTATCTCGGCTTCGACCAAGCCTTTACGAGGGAATACCATGACCACGAAAACAAACGCGAGTTATTGCAACAAGCGATGCTCGTCCCGTTGCTCGGTTCATTTTTCTTTCAGCTGATCCTAGTGGTTTTTGCGGCAGATTTTTCGCAGCTTTTATTTGAATCTCCACAGTACACCCGTGCGATTTATTTATTTGCTCTTTCGTCGGGACTGCTGATTTTTGAACGGTTTCTTTTGTTAACGGTTCGAATGCAAAACAAAGCGATCCAGTTCTCCGTTTACAGTATTTTGGTGAAATTCATGGTCTTGTTCATCACGTTGCTGTTTCTCTATTTTGGTCCGCCGACGTTTATTACGGTGGTCTATGGCATGCTCTTCGGTCAGATTATCGGTGATTGTCTGTTGATTCTGGCAAACCTGGCGCTTTTTATGCCGCTCATTCGCCAAATCGATCGCAACCTGATCAAAAAGCTGAGTCGTTTTGGCTTGCCGACGGTAGTGGGAACGTTCCTCTATAGCCTGTTAATGATTATCGACAAAATGATGCTGCGCTATTTTGCTGATTTTGCCGCTTTGGGTATCTACACGGCTGCATTCAAAGTGGCAAGTGCCTTGATGATTCTACAAGTTAGTTTTGCCAATTTTTGGATTCCCACCTCCTATGAATGGTTCAAAAAAGGCAAACCATTGATTTATTACGAACGAGTCAGTCACTTTATCATGTTCGTCTTGTCGATTTTCTTTTTACTGATGGTCTTTTTCAAAGAAACGATCGTCATCTTATTGTCGCAAGACTACTTAGAGGCCCAGTACTTGTTTCCCTTGTTATGTTTTTATCCCTTGATGATGACGATCAGTGAAACGACCAATCTCGGGATCGTTTTTTATAAGAAAAGTCATTTGAATATTGCTGCCTCTTTGCTGGCGGTCTTAGCCGCATCCCTTGGTCATCTCCTACTCGTACCGACAATTGGCGCCACAGGAGCGGCTTGTGCTACGGCATTAGGGTACTTGGTCTTCTTTTTTGCCCGTACATATTTTTCGATGACCTATTGGCAGGGGTTCTCAGTCAAACGCCAAATCAGCCTTTCGATCATGCTGTATTGCTTTGCGCTGTTTACGGCATTCAATCGGACTCTTTGGCTGGAAAAGAGCCTCGTTTTGCTGCTGATGCTCTTCGTCGTTGTTCTTTATCGCAAGGAACTAAAGCAGGTAACTAGATTTGTACAAGAAAGGAAAATCAACAAAGCATGAATATCTTACTTATCGGTCCAGATCCAGCAGCAAAAGGGGGGATCGCAACGGTCATTCATAATTTCCAAAAAGCAAAAGCGCCAGAGGACGTGCGTTTCGTCGTCCATAAGACTTGGTCGGAAAAAGGAAAATATTGGACGCAGCTCAAAGCGTTTCTTACGTTTCGTCGGCACATCAAAAAAGAAAGGTGCCAGATCCTTCATTTCCACGTTGCGCAAAAGGGCAGTTTCTATCGCAAGAGTTTGCTGTTGTTGCTAGCACCAAAACAGTGCAAGACGATTTTTCATATGCATGCTTCGCAATTTGACCAGTTTTATCAAAACAGTCCTTCGTGGGCAAAGTGGTGGGTCCGTTTTACCTTAGCTCGGGTGGATCAGCTCGTAGTGCTAAGTAGTAGCTGGTCAGCATTTTACCAAACGATTACCGATACCTCAATCGAGGTCTTGCCAAATGCGGTAGCGGTGCCGGAGGAATCCTTTTATGACCCCACCGCAAAATGGATCATCACTCTTGGCAGGATCGGGCAAAGAAAAGGCAGTTTTGATCTGTTGGCAGTTGCAAAAGCAATGGCTGTTTCCTTTCCCGAGATTCGCTTTATGTTATTTGGCGATCAAGAAAATCAACAGGTTGCCCAACAGCTCCAAGAAGAGGCTCTCACCAATGTGTTCTTAAATGAGTGGGTAGCAACCGATGCGTTACCAGCTGTTTTTCGTAAGGCAGCCATCCATTTTCTCCCTTCTTATCACGAAGGCTTGCCGATGGCGATCTTAGAAACCATGGCGGCAGGTATCCCCAATGTAACGACGAAGGTCGGGGGAATCCCAGAGTTGATCCAATCGGGTGAAAACGGCTACCTAGTAGCTGCCGGTGAT
The DNA here is from genome assembly GCF_044746145.1 of Enterococcus sp. NPDC086594. Taxonomy (NCBI): domain Bacteria; kingdom Bacillati; phylum Bacillota; class Bacilli; order Lactobacillales; family Enterococcaceae; genus Enterococcus; species Enterococcus sp. NPDC086594. The sequence continues at coordinate 182,597 of NZ_JBIVBP010000006.1, forward strand.
ATTCAAGCAATGATCGAGACGTTGAGCGGTCTGTTAGCTAACGAGGAAGAACGAATCAAAAGCGGCCAACAAGCCAGAGCAACGATTGAGCAACAGTATGCCTTAACGTCGTATATGAAGCGCTGGCAGAAGATTTACAAAAAGCAACTTGATTAATGCTCAAATTGCTGAAAAAAAGGAGAAGTACGATGCAAAAAATAAAGGTATTATCTATTTTTGGTACACGACCAGAAGCCATCAAGATGGCACCGGTCATAAAAAAACTAGCAAATGATCCACGCTTCCTATCAAAGATCGTCGTGACAGGGCAGCATCGAGAAATGCTTGAGCAAACATTAGCGGCGTTTGAGATGACCCCTGATTACGACTTGGCTATCATGCGAGAAAATCAAACCTTGTCTAGTATCACCAGTCGTATTTTAGAAGGACTCGAAGGTATTTTTCAATCAGAAGAACCAGACGTAGTGTTGGTCCATGGCGATACGACGACGGCAGTGGCAGCTGCGCTGGCCGCTTTTTATCAGCAGATCTTGATTGGTCATGTGGAGGCTGGGCTACGAACAGGTAACAAGAATGATCCGTTTCCAGAAGAAATGAATCGCCGGTTGATTGATCAACTAGCAGATTTTCTCTTTGCACCGACGGATCAAAGTCAGGTTAATCTGTTAAAGGAAAATCATCCACAAGACCGCATCGTCGTTACTGGCAATACGTCTATTGATGCTTTGTACCACACCTTGGCACAAAAAAAAGACCGAAAGCCAATTAGTGAAAAAAAAATCCTTTTAGTTACAATGCACCGGCGAGAAAACATTGGGCAACCCATGGAACAAGTGTTTCGTGCACTAAAACGGATCGCTGTTGCTTATCCCGCACTGACGATCGTCTTTCCGATGCATAAAAACCCTCGTGTCCGTACACTAGCCAAGCGCTATTTAGAAGGGCAGCAAAATATTGAGCTGATCGAACCATTGGATGCCCCTGCATTCTATCAGTTACTGGCAGGCAGCTACCTTGTTTTGACCGATTCAGGAGGGATTCAAGAAGAAGCACCCTCCTTGGGGATTCCTGTCTTGATCGTACGTGAAACGACGGAACGCCCAGAAGGGGTGGCAGCAGGGACTTTGAAACTTATTGGTACCCATGAGGAGCATGTGTATTCAGAAATCGTTCATTTATTGTCTGATGAGGCAGCATACAAACAGATAGCGCAAGCCAAAAATCCCTATGGAGATGGACAAGCCAGTGAGCGCATCGTGGCTGAATTAAAAAGTTATTTCGAGTAGAGGAAGGCGAACCTATGAGACAATTCCAATCATCTTTTGTCATTAGTAAAACGACGCTAAGGTGGCTACATTTGCTAGAACATATGGAGCACGCTTCTCATACACCGATCCGTGGGTTGTCAAAAGTGATCAAAAGCTCTAGCCGAACCATCATTGAAGATCTACAAAACATTAAAGAGTATTTCGAAGATGCTATCGAAATGGAAACGTCAAATAGTGGCTATCAGCTACAAGTCATCGATACAGAAAGCTACTTAGAAAAAAAACGGAATTTGATCAGTAACGAGCCGTTGTTTCGCATCTTTGAGAGCATTTTTTTAGGGGAAATATTGACCATCAATGAGTGGTCAGACATTTTGTTTATTTCCCCTGCCACGTTGATGCGGTATTTTCGAAAGATCGACCCAATTTTAGCACAGTACCAACTGACATTAAATAAAACCACCGTTGATCTTATTGGTGAGGAAGTCAATATTCGCCATTTTTTTCTGAACTTTTATTATGAATCCGATAGTACGCCGCATACCGTATTTCCGCCGTTGATCATTCATGAGATCGGTTTAAACTTGAAAAAAGAAGAATTCGATAACAATTTCTCTAATCTTGCCTTTGAGGAAATCAGTTACATGCTTTATATCATTTTAGAGCGAACCTCTCATGGCCATTACGTCACGATCGATCCAGCCATCGTCAAGCAATTTCGTAAAGAGTATTATCTTGAGCTGAAAAAATTAAAGACGATGCTATCGAACCATTTGCAAACGACGATCGCCGAAAAAGAAATCATCTACTTTTATGCGTTATCGATGGGAAAACGGACGGTGTTTGATATTGATATGGAAAGGGACTTTTGCAACAAGTTAGGCAAAGACTCGCAGATCCTGCAACTAACCCAACGTTATCTAAAGGAGGCAGGCGTACCGCCGTATGCGCTGGAATATAGTACGGTTTTGATCCAGTCGTTTTTTGCGACGATCTTACTAAAAAATAAACTTTCACCGGTCTTGAACAAAGTGATTCCCGATTTGATCTCATTTGTAAAAAAACATTTTCCAGAGGAAATGGCACAAAACACAGCGTTCTTACAAAAACAATTCAAACAACTGAAGTGTCTGTCTTTAGACATGATCGTAGATATCAGCGCAGTGTTTACCATTCATATGGACTGCGTGAAAGAATTGTACTGGGGGAAGCCTAAAAAAATTGCGTTCCTGTTAGAAGGGAATCAATTTATCTCGCAACGAATTCAGGTCACTGCTCGTAAGTATCTAGGCAGTTATCAGAAACTCTTTTTTCCGAATGTATTAGATATCAATCCCGGCTATTTTGAGGCGAACCAATTTGATATCGTCGTCACAAATTATAATGAGCATATGTCGAATTTTTCTTGTTCTGGCGTGTATTTATTGTTCAATAAAATCCCGAACTCAACCGATTGGCGCAGACTCATGTCATTGATCGACTTTAAACTTTAACAATGGTCCAGGTGCAAAATAATTCTCAGATGAAAGATAGGAATGATGCAATCATGATGAAAAAAGGACATATGACACCAGAAGCCTATTTAAAAAATTACAGCGAACTTTGTTACTTGCAGGAATTTCCCCTAATCAAACAAGTATGTACAGAGTTGCAAACACGATTCAAAGAAATTTGCTATACCGAGTACGATAATGTGCTACAACAAATGGCGGATTTGCTAGAAATCGATGCCCAACTGCAAATGTTTTTAGATTTTTTCCGACACGACTTTTTTAAAGAAATCGAATTAGCAGAAGAAGAGATCGTCGAAATGATCAAAAAGGACAAAAATGTCTATTACCGACAAATGGCAGGGATCGGCACAAACCAGAAAGCGCCCCATGGCTTGATTTATCTCAGCGAGAAATGAACACTGTGATCGCTGAGATAAATCAGAGTGTCAACCACTCGTTGGGTAAGAATGGTTTTTATAAAATAACACTTCGAAATGCTTTGTGACCGTAATGATTCCACAAGATAGTGTCTAGCAAGTTGACTTACGCATTGTCCAACACAACCAGACGCAAGATTCGTGGATTGATTTGATTAAGTAATCGATTCCAATCTGTCGCATCTGGAAAAGATTTTAGAAGAACGCATTCTACTTCCAGTAAGTATTCTGTCGTATACTCCGAATAATTGGTGACTAATAGATCAATTTGCTTTTCTTTTAAATAGGTTGGAGAGAGTTCACTGGCATTAGGATAATACAATGTATGGAAGCGACCCAAATATTTTCGCACGATACTTTCGGCATATTCACAAACATATTCGTTTCCTTCAAAAATCACGGCGATCGTCCGTTGTGATCCCCAATTTTCTTCTTTGATCGCTTCCATATGAATCGTTAAGCTGGCACAGAAATCGTCAAGATAGGAGGATGAATACAGCTTTTTGACTAGCTTGTGTTTTGCCAAAAATGCATAGTTTCTCTTATATTCGTAGGAAAACTTCTCTTTGACGAATTGCGTAAGATCGTCAATATTGACATTCATGATGGGCGAGAGCATATCGCGTATTTTCACAATCGTAAAAAATGATTCTAACCAGTGTAAATCTTTTTGTTCATCATAGGAATTGCCTTGATTTAGGGCATAGAAATCTTTTGTCACTTGTTGGATTTCAGGCCAGCGATTATACTTTCGGCAAAATTCTTCGATCGAAGGATGATTGATTTTTCGGCGACAGATGAGACAAAGTAACAAATAAATGATTTCGTCCTCTGGCAGATGGTAATGAAAATAGGAATAAAGGATCTCTCTTAACGTATCTGGAGCAATCAATGAATGATAAGCATAAAAGATGTCCTTTAGTTCAGGTGAAAGTTCGACTTGTAACCCTTTCTTGCTGCGTTCCAGTGTAATGTAGAGAATATAGGAAAAGTAAGAAAAAGTAGAAGCCGGTTGCTTTTTTGAATGCAAAAGATTGGTAATCTCAATGACAGCATCTTGGACATCCAGCGATGGGAAAATCGTATTGACATTGATATCTGACTCATAATAAAACAGACAAAAAAAGCGGCGAATATCGATTTCGGAACCTATCAATGTGACAGGATTTGTTGATAGACGAAGATTGAAGGGCTTTAATAATCCGTTCATTTTTTTTAAGTAACTGAGCAATGCTTGTTCAGAAAGATTAAGGGTCAAGCTCCAATCCAGAGCAGATTGTAATTCATCAAAAAAAATACTCTCCAAAATCATAAAAAATGGCTCGTCTTTAACTAAATTTTGTTTTTGTTTGATATACCCCTCGGGATCAAGTTCTTCAAATAAATACCCAAACTTAGAGGAATAGATTTCGATCGCGTCATTAAAATGTTCACGAATCATGGCAATATCCGCAATGATCGTACGGGTACTGCTTTTTGTTACTTCTGATAAATCGCCCAATGTTGCAGATGGATTCTTCTCAAATTCATTTAATAATTGCAATCGTCGGATTAAAGAACGATTTTTGATAAATTTTAGCTGAAAATTTTTCATAGTTGCCCCCGTTGAATTTAAAAAAGAATTAAACACATTATAAACAATTGGTTAAAAAACTTCAATTTTTATGTTTAATTTTATTATATTTGACTAAATATCCCATTTTTATTATTCTGGTGGATGTAAACGTTTGAAACTAATTGATACAATGTAGGTTTTTTCACCGACAGGTGAAAATTGCTATTTTTTTTTAAGGATATTTGACGCTATAGTGAGACCATAGTCCGATGCTTAGGAGTATTTGTTTTTTCTCAAGAGGAAACCTGTGAACTGTTGGTTGGATCAAAAGGGAGAAAATAAACAGTAAATGTAACTAGCAAATGAGTGAATGTGCCATCAATACCTAGAAATGCAGTGTGCTTGAGGGTATCCACGAATGAGAGAGAAAGAAAATAGAAGACATTGATTGGTTGAAGAACATCTACGGTTACCAGAAAGTGTAAACTGGAAACGAACATGCAGATAGATTACGAGGAGGCTAATATGCTGGCAGAAAAGATAGCGGGAGCAGAAGAATATTTGGCGCATTTTCAAACAGAGCTAGAAAAACAAGGGGTGTTACGCTTTTTTCCTAAAATAAATGCCTTTTATCATCGGTTAGCAAAAGAGTTTTTAACGATTTTTCATAGCAAGGAAGAAAACCTGTTTGTTCAGTGGGGCCACTTATTGGCGATTGATGCACAATTGCAAATATTGATGGAAATCAGCAACAATCGCAAAGAGGGATTGCTAGATGACCTTGGGATGAGTGAGGAAGAAGTCATTGAAATGATAGAAAATGACCATAAGTATTTTTACCGTGAGATCACGGGGGCAAAGTTAACGCAAAAACCCAAAATGGGCTTGATTTATTTGAGTGAACACTTAGCGGAGTCCTGAAGTTTTATGTCTAATACGTCGAGTAGACTTGAGATTTAGGAAAAAAATTGAGATAAATGGGAAACGATGATGTTCAATAGACTATTGGGGAAGTTTTATAGATAGTTTTTTGGAGAAATAAATGGAGAGTAGTAGTGGGGCTAAAAGGATGATTTTCAGGTGGAACGTACCCTTGAGAATGACAGAGAGCAGATGGACTACTCAAACAACGCAGTGGGGAAGGCAATTGGTTGGTCTTCCTTGCTTGAGTAAGAGTTGTTTTTAAGAAACAACAGATTGACCGCTAAAGTCAACGACAAAGACGAATGTTTTTTGCTCTTCATTAAAATAATTACTGTGTAAGACGTGAAAAAAAGCAAAAAGCGCTTGAAGGTAGGACATGAACGGAATGAAACTTTTTATTATTTTTGCCTCCTTGTCGGTAGGCATATCGGTGGCACAATACGGCATGTATGATTTCTTCCCAGCATATCTGCAATCCTTCGCAGCTGGCTTCAATTGGGGCAAACCATTCTTTTGCTTGGCTATTTCTTTCTGCTGGTTATGTATTTTTGGGTCCAGCGTGGCAGAACAAGGAAATAGAAGCAATCTTTAGGAGAATGATCAAGAATTAAACAGCAATGATCAGCAAAGAAGCGTTTTTTCATAGGAAGAAATCGCTTGTTTGTAAGCAAAAGTATACATAAATAGTACGACCGAGACGAGCCTTTCGCGGGCTCTTACTTAACATAAACAAATCTGCAGCAAACGTTTGCTTCTTTTGGTGAAACCAAGAAGGGATCGTTTGCTGTTTTTTTGTGCTAACAAATAGGCCTGTTTTCAAATATCCAGTGGAGAGCTTTTTTCAAGGAAATGAAAAATTCTTAAGGGGGAGGCTGGAAGAATCGATTCGTTCTGTAAATAGTAATCAAAAAATGGATGACCGAAGAACTACATACGAGAGAGTCAATAAAATGCTTCATGGAGGAATGGCTGATTTAACCAAGCGGCATTTCAAGGGAGTACCGAAGGATATTAGATAGAGAAGATAAAGCAATGGACAGAGACGCCAAAGTTTTTAGCGCTGCAATAGCTATTGGAGTATGCGTTGGTTTGGCTGCATCTGTATTGGCAACAACAGAGTACCGGGAAAGGGCTGGATAAGTGAAAATGAATGGGAAAGGTGGCGGTCCGAAAGAAGAACCATAGCTGATGATCCGCCAATCGTCGAGGAACCACCCAACTGTTTTCCGTGGAGAAATACCAAACGAGCAGGAGATGACCACTGACAGGCATGCTTCATGTTCTTGTCAGTTTAGTGATTCTAAGAAAAACAACATAAAAGAAAGAATACCTGACAAACGTAGCTTGGGGGATCAGATGAAAAGAGAGGAACGTTCTTAATAAGGATAGTCCCCCCCTCTTTTTTTACCGTTATTTTATTGTGGCTTTTATAGAATGGAGAACTGCAAGTGCTTTGGAGATTGATATATGATTTTTCTATGGTAACAAGCACTTTGGTAGATGTTAAGGATTTCTCACTTTAGCCATATCCTATGTTGAATAATTTATTTAAAACGGGGGTTTGTTTTTTTATTTAGGCATAGATTTCATCAGCCAGTGAATTTATTGATTTTTCCCGCATCACAAAGATAGCTATAATGAAGTATATCGAGGATAAAAACCAGCGTTTTTGGAAGCCAACTGAAACAAAGATCAATCGACTTTGTTCAAGGTTACCGTCTAAGTAAAGGTGTCTAAAAAAGGGTGGTTTTTAGGCTTGATGATGTCAAAAAGGGGGAGGGAGAATGAAAAGAGCGAGGGGGAATTTTTGGGTCAAGCTGATGATCTTCGCGGCTTTTTTTCAAGTGATCAGTGCTTCGACGATTTTAGTTTCGGCACAAGAGGAGCGTTCCGTCGATACAGAAGGCTCAGTCCAGTTCACGGGTGTCTATGAACCAGACAAACCAGAACCTTCACCACCGAGCGGACCGACACAACCTGGCGGGGATGGGGGACGTTTGCCGCAGACAAATACCCGAAAAAGTTCCAGTGCCACAGCACTCGGATCATTGCTGCTATTGATCGCTGGCTATTCAACAGTGAAGAAGACACGCAGGTACCAAAAAGAGCGAACAACCTCAAGAACACAAGAAAAGTTGAGTAATAGAGAATAAGGGAATGATCTTATGAGATTTTTGCGATTTGCAACGAGCACCGTACTTGCCGCAACCCTTTTGACTGGTGGGATCCAAGGGACCGCCGCTGAAGTAAGAGTCGCTGAAACCGATGGGCAAGTCAGTTTTGTGCCCAATGATCGAGACCCGACGGAAGTGTTACCGCCTGATCCAGGCCCCGATGGCCCCGAGGTGGAGATACCACCGATCGGACCAGATGGACAAACAGGACCATTGACGATCGCTTATGCGCCGACTTTGGATTTTGGTACCCAAGAAATCTCCAACCGAGATGCCGTCTATTCGATGGTGGCAGAAAAGCAACAATTAGCGGATACCCAAGGGGAAGAAAACCAAGTACCGTATGTTTCCTTCGCCCAAGTACAAGATACCCGTGGGTCAAATGCTGGCTGGCGTTTGACTGTAGCACTAAGTGCGTTTGAATCAGGGACGCAACACAACGAACTGCGAGGGGCACAAATCATCTTTGCCTCACGAGAAGTTGACTACAATAGCCACAATCAAGAAAACGCACCGGACGCACATGAAGCCGGCTTGCGTTTGGATGCCAATGGTTCAGCACAAGCTGTTCTGACTGCTGATGCCGGCAAAGGAGCAGGCACATCATCCGTCGTTTGGGGCTACCAAGATGAATTGAATGCGCAGTTCCAAGCCCAGGCACCGGTGGTTCGCAATGAGGCGATCCAATTGTTTGTCCCGGGAGCGACTGCTAAAGATGCAGCCTTGTATGTGGCGACTTTGACGTGGCAATTGACGACCACTACCTCGCAATCAGGAGAAACAGTTCCAACGGCGCAAGCCGATGAAACAAACTAAAAGAAAAGAAAGAAGGAATAAAAATGAAATGGATTCGATTAGCAACAGTCGCAACACTGACCTCTACGATCTTCGCAGGCGGTGTACAAGCAGTAGCAAATGATGAACCAAGGACACCACTTTTTGAAGTAGAGACACCAAATGAGGTTACCTTTACCGAAGGGGAAGAAGACGTGGATGACGTTGAAAACCCACTTGAATACCCACCCGTTATCATTGATCCGCTTCCAGTAAAAGGCCCATTAACGATCGTTTACGTGCCAGAAAAATTCGATTTTGGTCAACAAGCTATTACTTCATCTGCAGCTGAATATTCTTTGATTGCTGAAATGCAAAACGTAGATGAAGAGCATCCTCTTGCAATTGATAATAACCTTACAGGCGAAGTTCCTTACGTTTCCTTGGCACAGGTCAGTGATACACGAGGAAACAGTGCGGCAGATTGGACATTAAGTCTTGCTTTGACAGAGTTTGTCGGTCGAGATACAGGGGATATCCTTTATGGCGCCCAACTTCACTTTATTAATCCGCAGATCAAACACAATGATGGTACCGGGCCTGCTGAAGAAGCGCCTGTAGCACCAGTAACTGAAACTGGTGGCGATCGTGTGATTTTAAATGCTAATACGGATTTAGCATCGAGCATTCCAGTCATGACCGCAGGACCCAACCAAGGACAAGGACGCTCCTCTGTCTTCTGGGGAGACCAAGACAAAATGATGGATCAGTATGAGGATGATGATTTTACCGGAACGATACTGAATGATCGTATTCAGCTGCATCTTCCATCAGCTGCGACGCCGCAACAAGACACCTATACAGCAGCCTTGACTTGGATACTAGCTACCACAGTTAGTGTAGATGGTGAAAATGGTGGTAATGGCGGCGATGGAGACGAGAACGTTTTAAATCCATAAGGATAATCTTCAAAGCAACGCAACAATAAAGTGAAACAACTGGCAGGAGTAGACCGTTATTCCTGCCTTTTTTGGAAGGAGAAACAACAGTGATTGAACAACCAACAAACCAACGCTGGCTGCGGCTTTTGACTGCAATGATCGTGCTATGCTCATTGATTGCTTGGCCGACACCAGTACGAGCAATTGATGACATTGAATCAGAGTTGAATTTTTTTGTAACCCCGATATTCCCTGACAGTCAGATCGAAGGCGGTGCTAGCGGTTATTTTGATCTGAATTTAGGCGCAGGGGAACAAGAGGAATTGCAGTTACGCATCCAAAATACATCGGAAGAAACCATTGATGTCGAAGTATCGGCTCATACTGCCTTCACCAACGTCAACGGAGTAGTAGAATATGGTCGTGATGCCGAAGCTCCTGACCCGACATTGCCTGCCTCGATTGCCGAATTGATTGAAACACCTGGGGTCATCACTTTAGAAGCCCAAGAAGAACGGATCCTTACACTTCCTCTGACGATGCCTGAGGAAGAATTTGATGGGGTACTGGCAGGATCGATCCGAGTTGAAGAGGTTCGCGATACTGCGGCAGCGGAGTCAGAAACAGAAGGCATCGGGATTCGTAATGAGTTTGCCTTTATTTTAGGAGTCGTCGTAAGCAATAACCGCTCGTCAACGGATCCGGGACTTGAATTGCTGGACGTTTTTGCCAGTCAAGTCAATTATCGGAACGTGATCAGTGCCAAGATTCAAAATTACACACCGACTTTCGTCAACCACATAGAAATTGATGCTGAGGTTCGTGCCAGCGGCAGCGACACCGTCTTGTATGAAACCCAGCGCACAAGCATGCAGATGGCACCAAATTCGCAGATGGATTTTCCGATCCCGCTAAATGGCGAGCGTTTCCGTCCGGGAGACTATGTCCTGACTATGACGGCCCGTTCACAAGGGGAGGAATGGCATTGGGAAGAGCCCTTCACGATTGCGGCTGCTGATGCGAGACGTTTAAATGAGGAAGACGTGACATTGGAACCAGAAACCAATTGGTGGCTGATTGGCGGAATCGCCGCACTTGTTTTGTTATTGATCATCGTTGTTGTTTTAATCATTAACAAGAAAAAAAAGGCTAATGAAAATAGTGAGCAATAGAAGGAACACACAGAAAAACTAGCTGTCATAAAAGCATGCTATTTAATTTCTGGACTTGCTTAATCGAGCTTGTTTTACTTCATGATTACAGACCACGTGATAGCCCCGATGTTCGGCTGTTCTTCTTTATAGTGTCTGTCGAGAAGAAATAGCGCTGTTGGTGCTTATTCCTTGCAAAATAAAACATGCAAATGGAAAAGCTATACATTTTACTACTATTGTTGAAAATGAGCCAATGAACGCGCTCTTATCATCGGTAAATAGAACCGGTAAGAAGGCTGAAAGAGAGGAGAGATAGGTCAACTATTGACCTTCTTTCCTTTTGACTTGATTCTTCGATTACATGACGCAGCATATGTCAGGAACCATATAGGGACAATCGATTCATGTGGTTAGTTGCTTTTTTTGAACTTTTTTCTATTGATTTGTCCATAATATTTGTATTTAAGAAAGTAGAGAATATGTAAATGAAAAAGAAAACACTTAAATTAGTGCTTTCAATCATGATTGGACTGTTCAGTATTCAAATGTTTTTTCCGTCTCTTAAAGCGTTCTTTTTTGAGCCACTTCATGCGTGGCAAGGGGGAGAAGACACGTTAGCAGATGAAATTGAGAGACGTTCTTCTGAAACTGAGCCCAGCTTTCAATTTTCAGAAACAATGATCGACGGGATTGTTGGGGAAGAAATCACAATCGATTTGGTAACAAATGAACCTGTCCAAGAAATCATGATTGTCCTACCTTATGAAGCTAGTATCTCAACGGATAATCTTTCAGAAGGAACCGATGTATTTGAGAAAGAAGAAAACTACTGGCAGATTGTCACAGATAAGGAACAAAACTACTTTACCCTGATACTTCTGTTTGGAAAGGCGGGGACTTATGAACTTCACGATACATCTGAGGGATTATCTGTAGTCATTGAAGAAATGGTTGATGGTCAAGCTGATGCGGCGAATATAGATGCTCTTGATCTAATGAACTCAAGCGAGACCGCAGAGGTTGCGAACTGGCAGGAGTTTGTGAATGCGATGACCGATCGAACGATCAACCATATTTATCTAACAGATAGCTTTGAATCTAGTGATAATCCTTCAGCAGGCATAAGTGGACTTAATAGTAACTCGTCTACTACGAATCCATCCGCATCCATTTCTTATTTGTGGATCAATGCACAAGCCTCCTCTCGAACACTAATTGTCGATGGAAATGACCATCACATTGATTTTCGTTCTGTCGCGTTAGGATTTGATGATGTATCGGTTAACGCTGTATCGCCATGGAACATCACGTTTCAAAATGTGGATATTTACCATGGGAGTGAACTGGGGCCGGTTACCTATACTAATCTGAATCCTACAAATCAATCACAAGCAAGGTTGCGTTACCACAATATGAACAATGTGGGAAATCAACTGCTGTATGGGCTGTCGTCAACATTGATTTTATCCGGGAATGTGACGTCACATCAAACCCCTTCCTATAACCTAGGGAATCGAGTCCAAACGATTTCAGCTGGCACGATACATGCAAATTTTGAAATCAATCAGTTAGAGATTGATGCTGGTGCAACAGTGGAACTGTCGACGATCAGCTCCGGTAATATTGATTTTCATGGGTCAAATCAGCGGCTAGTAATAGGAGATGGGGCGAAGTTGACCCTGACAGCGAATGGCACTGATGGGGAAGCGCAAGGTGCCAATATTTTGTTTCGATCAGCAGGGAATCTAACGGTTGGCAAAAAAGCTGAACTTCATTTAAATACGCAAAGAAATTCGCCCGCAATTTCGACGATTATGGGAATTATCAATGAAACCAACATCACTTTGTTAGAGGACAGTACAGTTTCTATTAAGAACGATGGTCGTACGACTTTCGGTGCAGGAGATGGTCAGAATATTATTATGATGCCTTGGGGTGGGGGAACCATCGACTTAGGCGCACGCAGTACCCTTAGAATTGACGCAACCAATCAAGGAATTTCCGATAGCGACGTGATTCACTTTTGGCGAGGTGGAACAATTAATGTAGGGAAAGACGCTACGTTAGATATTCGCTCTGATAGTACTTCTCCGACACAATACTTGATTGCTTCGACAAATGCCTTGGCGACTGATCCGCTTAATATTCATTTTTCAGATGCCAAAAAAGTCAATTTGCAACGAACGAGATCAATTTCAAGTATCTTGCCAACGACTGGGCTTATCAATGCCCCGTTACTCAATAGTATTCGATTGACTACTGGCGCTCAATCGATTCAGCAGTGGAATCATGGTAATCTAGAAGGGCAGTCTACTCACAATTGGCAGTCTATTTTCGATTTGGGTATCACCTATTATTTTACGACCCCAACGATTACCAGTGTCTCTTCTATCTCTGAGGAGATAAGGAATCATTTCAGAAGCAATTTCACTACTCGATCTCAGCGAATACTCTTTGAAGCAATTTCAGATGTTGACTTAACGATCAACGCCCTCACCAGTGATCCCACGAAAGAAAATTCCTATCGGATTACGGGAACGGCAAGTCCGCATAGTTTGATTCGTTTTTCAGGCGATCCTGTGATTCCAGAAGGCAATATTGACGCCCCGCCTACAAGCGGTGAATCGGATTTCTATGTCCGAAACGAAAAGTTTCATGTGCAAGCAGATAAGGATGGAAGGTATTCCTATGAGTTACCGGAAGGGGAGCATTTTACGCCACACAGGCAAGTTGCTGCTTATGCGTTTTTGAATGGGAAATCGAATCGAGCCAAAACAACGGTAGAAGGTGACGAAGCGGATCGAGATTTAGGAAATATTGACTTGATCGAAGGCGAAGTCGTCAGAAAAGATGTGTCCAATTGGCAGGAGTTTGTGCGAGCGATTGCCGATCCAACGATTAATGTTATCGATATTACAGCTGACTTTGAATCTTCGAATAATCCTTCAGCAGGGTTAGAGGATTTGCTTCATATGGAGACCTCTTTCACTACGAATCCCAATGGAGCTAATTCACTCATCGAAATCAATGCCCCTAGAATTTCTAGAAGACTGATTATCGACGGACATTGGAATCAAATTGATTTTCGAGCAGTCTCTATCATACTTCTTGATAATACAGTAGCCCCTGGTACACCTTGGGACATTACGTTTCAGAATATTGAAACCTATCACGGGAATTGGCGAGGACCACTTACATTTTTGGGATTAAGTGAAGAGAATCACCGTCGTTCAATAATGCGGTACCACAATGTCGAAAGCGTTGGCAATCAGTTGTTGTATTCAATATTTACTCACGCCATTCTATCAGGACATGTTTTCAATCATCAAATTCCAACGTATCGTTCAGATTTTAGGGTTCAAGATCTTTACGTTACTGATCAAGCAAATTTTGAAACTCGTTTATTTGAGTTAGATGATAGGGCAGAAGTTGCACTCTCAAGTATTAGAGGAGGGAATTTGTATTCACATGCGTTCAATTCACAAGTCATTCTTGGAAAACACTCCACACTGACACTTAATGCTAATGGAGCTGATGGAAAAGCATATGGGTCAAATATTTACTTTTCTGCTGATAACGGGAACATAAATGTAGGAGAACATGCGACTCTCAACATAGAGACGCAGCAAAGCAATCCTGCTATGTCAGCATCGATTACACATCTTCAAGGGTATCAGCTTAACCTTGAAAAAGATAGCACGGTGACTATTACGAGTGCGGGGCGCGTGTCTGGAGGAAATGGACAAGCGCGTAACACGATGTTTTTCCCTGGCAATAGTCAGATAAATCTTAATGAGCGGAGTACGTTAAAGATTGAAGCTATTGATCAAGGGAATGCAGATACCGACATTATTCATTTTAACTCGCAAACGGTAATTATGCAGGCGGAAATCAATGTTGGAAAAGATGCCGTTTTAGACATTCAATCTGATAGCGCTTCGGCAGCGCATCGCTTAATTGGATGGACCGGGAGTGGAACAAATGTACGGTTTAACATTGACCAAGCGAAACGAGTTAATTTAGAAAAAACAAGTTCTGTCTCGTCTGGGAGCTTGTTGAATATGCACGCTCCGAGTGCATTGATTGCCACTTCGCAATCTGTCCGCCAATGGCGCTATCAAAATACGAGTGAAGACGCGCCTGATTTTTATTGGACACCAATTTATCAAGCGCAGGTGAATTATACGAGTTTAATCCATAACGTTCATAATGTTGTTTCTATGGATCAAGCGACCAGCACGCACTTTTCGAGTAATTTTAGCTCGAATACCCAACGTTTGCTTTTCGGTACATTGAATGATTATGAAGTGGAAGTGCGTATCCATCAACTATCGGATGACCCCACCCAAGAGAACTCTAAGGTGATTACCGGAGAGGCATCACCTCTTAGTTATATCCGCTTTGATCGGGATATGGGGCATCTGCCATCTCCTGATATCGAAGTTGTAATAGGAACAAATGAACAAGAGCATTTTCACGTCCAAACGGATGAAAGTGGCTGGTACCGTTACGAATTACCTGAAAGTGATCGCTTTATTCGCAATGAAATCGTAGCTGCTTATGCTTTCTTGAACGGTAGTCGAGCGAGTGACGCGACTCAGGTTTTATCTGGTGGAGCTGTTTCTCCGAAAGACCCACTTGCGCCTGATCAAGAAGTCGATCCAGAAAATCCCCCTCAACTTCCTGAAAATCAAGGGTTTTTTAGTATCGATTTTATTTCACAATTCGATTTTGGACAAGTACCTATTCGTTCGAGTGAGACTCGATACCCAGCGAATCCTCAACGATTACTCAATGCGTCAGAAGATTCTTTGGCAGGTTTACGACCGAATTATGTTCAGATTTCCGATCGTCGTAATACGTTCACTGGATGGCGCTTGACGGCAAGGTTGGGAGATTATGGATTTGTGAGCGAGGACGATACTCATCGTTTAAGGGGTGCTAGCGTACACTTGGAAAATATTGAAATGGTGACAGCTCAAAACCTCGCAGAAAAAAATTATCCTGAATATGAGTCATTCTTAGAATTACCTCCGGGTCAGACAGTACTTTTGGCAACAGCGGCTAAAGGTAGTGGAGACGGTACTTGGATTCAACGATATGGAAATAGTGAGACCAAGGCGGAAAGTGTCTATTTACATATTCCGATAGGTGCGACGCCGCAAGCAATGAATTATCAAGCAACGATCCACTGGGAACTAAGTGTTGTCCCGTAAATAGAATAGATATATATTAGCTTGTCACAGCAAAGACAGGAGTATATTGAATAAGAAGCAAGCAGAAGCTGCTGGAAGTCGCCTGCAGCTTCTCTTCTTTCGGATGTGTGGGGAGGTGAAACGATGAGAAACAAGCCGTCTTTATTGATGAACAGTTTATTTTCAATGACGTGCAAGCGGCAATTGACGATTTTGCGGCAGTTGGAATGTTGCGGTCCTTTAAGTGGGAAACAGCTGGCACATGCTTGCGGCGCTTCTCGGCGGACGATTATTTCAGACATTGAGGAACTGCGCCAACTCTTTGGGGCTTCGACGATCCTCGCATCTGCCAGCAATGGTTATGAATTGATGATCCAAGAATTGGCAGAGTATCAGGAAAAAAAGCGAGCATTGTTGGCGGATGACCCGAATCTGTTGTTTCTGCATTTCTTGTGTCAGCAAGAAACGGCGATACCGGAAAAACTTGTTGCGATCACCGGATTAGGCAATCAAACCTTTTTGAAACAATGTCGTCAGCTTCAGACCTTGTTCGCTGCTTATGAACTGACCTTGAATAAAAAGCAGTGGTGCCTAGAAGGGGCAGAAGGAAACATACGGTATTTCTATAAAGCCTTTTATTTTGAAGAAGAGGAACAGCCCTACCAAATCTTTGAGCAGCTGGCTGAAACGTTGATACTGCGGTATCGTCCGTCCTTGCCGATCGATCCAGTGGTTTCGTTGCAGTGGACGAAGGTCTTTCTTTTACGGGCGCAACAAGGTGGACGCTTGGAAGAAAATTGGGAAATGGCTGACTTTTGTCGGTTGTTTCTAGAAAAAACGGGTTTTGTCATCGAAGGCTTGGAGGTCTGCAGGTCCTTGTCGCAGCAAGAACGGTGTGTCCTATTGTTTTTGATGATGGCAGATGAAGGGGTACTTTCGTTTTTATTGAAACATCCGTGGGTCGAAGAAACGGTGCCCTTTGATCCAATCGATAGCTTGCGAGAGACGTTTCCTAAGCAAGCAGAGACATTGAGAGAAGATCGCGTATTCGTGCAAGTGACGTTAGCAGTCATGTTACTGGATCGGCTCTTCCATGTGCCACCTCCTTTGCTGCGGGATCGTCAAAAGCCAGAAGTGTCGGGTATTGGAAAGTCTAAGGTACTTTCTAGCGCTGCTTCTCACTATTTGCTGACAATAGGCGAGTCCTATCTAAACAAGCAGCAGTTAAAAAACAAGCAGCTGATGATCACCTATCATTTGAGTGGAAATGAGAAAATCAAAGGCTGGATCAAGCAACGTCTGAGGGATTGGCTGGTTGCACAAGAAGTAGATGTCGTCGTCGAGGCTACGAGTGAGCTGTCGATTTTCACCGCCCGCCAGGTGGTAGTCACTGATCAACCGCTCTTTTTGCTGGAATTGGAACAGCCCATCTATCGGTTGGAACGACCGATTGAGCCAAATTCCATCGAACGCCTCGGCAAGGCGATTTTAGCCGATTTTCTTGGTTCATGTGAAGGCTCTTTTCCTAGTGAAGAGCTTCAAGCAGCGTCTGCCTCTCGCTAAAAGCGGTAGAGCCAACGGTAGAATCAGTCAAAGGCTACGTACGACGTAAAATTATGGTAGAGGAGCAACAGGTATCATGGGTCGATTCCAAAAGCAATTGGCACTTCGTGTGTTGGGAATAAGTTGTCTGCTACTGCTGCTGTTCTTTTTCTTTTCAAACTACAAAATGGCTCGTGTCAGCGGTGAGTCGATGGCCCCCATTATTCAAAACAACGAGTTAGTCGTTATTCAAAGGAATCAGTTGCCGCATCGTTATGATCTCGTCGCTTTTGAGCATGAAGGGCGGCTGATCGTAAAACGAGTGATCGGGGTTCCTGGCGATTCTTATGCGCGCAGTGGCAATCGATTGCTATTGGGTGCATCAGGGTCCTATTATGATTTTTCCTATACCTTTACACTGACGCAAGAAACGGCGAGGGAATTGCCAGTCGGCGGCATCCTGCAGCCAGGAGAGTATTTCGTCGTTGGGGATGCGATCATGCACTCGATCGATAGTCGTGAATTTGGTATGGTGACGAGCGAGGCGCTTCGTGGGGTCGTCTTGAATTTCTTTTAAGGATTCAACGAGGTCAGTCAGCGTGTCTGTTTGAAAATCGAGGCTCAATTATGGACAAAAGATGGAAAGGGGGATGTCCGTGAAGATGGTTTATGTCAGCATACTGCTGCTTTGTTTTGTGGCGATCGGGGTGCTTGCTCAACGGGGATACCTCGAAATCTTTGTTCGAAGACTTGAGCGACGAACAAATATGACGGAGTTGGAAAAAAGAAAACTGGCTTTTTTTAAGCATAAGATTCGTAATGACCATCCGTTAGCGTTACTGATGGTGAGTGGTCTGTTTCTTATGCGTTTGCTGCTTTTGACTTTTACTCAAGTTTCCATACATGCGCAAAGCCGTAGGGTAGCAGAGGAAAGGGAGCAGATGAAACAGGAAATCTTACATTTACAAAAAGAACAGGTGGATGGGATGCAACAATCGTTATCGGTGTACCCGTCTGCGGGGCTCCCTTTTGAAAGCCTTGCTTGGCAGACGCTGCTGATGGCGGATGATCGAGAAACACGTTTTCAGCTAGAAGAAGAATTTGGGGCGCAAGTGACGCCTTTTTTAGGACCGACAGTCGTGCTGATCCATATTGATCAACCGCTGCAAGAAATCACCCTAACGAGTTCAAGTCATTTGGACTCATCTGCGGATTTTCCTGCTTGGGAAGCTAATTTGCAGCGAATCATCGATGATCTATCGCAGGCGCAGGGCGTGAAACGGTGCCATTTCGTGTTGCAAGTAGCAGATACGCCCGATACGTCATTTGAACAAACGATCGTCCGCAATGCTCAGGGACAGTGGCAAGTACTCAACCGAAAAGAGCTTGTCCAAGCTTCAGACACGGGAACTTAGAATGAAACAATCAAAAGAGTTATTGACGAAAGGGAGGGATTCAAGGGATGAGTAAGAAGAAGGGACGTGGGTGGTTTTCTGCTCAGACGCTATTCGACGAAATGAACCAAGTGTCATTGAAAGAATTAAAAGGATTTGAAGAAACGTATGAGAAAGAAAACAGAACCGCTGAGACAGCTGTTGCCAATGGACCGGCGAAAGAAGCCTTCGCCGATACCGCAAAAAAGAAAGCTACTAGCAATGATCAAGAAATGATGGGTACCAGTAGTAAACCCCAAAAAGGCAAAAAACAAGGGCAACGAAGTGGACAGGCGCCGGCACCGTCTCCTTCAGTACAAGCGGAACTAGAGGAACGATTGGAGCCAGAAGGATCGCCTAAGCACTCGACGCAACCCTGGTCCTCAGAAACTGGCATGCCACATCCAGTAAGCAGTAAAGGGAAGAGAAAGCGTAAAAGCACCAAAAAGCGTAATGAAACTGTCAATGCGCCCTTGCCTAGCTATCAAGAAAAACGCTCTTTTGAAGCGTTTACCGCGGAAGCGAACGAGGAGCAGATGGAGCTGGCGCCTGTCTCACCAGCAGATATGAGCTTTGAACAAACCCATCAAGAGTTAGTGTTGGCACGAACGAGAATCACAGAACTTGAAAAGCGGCTCCATGCAGAAACCTTGCATCGCTCACAGTCGGATATCCAGCAAGTGAAAGAAAAAGCGATTTTTGAACGCTTGGATTGGGCAAGAGAAAAACAATGGTATGAAAGCAAAGCCCAAGAACAAAAACAGCTGCTGCTCCAAAAAGAAGAGGTCATCACAAATTTGGCGAACCAACTCGCTGAAAAAGAAGCACAGCTGGAGGAGCAGGATCGAGGCCCTCAGGAAGAAGAAGCCGCTGCGCTTCGCAAAGCGGTCAATGAGCTGCAAAAAGAAAACCAAGAGTTACAAAAAGAAAATCAGCAGTTTCAAGCGGAGATGCGAGAGATCTTGCTGTTTGCTAGAAAGAAAGCAGACCGGACACTTGAAGAAGCGCAGGTTGAAGCAGAACGGATGATCTACAACGCCGAAATGCGCTTGAATATCGCCCATCGTACGGCAAAAGAGATCCTTGATGAAGTGAGCGATACGAAAGAGAACATGAATACTCTCTTTGATTATTTATATGAACAAGTCTATTCACTAGCAGACAAGCAAGTATTTGAAAAGTACCAAGAATAGGTTTGCTTCGGATCACTAGAAGCAGGCAGATAGTCCTGTGAACGTTACATAACGTTAGCGATCTTCGCTTTGAGCGGTGATCGCTTGAAACTTTTCTTTGTTTCTCAACGACATTTTGATTGGGAAATGGATTTGTTCTGTACCGGCTGCGATCGCTGATTCATAATACCAGCACTTATGGTCGATCAACGCCATCGATTGCTGCAAAGCGTCTATCTGCGCTTGCAGCGCTTTTTTTTGTTCAAGAAACATTTTATGGCGTTCTTGCAGCGAGTCATCACCAAGGCGTGTCAATTGTGCATAATCTTTGATCTCTTTAATGGTCATGCCTGTTTCCTTCAGACATTCGATCAATTCCAGCATCTCAATTTCAGTATCTGAAAATAAACGGTAGCCAGATTCTTTGCGCGCTAACGTCGGCAAAAGGCCTTCTTTGTCGTAATAGCGGATGGTTGACGTGGGGATATTTAAGGCTTTCGCAACTTGGGATATCGTATAGGTCATTTTTTTCACTCCTTAACGTTGACTTTAAAGTTAACTTTAATGTTAGTATGACAGTAAGCAAAGGAAAAAGCAATGAGGAGGAAACAGAGATGACAGAAAAAAACATGAAAGCTGCTGTATTAAAAGGACCAGAAACGATCGAGGTCAAACAAGTACCTGTGCCGAAAGTGGAAGAAGGACTGATCGAGATCCAAGTTTCAGCTTGCGGCGTCTGCGGCAGTGACGTGCATATGTGGCAAGCAGGGAAAGGTTGGGGCAAAACAGGGGAGTCCGATTTTATCATGGGTCACGAGTTTTGCGGTGTCGTGACGGATGCAGGCGATAGTTCCTTTAAAATCGGCGATCGCGTCGCTTTTTGGGCAAATCTTTATTGTGGAAAATGTGAGATGTGCCAAAAAGGGCAAGAGCATTTGTGTCGGGAAGTAAACGGCACCAATTATATCGGCTTTGTCTGCAATGGCGCCTATGCCGAACGGTTTGTCGGAAAAGCGTCCAATGCTTATAAATTGCCAGATACAGTTTCAGATACAGCAGCTAGCTTGATTGATCCCTTGATGGTTGCCTATCATGCCATCCGTAAATCCAATATTAAGTTAAATGACAAAGTCTTGGTTTCTGGAAGTGGGATCATCGGGCAATTGATTGGCGAATTGGCAAAAAAAGCTGGGGCTTCTTATGTGGCCATGTCCAAAATCAACGATACAAAAATTGAGAAAGCCAAGGAATTGGGAATCTTTGACGATTACTTTGACGCTAAGGATTCAAACCGCGGGGAAGTATTGAAAGACGCGTCTGCTGGTGGGTTCGATTTGATTTTTGAAGCGGTCGGTTCCAGCAGTTCCTTAGCGACATGCATTGAGGCTGCTCGTCCTGGCGCAACGATCGTGGCGATCGGAAATTCCGTTGCTCCCGAAATTCCTTTTTCATTAAATCGGTTGGTCTTGCAAGAAATCAAGCTCATCGGCAGCGTTTCATGCACCCGCCAAGAGTTTGAAGAAACGATCGATTTGATTGCTAGTGGCATGATCGATCCCACAAAATATATCACGGATGAATACCCATTGGAAAAACTGCAAGAGGCGCTAGAACGCCAAACGTTAGAAGATGATCCGTTGGTCAAAGCGGTTATGAGGTTTTAAATCCGATCCAGAGAAGAATGCCAAATGAAAATCGGGCACCGAGTATTGAACAAACATAGAATGATAGCTGATTCTGCTTAACATCTACGAGGTGTTAAGCTTTTTTATTTGAATCTGCAATAGAAAATCTGTTGCGCACAGGCAAAAGGTTGTGTGTATACATGGGTGTCAGCACTTTTCTTATTTGTCGCGTGTCGCAGTGCTATCATTTGATCCAGGAAAAGAATGGTGCTTGCCTTGCTATGGATTGAAAGAAAGCCCGCAGCAAGTTCAAAAAAGCGAAAGCGAACTTTTCTGACAATGGATGTTTCGTGCCACATCTTATGTTTTTAGAAAGAAGTTCATTTGACGTAGCGAAGAAAGGGGTTTCTGTTGTATGGTAGAATGAATAGAGCCAAGTCAGAAAAGGAAATGAGTGAAGAAATGGCATGAGGGAACTTCAGATGTCTTTTATTACAAGTCCGAGTACAAAGCGTTGGATGCAGATATTAACGATTATTGAACGAGAACAAGTTTTTAAAGTTGGGATTCTTTCTGAGCGATTGGCTATTTCTCAGCGGACATTGGTGAAAGACCTACGCTTGATCAAAGAGCATTTTGGCGAATGTATTGAATTGGTATCAGGTAATAGCGGATTTCATTTCGAAGAACGAAATCGTGTTCTCTTTAAAGAAAAAAAAGAGCAGCTATTAAATCAGGAAGTTTTATTTGAAATCATTGGGAACATTTTTTATGGAGAAGTAGTTGATCTGAATGAATTGGCTTATCGATACAATTATGCGGAAACAACATTACGAAGGTTTATTGCACGTGTGCAACCAGCCTTAAAAGAGTATGGACTTTCTCTAAGTTTCACACCGGTTACTTTGGTAGGCGATGAAGCAAATATTCGTAAATTCTTTTTTGATTTTTACTATGTAGGTGAGCCCACCCCCTATACGATCAGACCACCAGAAGGCCTGCATCATGTAATTCTAAAGGGACTTTCTGATAAATTGGGAAAATATGAAGTAGGTACTGGCTTGACGATCTCGGCTTTTTATTCACTGCTGTATATAACGATTGTACGGGCGCAAAAGGAGCACTATGTTTCGATTCCTGACTGGGCAAAAGAGCTTGTCTATCAAGAAAATGATTTTAAATTGCTAGAGATTCTGAAAGAAGTCATTTTCAAAGAGTATGGGGTATCTTTACCCAAAGAAGAACTTGCTTGGCTTCACTACATGATTATATGTACGCGGACAATCAATCAATACGATCGAGAAAAAACTTTTCTAGCTCGATTTAATTTCTGGCCAGAAGTGAAGCCGATCGTAAAAGCGTATTTTGCTGGTGCCGAATTTAAGGGCTGGGATCAGTCACTGCTAGAAGATTATCTAACCTCCTTTCTGGTGTCTAGAAAACTTAATGAAGTGATTTGTCCATCTTTGAACAAGCGACAAGCTGAAGAAGTCGCCTCAATAAAAACATACCATCGAGAGTCTTACTACAAAAATAAAGCATTTTTGGAAAAGTACAAAGAAGAGTTAGCTTTTGCGACAGAATTTATGGAAGATATTGCTATCAGTTTTACAACGGTAAGTGATTTACTGCGCGACTATTATCAGCCGAAAAAAAATATTTTGTTTCTTATAGAAGGGGACTCAATGGTCGTTCAAATGATTCGATTACAAGCAATTCGGCTCTTTGCAAACAAGTATCAAGTCATTTTTCTTTCATTGCACGAATTAACAGAAGAACGATTAAAAGCGGACCAGAAGGTTTTGATCGTCACAAATTATCGTCCCTATATCCTGGATTATGGTTTGACGGATGATTATATCTTGTTAAGTAGCATACCAACGAAGAAAGATTGGGAGCGTGTGATTTGTCGATTGTATCCTCAAACTAAAGAGTGCCCTCTGTGAAGTGAACCAAGTGAAGCAATAGTGAATGGGAAGTTAGGGAGTATTTTTTCGGACTGTCTTCTGGGAGGAAACTTTCGATTATCTGTAAAATCCGACACAAAAATGTACCGACTAGTTTTCATAGTCGGTACATTTTTGTAGCTATTTTTCATTTTATTGGTATCAAACAACTAGCGCTGCAGTCACTAATGATACCAATCTATTTAATCTTTTTTCCCCGCATTCTTCACGCTTTCTGCCACGACTTTAGCGACATCAGGCTGAAACGCATCTGGAATGATAGTGGTTGGAGTCAATGCTGATTCGGGGATCAAACTAGCGATCCCTTGTGCTGCTGCGATCTGCATCTCGATCGTGATGTCTCTTGCTCGAGCGTCTAATGCGCCTCGGAAGATTCCCGGAAAGGCCAAGACATTATTGATCTGGTTAGGGAAATCACTGCGACCAGTACCGACGATAAAGGCGCCAGCTGCCAGTGCTTCATTAGGGAAAATCTCTGGCGTTGGATTCGCCATAGCAAAAATCACTGGTTTTTCTGCCATCGTTTTGATCCACTCAGGGTGCAGCACACCGGGAGCTGAAACGCCTACGAAGACATCTGCTCCTTTGAGGGCATCTTCTAGTGTTCCTGTTAGATGTTGACGATTGGTGACTTTGGCAATTTCTGCGTGATGGGGCGCAAGTTCATGGTTCGTTTCTGAAATGATCCCTGCTTTGTCGACAACAGTGATGTGTCTGATGCCAGCAGCCAAAAATTTTCGGGTAATGGCAAGGCCAGCAGAACCACCGCCGTTGATCACGATTTTGACCTCTTCAAAGGATTTGTCGATCAGCTTCAGGCTATTGATCAAAGCGGCTAATACCACGATGGCAGTTCCGTGCTGGTCATCGTGGAACACGGGGATCGGTAATTCTTCAATCAAGCGTCGTTCGATCTCAAAGCAGCGAGGGGCGCTGATATCTTCTAGGTTGATCCCACCAAAGGTTGGTGCGATTGCTTTGATCGTTTGAATGATTTCTTCGGTGTCTTGCGTATCTAGGACGATCGGAATCGAATCGATTCCGGCAAAGCGCTGGAACAAGGCCGCTTTGCCTTCCATGACCGGCATAGCTGCTTTGGCACCGATATTGCCCAAACCTAACACCGCTGAGCCATCGCTGATCACGGCGACAGTATTTTTCTTAGTGGTCAAGGTGTAGGCGAGTTCTTCGTTTTCAGCAATTGCTGATGAAACAGCTGCGACTCCTGGGGTGTAGGCGATACTTAAATCTTCTTTTGAATCAATAGTGACTTTAGAAACGACGGCTAATTTGCCCCCATTTTCCTCGGCTTGTTTCATAGCTGCTTCTTTGACATTCATCGTTGACATTCTTGATTTCTCCCTTCCGATTTCAAACAATTAAAATAATAGTCGTAAAAGTGCGGTCATTGAGATAACCGTGATCGCGCCACCCAAACGTGTAGCTACTTGGGCAAATGGCATCAAATTCATGCGGTCGGCGGTACTTAAGATCGCGACATCGCCGGTTCCACCCATTCCGCTTTGACAAGCAGAAACGATGGCTGCTTCGATAGGGTACATGTTCATAAAGCGAGAAACGATAAATCCCGTGGCAATCACAGTGAAAACGACGCTTATAACGACTAAAAAGTATTGCCAGGTCAGCATACCGACGACATCTTTCAAAGGAATATAAAGTAGTCCTAATCCTGCCATGAGTGGAAATGTAAAGTTACCAGAGATGAATTTGTAAAGCTGTTTTGATCCTTTTTGTGTTTCTTTTGGTACGACATTCAAGTATTTCAAGAAAGCGGCTGCTACGATCATGAGAACAGGTCCAGGAAAACCAGTGACGTGTTCCAGCAAACCGCCGAGAATAAAGAGCGTACAAGCGGTCAGCACACCGGCACCCATCAATTTGACGTCGATCGGTGATTGATCTTCAACCAACGCATCTTTCAAATCATCCCCATCACTCATTTTGACGAGTTGGCCTTTTCCTGAAAGCTGCGGTTTTTGTTCCCCTAAGCGAGTCAACAAGCCAGTACAAACGATCGCGAAAAAGTTGCCGATGATAGTGGCTGGAATCAACTGACCGACCAATTGCTCGCTACCTAAACCAGTGATGGCACTATAGCCTAAGGAAAGCGGTAAGATTCCTTCCCCAATACCGCCGGCTAAAACAGGAGTCACAATAAAGAACAAAGTGTGTTTCCAATCTAGCCCTAACAGGACACCGACAAGGGTACCTACGCCCATCGCTAAGACCATGCCTAACATCATAGGAATGATCATTCGCATCAACCCTTGGACTAAGATTTTGCGATTCATACCTAAAATGCTGCCGCAAACCAGACAGGCGATATAGAAATAAAGGAAGTTTGCTTGCTTCATTAAGATATTAGTTGATTCCAATACGTTTTGATTGATGAGATTAAAAAAGACCAGGATTGACGGAATCAACAAAGAAAAAATAGCGGGACCACCAAAATTCTTGATGATGGGGATGTTGGCACCAATCGTTCCTAATAACCAGCCTAAACTTAGGATAACGGCGAACCCTCCCAACATATTGACAGGCAGTTGCTGTAGAAAAGCAGTGATCAAGATAATGGCAGACATTACCAGATAGACGGGCAAAGGAACGGAACCAACATAGAAAGACCACCACTTTGCTTTGGTTTGCTTTTTTTCAACAACGGGTTGTTTTGCGACGACTTGTTTCATTCAAATACCTCCTTTGGATGTTTCCAGTATAAGGAAGCGCTCACAAACAAAGAAGATTATTTAACTAATTTAATTAAATACAACTTAAAAAAAGACCTTCGGAAAAAGATTCCTATGTTAAAATGAGCGTGTAATGAACGCTTATTAGCAATTGAGGAGGAACGACTATGCGAGAGCGGCCAGTTCGGCTGTGGGTGCTGTTAGTAGGAATTTTTACCAGTACCTTATGTATCGTTCTAACATTATTTTATGTACTGATGATGATGGAACAAAAAGAGCAAATGCACCGGGATGAAGAAACGCTGCTGCTATCGATCGGTCGTCAGTTAGCATCAGAAGCGGAGGTCAAGCAAGCACTGCGGGAAAAGAAAGCCAGTCCCCAGTTGCAATCATATACCAATGAATTAGCAAAAAATTATGGGTTGGATTTTATTGTTTTGATGGATCAAGACGCTATTCGGATCACGCACCCAGACCCTGAAAAGATTGGTCAACCTTTTACAGGTGGCGATGAAACACCGGCAA
This sequence comes from Enterococcus sp. NPDC086594, assembly GCF_044746145.1. Lineage (NCBI taxonomy): Bacteria > Bacillati > Bacillota > Bacilli > Lactobacillales > Enterococcaceae > Enterococcus > Enterococcus sp. NPDC086594. The sequence continues at coordinate 209,484 of NZ_JBIVBP010000006.1, forward strand.
TTGAAGGCAAGGAGTCTCTCTCCATTGGCAACGGCACCTTAGGACAGTCCTTACGTGGGTTCGTTCCAGTGAAAGAAGATGGAGAACAACTTGGCGTCGTGGCATTAGGGATTAAAATGACTTCACTGCAATCGCTAATCTTACTATCGCAAAAAGGCTATCGGAAAGCATTGTTCATCAGTTTGCTATTAGGCGGGGGGATTGCATTATTCGTGGCATTTTATTTGAAACGACAACTGCATAATCTGGAACCGCAAGAAATCTCACGTTTGTTAGAAGAACGCAATAGTATGCTGGAAGAAACCAAGGATGTTGTTTTTGTCTTAGACTTAGCGAAGAACATCTTGCTGGCAAATCGAGCTGCCACGGCATTGCCGCTTGCTACTGCATCAGAAGATGGCTTGGTTGGCCAATCCCTGCTAACGATCTTGCCTGCTTTGCAGCACGTCGATTTTGACAAGAAGCAAGAGCGGTTAGTACAGCAAGAAGGGCAGAACTATGTCTTTTCATCGGCGCCGATCATCGTGAGAAATCAGCAGATAGGGCATATTATTTTTCTAAGAAATGCGACAGAGTCTTTATTTATTGCGGATCAGTTGGCAAATACGACAGCCTATGCGACGGCACTGCAAAGTCAAGCCCACGAATTTATGAACAAGCTGCATGTCATCTATGGTTTGGTGGATTTAGAAGCCTATGAAGAGTTGACGATCTATTTGGATGATATTTTGAAACCAGAGAAAGAATTTGCTCATCGGCTAGCGATTCTTATTAAAAACCCGTTGTTGGCAGGGTTTTTGATTGGCGAGCGGCAAAAATTTTTAGAAAAGAAATGCCAGCTGTTGTTAGAAATTTTTCCAGAGATTCCTCAAGGGGCCGTTGCACATGAAACCAAAGTCTTATTAAACCTTTATCAATATATACATCATCTTTTGCTGCAAAAGCATTTGACTCAAGAGGTATTTATGAAAATCGAGTACCAAGAAAATCAGTTGCAAACGAGTTGGCAGCTAGCGGAAGAAATGTTGACACCAGCGGAACAAGTGACTTTACAACAAGTAGGCTATTTTCAGCAATTACTGCATGAAGTCAATGGGACGATTACTTTTCAGGAAGCGCAAGGTGTTTTGGAAGTGACGATCACGAATGATTATCGGAAGGAGCAGCTATGAAAGCCAATATTTTGATTGTTGAAGACGATCCGATGGTTCAATTTATTCATCGCAGCTATTTAGAACGTTTAGCGGTTTTTGAGCGAATTTTTTCGGTGGAAACAGTGGAAGAAGCACAAGAAATGCTGCAAAAAGAAACCATTGAGCTGCTCTTGCTGGATATCCATTTGAAAGATGGCAATGGCTTGGAGCTGTTGCAAACATTACGGGAACAACAACAGGCTGTGGATGTGATCATGATCACGGCTGCCGATGAAACACGATTGATCAGCCAAAGCCTACATTTGGGGATGTTGGATTATTTGATCAAGCCGTTTTCCTTCGAACGATTTGCCCAAAGTATCCAAGTATTTCAGCAACGACGGGAAAGCCTCAAACATCCACGGATCGCTCAGCAACAAATCGATCTGCTGCTGCAGGGAAACCAAAAAAGTCCGTGGATCGAACTAGAAAAAGGGTTGACAGAAGACACGCTTCAGCTGATCCAAGAAACGATTCGTACCATCAAACAGCCATTTACAGTCCAAGAATTGGCGCAAGCTTGCGCATTGTCCCATGTGTCGGTAAGAAAGTATGTCGCCCACTTAGAAAAGACCAAAGCCATTCGCAGTGAAAATGTGTATACAAAAATTGGGCGTCCGTATAAACAGTATTTTTTGACATATGCAGAAAAGCAGAAAACGGATTGAAAAATGAGCTCTCATTATCAGTTGCGATAAATGCATTTAATAATCAAAATACGAGTATTTTTCTATTTTTGTTAATATTTTATGATTATTATTTCAATTAAACCTATTCTTTATTAGACTGATTGATAAAGAAGGAGGAATAAAATGAATAAAAAAACACTGATTTTACCAATAATCTTAGTTACTTTAACAGGGTGTGGGGCTCAAAATGAAGACGACACAGCACAAGCAGATACGGTTGAAGTGCCAACGATCACTCTCGCTGCAATCGAAGAAGCACAAGAAGCTTGGGCTGAGAGCATCGTAGCTATTGGGGAAGCAAGTACGCAGAGTGAGGAAGCTGCAGAAGAACAAGCTAAAGAAACCCTTGATACGTTGTATGCATTTGATGAAGGAACAGTCCTTTTTAAACCGACGAAAGCTGCTGAAATTCCTTTCCGCTCAACAAAGGAAGAAGCTTTGTCTTATTTCGTTGGTGGTGATATTGAAGAAGACAGCGGGTTTGCTTTAGAGCCGTGGACAAATGTACGCTTTGACAATCACGATACGATTCTAAATGGTGATACAGCACTTTCTTCAGGAAATTATTATTTTACATCCGGTGAGACCGGAGAAGAGGTAAAGGTCGAATATACATTTGGGTATATGTTGGATGAAGGAGGCAACGTTCGAATCCAGTTGCAACACTCGAGTGTTCCTTTTCGTTAAAGGAACTAGCAACAGATTTAACTATTGGTTGTATAAAAGTAATACTGTATTGAATGAATGAAACAAAACGAGACGACGAAGTACCTACTTTCATTACTTCATCGTCTCGTTTTGTTGGAGTGATTTGAGCAGAGCAATCATTATTTTTGCGATTGGAATACTTCAATCGCCTGATGAATTGCTAACAAATCAGGGACGGTGACTTGTGCATTGATCAATAGGACCGGTGCTTTTTCATAGGTTTCAGACAATGGAGTGGTGCTTAGACAGAGATCGTAGTCGTCGTCGATAAACTGATCACGAATATCAAGGTTGTAGAACCCTTGAAAGGGCGCTTTGATCAGTTCTCTGATGGTCAGTGAAATCGCCAGCGGCAAGTCTGTTTCCAGTTTGATCTTGATTTTCTGCTGAAAAGTAGCTGGCGGCAAAATCAGCGTCCACGCCATAGCGACATGAAGAGAAAATCCGCTTCGTTTCAGTGGCTCTTTTTGGTATAACGAAGTTTTTGTCACTAGCTTTTCGGCTTGCTTTTGCAAATCAGGAAAATGTTCTGTTAAAAACTGTGCAGTATTATAGCCGGCTAATGTATGGTCGACCGGTCCAAACAATTCGACAATCAAAAGCCCATTCAAGAGGGTATTCACGATCCTACTTTTGCAAGGGCGGGTCAACTCGGATTTTGGTGCGAACGCGGTCATCGACCAGAGAAGTTTTTGGATGCTCGTCGTTGGTTTTTTTGGGGAAAACGCAGCGTCCAGTTGCGCATCGGCAAACGTTCGATCGAGATTCGATGCTAGCCATAGAAAACAAAAGCGGCGTTCATTCTCATCAAGAAAGAAGTGTTCCGCTAGTTCTGACGATAAATGATTGTAGATGGCGGTCTCTTCATCAATCAGGGATTGAAACAAGGAAAGATCTTCCCCAATCAAAGGGGCTTCGATCGCTACTGCTTCTGCTGAAATCCGTTGTCCTTTGCGAAACCGCAAAATAGTGACAGCCAAAATGTATGTGGTCATTTTCAATTCGATCGGGTTAAAGGGAATCTGATTGTTTTGGTAGAAGTCTTGTGCGATGGTTTCACATTTTTTCTGGGAAAGACCAGTAAAGGGCCAATGCAGACCGGCAAATGTTCGCCAAAAGAAGACCATCATAAAGTAGCGGATACGGGCTTCGCTGCCTACGAGTCGAACCGTCCCTTTTTGCTTTTGCAGCTGAAATCCAAATGGAGCAAGCAGTTTTTGCAACGCATAGATTCGTTTACGAACGGTTGATTCGGAGAAGTAATGGTCAGCGGCGAATTGGATCAAATTGATCTCACTTTGCAGCAAAAGGGTTTCCAGTAAATAAAAAAAGGGATTCGCTTCCAGCAACTGCCGACTCAATCGCTTGTAGTCTCGCTTAGTCCCAATGAAGGATAACCCAAAGCCGTGTTTGGCAACCAAAAGCGGTGAGGGATCGTCTTGTAAGGAAAGCGAGCGTTTGCTTAAAGAGTCGAAGCTTTTTTGGATAGAGCGGCGATCCAAAGCCAACGCTTGACTGATCTCTTCAATGGGAACAAAACGTTTTTGAAGATACAAAAACCGCAACAAGTCGATATCTCTCTTGAGAGTGTGTCCAAAAAATGGATAAAACCGTTCCATAATTCAAGCTCCGTTCTAAAGGTTTCTCTATGTACTCGATTCTCTTATGATAGCACAAAAAACGTGATTTTTTTGTAAATGAAATCAGCAATTTTTTGTCTCCTTTTCGCAGCAAAACCTTCTATACTGTTTTCTGACAAAGACTCGCTTTCCTCAGCATTCATGGATCTGCTGAGGAAAGCAGTGCGGAAATAAAGGAGCGAAAGTGATGAAACACAAAAGAGGTTGGCAAAAGCATGCAGGGATTTTTTTCCTATTGTTGATGGGGGTTCTCATGGGCAGTCTGACTGTAAACAGTGAAACCACCACGTATGATTTTGACTATCAAACTGATGCGACCGGACAGTATTTGACAAATGGAACGGCGCAAGGAGATACGTACAACTACAAGTATGGACAGGCGCCGGGGGTTGCTTTTGATGAAGAGAACTATGTCAATTATGCAGATGAAGCTTATCTGAAAAAAAGTGTCAAAGAAGCTGCGGACCAAGGACTATTTGATGTAACGTTAGCTGTCAAAGGCAATCAGACCAGTACCCCTGTTGATCTGGTCATGGTGATCGATTATTCTTCCTCCATGACTGGAGAAAAATTAACCAACGCCTTGTTGGGGCTGCAACAGTTTGGAAATGAATTAGCTGATTCGCTAGCGAATGGCTCCATTCGGATCGGGATCGTTGCCTACAATCGAGAAGTTTACACTACCAACGGTTTTTCTACCGATATCGCCTACTTGGAACAATTTCTGCGTGAGACGGCCGAATCCCATTCTGGAACTTTTATGCAAAAAGGCTTATTGGCTGGACAACAACTGTTACTGGAAGAAAGTCGTCCAGAAGCGGAAAAGCTGTTTATTCATATCGGTGACGACAGTGCCAATCGTAGTTATTTGCCAGTAGATGAGGCAGCGGTTTATCAAAATACCGGCGCAATCAGTGACTATAACGGTTATCACACGGAAAGCTATATTGAAGAATTTCAAACGTCAGCCACTGCTTACCATACGACAAGTAAAAATCCATCAGATTCGCAAGCCATTCCTGTTAGCAACACTGTGGTGACAGACGAGACCCTTGGCACGATCGTCGCGCTTAAAAAATCTGGTTTTACCTATTATTCGGTAGCAACGGCGCCTTCCGCACGAGGGGAATACATTGGGCGCAATCTGGCGTCTGCACCGAGCAATTACTTAACAACGGATGAAAACCTGAGCGGATTGGGTTCAGCATTGACAGAAATCGCCAATCATATCGATAAAACCATCCCTGACGGGACGATTACAGATCCGATGGGAGAGGGCATTCTTTTGCAAGGGGCAGGTAATTTTGATGCTGATCAGTATCAGTTAGTCGGATGGCGCAAAAATGCGCAAGGAGAGTGGGTCGAGGCGCCGGAAGTTGCAACTGGAGTAACCGTTTCTGAAAAGGATCAGACTATTACCGTCAGTGGGATAGCCTTAGGTGAAAATGAAAAATTGACCTTGACCTACCAAGTTCGCTTGAATACGGAAGCCCCAGATTTTAAAGGAGAGGCGTGGGTGTTGTGCAATGGCCGTACGACCTTAACACCAGCAAGCGATGATGAAGCGTTGGATTTTCCGATACCTTCCATCAAGGCACCCAATGTTTCCCTTGCTGTTCTCAAAAAGTGGGTCAATGTCTCAGCAGCTGAGATTCCAGACCAAATCGATTATCAAGTCAAAAGAACCACCACTACGGCAGCAGACAGTTGGCAGCAGTCAGACCGTTTGACCCTTGAAAAAGCCAGTGATTTTCAAGCATCATTAACAAAGATACCCGTTGCTGGTCAAATGGCAGACTTACCAAAATACAACAATCAAGGGGAAGACTTTGTGTATCAGGTTGAAGAAGTCAATATCCCCGACGGCTTCGAAAGCAGTGTGACGACTGAGGGAGATACCCTTGTAATCACCAATACAAAAAAAGAAACCGAACCAAGTACAACGGAACCAAGTACAACGGAACCAAGTACGACGGAGCCAAGTACAACCGAGCCAAGTACCACGGAACCAAGCACAACCGAACCGAGCACAACGGAGCCAAGCATTACCGAACCAAGTACAACGGAACCAAGTACAACGGAACCAAGTACGACGGAGCCAAGTACAACCGAGCCAAGTACCACGGAACCAAGCACAACCGA
>NZ_JBIVBP010000006.1:215955-244629 GCF_044746145.1 Enterococcus sp. NPDC086594
ACCGAGCACAACGGAGCCAAGCATTACCGAACCAAGTACAACGGAACCAAGCACAACGGAGCCAAGTACCACAGAACCAAGCACAACCGAACCAAGTACAACGGAACCAAGTACCACAGAACCAAGCATTACCGAACCAAGCACAACGGAACCAAGTACAACGGAGCCGAGTACCACGGAACCAAGTACCACAGAACCGAGTACGACGGAGCCAAGTACCACAGAGCCAAGTATCACGGAGCCAAGTACCCCAGAACCAAGTACGACCGAGCCAAGTATAGCAGAACCAAGTACAACGACCACAAACCATGACGGTGCCACGCTAGTAAATCCCCATGAGAGCCAGTCTACTGAAACAAGTGCTAGTAGCGAAACCACGAAATCTTCTAGTCAAGAAAAAGCAAAGGCTCTTCCTCAAACGAATGAGCAACGAGCTGCATGGCTGGTGATTCTAGGCGCAATCATGGTAGGCGGTGTGTTTACAAGCGTACTGAAAAGGAAATAGGAGTTAGCTCTAACTTATAATTCTATAAAGTCAGCTAGACAAGTGTCTAGCTGTTTTTTTGTGCTTTAGGCAGTTGAAATCGGCGCTGTTACTAAAAAAGCTGCGGCTTATTGGTGAGTACAGCTAGCAATTTATAAAAGAGAAACAATAAACAAAAACGTGTCTGAATTATTTAAAATAACATCTAATATTTACCGTTGAGAGCCCGCAGAACAAATGATTCTTTGCGGAAAGTCAATATTTTTGCACCCTCGTGTGCAAATGCTGGATAAAAAATAGGTGGTAATTTTGTTAGAATCAAACAAGAAACATTGCAACGATTCGAAGGCAGCACTAAAGGAGGGACCTACGATTTGATGGAAAATTTATAGGAAATTTGCTAAAGGAGATTACGCCCGTGAACAGTCTTACATTCCAATTGGTAACGAACTCAGTGAATCGAAGAAGCCTTATACTATTGGCGTACATGGAAAACGAACAGATTTTGAGTGTCAAACAGCTCTCAGAAAAAGCGAGTATTTCTCGGCGGACGATCTTAACGGACTTAAAAGCACTACGCACATTTTTTGGTGATGCGATCTCTCTTGAAGGGACCCATCACGGGATGAAGTTGGTAATCAATGATCATGGTGAATACTATAAAAAACGACGCTCCTTCTATGAGCGAGAACCACTTATTTTATTAGTACAAGCTTTTTATGCGGGACAAACGTTTCCTTTTTTAGCTTGGATTCGAGCCATGCATATTTCAGAATCAACGGCAAATCGACTCATAAAAAAATTACAGCTGATTCTTGATGAATACGGTTTGGTGGTAACCAAAGCACCGATTGGGCTGATGGGAGAAGAGATCAATCAGCGAAAGTTCTTCTGGGATTTTTATTGCGAAACGCACTATTTTGAGTTGCCGGTCATTGAACATCAGCTTCAAGAAACGCTTTTAAGAAGAATTGAGCAAAACGTGGGGATCGTTTCAAGAAAAAAGGTCATCAATATTATTCGTTTGTCTGTTCAGCGTGCCACTTTTGGAACCTTGATATTTGATCCTGAGATCCTAGCATTGATCCAGCAAGATCCGCTTTTTTTGACGATCAGTGAAACACTTCAAGAAAGCAGCAGTCTCCAACCCATTGCGAAAAAACGGCTCGTTCAGGAAGCGTGCTTTATTTACTTAATACTTTATGCGCAGTGGGCGCTTCGAGGGAAAACGAGGATTCCTCTCAATACCTTTTCAAAAACGAGTAAGCGATTCGTTGAACTCTTTGTTGCTTTTTTTGAACAGCACAATACTTACCTTGACGAGCCTTGTGGAATTCAACAGGTCGTGGAAGATTTTTTAGTCCGGCAATATGCAAAAGTTGGCTTAGCACCTATCTACCTAAAAAATCCGGATAGTACGAATCAATTTGTGTTTTCTTTGCCTTTTGATCTTTATGAGCCTTTGATTAGGTTTATGGAAGTGAATGAGATTCCGCAATGTTTCAAAAATCAATTTTTGAGGGACTTTTGTTGTTCCTTCGTTCTCTATCTTTTTGGCAATCAATTGATCCGGGTTTCACAAAAAATCGTGGTGTTGCTTGCCAATAATTATGTGATCGATGAATGGGTCTATAGTATTTTTGAACATCATTTTAGTGGTCGAATGGCTGTGCTCTATGAAGAACAATTAACATCGGAACAGATCACCCAGCTTGACTGTGATATTTTGATCACCAATATCATTCCATTTGATTACTCCATAGAAAAGCAACCGCAGGTATTTTTTTTGCCTAAATACATTGGGTATAAAGAAGCGATTAAAATGGTTGTCTCCATCTTAAATGAAGGATTGGAGGACTTCGTCTGTGTCTGAAGTATGTTTTTTGAAAGAGAAAAAGGGGCGAAAGGAAAATGAGGGGGAATACATGCCGCTTCATAAATTGAGGTATTTCATTGTAGCGATGTTGGTTTTAAGTTGTCTGCTAGTCGCTGATTTCGTAGAAGCCAAAGAAGTGTCCACCGCTAGAACAGAAGGGGTCATCCGTTTTGTTGGTGGTCAGGAACCTGCAAAGCCAGAGCCAAAACCGCCGACAGGAAAATGGCCAGTACCTGAAGATGATTCATCTGGTCACGCAAAAAATGATCGTTTTCCGCAAACGAACAGTCACCAACGACTGCTTATTCGCTGGATAGGTCTGCTGCTCGTCCTCTTGAGTGTGGTCGCTTACTTGAAATTAAGCACACGACGATCAGATCGTGAGAAAAATAGCCTTTAGGCAATACGGTCGCACGCTTGTTTTAGGAAACGACTGTTGTGGTTTTTGAAGAAGTGAGAGGATTAGTAAGCCAACTGGCAACCAGTTCTAGCGAAAAAAGGTTTACGCATCAATCAATAGTAATCATCGTAGATTCTTTCTGCGAATAATAATAGTAAAAGGAGTAATTTTTTATGAAACGTATTTATTTAGCAACAATCGGTGTCATGAGTATCGCTGTGTTATCTGGGGGAGTGACCGCAGCAGCAACCCCCATCCTGGAAGGAAATACCGAAAATGAAGTAGATTTCATCCCTGGGGAGGAGGAAGAGATCGATGTTGAGTTACCTGAAAAAGAGCCAGAGGTAGAAATTGATCCGATCGATCCAGAGGTAACCGGTCCGTTCACTTTGGTGCATGTGCCAAAGCGCTTCGATTTTGGAACCCAAGTGATCAGCACAGGCCCTGGAAAATCCGCAATGCTTGCGGAGCTGGAACGACTGTCTGATGGGTCAGGAACCGCGCCATATGTCTCTTTTGCTCAAGTATTGGATACCCGTGGTGGACACAACGGCTGGACGTTAAATGTCGATTTGGATCAATTTACAAGTACAGATGCCACTTCGAATCATGTATTACGTGGGGCTTATATCGAATTTCAAAATCCACAGATTCGTTCGAATGCATTAGATTCGGCGACTTTCCCAACAGCACCTAGCGATCAATTTAACCATCAAACCATCGATGTTGGAACGGAAGGCAACACCTTGATGTCTGCGGCTCCTGGCCAAGGGGCGGGACTTTCAACGGTTCAATGGGGCAATCAAACCCTGCTAAATCAACAGCATGCAGCTGGGGAAGAGGATATTCTCAATGAAGCGATTTGGCTCCATATACCGACAGGAGCGAATCCGCAAGCAACCGCTTATACGGCTACTCTGACTTGGCATTTAAGTGCCACTCCTGGGAATTAAGGGATAAGTTTTTTGGAAGAACACAGCAAAGAAGCCAGTCTTTTAGCTTGGCTCAGAAGCATGAATAAAGGCACATGATTTTAACGAATCATTTCACCAGTAAGCGCGATAGCGAATGATACGCGTGTTGCGATTAGGGAAAAACGAATCAGGAAGTGAGTAAGGGATATAGGGAATAGGCAGGAGACGAGTTGTTCCTGCCTATTTTGAAAGGAATGATTCATTATGAAGACACAAAGCAAGAGATCAATCAAGAATAGGCTAGTAGCTGGGTTTGTTTTACTGGTGATGGTACTCGTTGGATTGCCGATGACAGGTTGGGCAGAAACACAATCAGAATTGCCATTTCATGTGGTCCCCAATTTGCCGAAAAGCCAATTGCCAGATGGGAATAGTGGCTATTTTGATCTAGAACTAGCACCAGGGACCGATGATGTTCTGGGGGTGACGATTCAAAATCGCGCGGAAAAGGAAATCACGATCGAAGTTTCCGCACATACGGCGTTCACTAACGGAAATGGCGTCGTGGAATATGGCAAAGATGCCGCAGAACCTGATCCGACTTTGCCTTATTCGATAGCTGATCTAATCGAATCACCTGGAGAGATTATTTTGTTAGCTAAGGAAAAAAAGACGATCGAGTTACCCATACATATGCCTGAAGAAGCCTTTACTGGTAGTCTAGTCGGCGGTTTACGTATTCGAGAGGTCATCGCAGAAGCGACTGGATCAGAGGAAGAAGGTGTTGCGATCCAAAATCGATTTGCTTATATCCTAGGCGTTGTTGTCCGCAATGAAGCGTCTATTATTGAACCAGAGCTTGCGTTATTGGATGTGTTTGCCGGTCAAGTCAATTATCGCAATGCGTTTCGGGCAACGCTACAAAATCCGTTGCCGCGTTTTGTCAATCGACTAGAGGTAGAGGCAACTGTTCGACGAGCGGATCAGGAAGAAGTCTTATATGAGGCGCAGCGTGAAGGGATGCAAATGGCGCCAAATTCACATTTTCATTTTCCCGTTTCATTACAGGGGGATCGTTTTTACAGCGGAGAATATGTAATGAGCTTAACAGCTCGAGCTGAAGGTGAGGAGTGGACATGGGAATATCCGTTTACTGTGGAAGCAGACACAGCACGACAGTTGAATCGTGAGGATGTCACCATTGAAGAGGGGCAAAACTGGTGGTTGATCAGCGCATTAGGACTAGTGATCTTCCTTATTGGAATAATCATTTGGCTGTTATGGAAGAACAAAAAGCCGACCATGGATACGTAAGAAGTAAAGGAGAGCATGGAATGAAAAAGCAAAACTTGAAATATTGGATTCGCTTGCTGCTTGTTTTTATGGGATTACGCTTGATGAGTGTCCCGCTCATCGTTGTTTTTGCTGAAACCGAGCCGCCATACCTCGCACAACCGCTAGCGGATGAGGGAGTTCTGGGGGAGTTTGCCACAGGAACATCTGAGCCTGAAGGGACGGTGCAGTTCAAAGAGCCTAAATTTGCTGGTACGGTAGGTCAACCGCTTACGATCGATTTGGTCAGCGACCAAGCGGTGGCAGAAATCTTCCTAGAATTACCAGCAGAAGTCAAGCTGATGACTGATGTATTGGCACCCGGACAAACAGCAGTAAAACAAAGCGATCAAGGCTGGCAGATCAAAGCAAGTCAAGCACGGCAGACATTTTCTGTTTTGATCGTTGCCGAACTTCCTGGAAGTTTTGTTATAGCCAGTGCAGGGAGCGAAGCGATCGTTGAAATAGCTGCTGCAGAGACAGACACTGAGGAAACACCGAAAGACTTGGAAAATGAGTCCTTAGAATCGCAAGAAACGGACAGTGATCCTGCTGAAAAAGTAGCAGACATTGAGCGTCCGCAGGAGGAGTCAGAGGTACAGGCGGCTAGTGAGATCGTACCAAGCGCCTTTGATGGTGGCACAGCTTACGTAACGACCATGGCGGAGTTTATTAGTGCTTTACAAGATCCATCCGTATCCATTCTTTCCTTACAAGCGGACCTTGTCCAATCTACTTCCAGCATAATGACCATCAATCGTCCGATAATGATTCAAGGAAATGGTCATGCATTGACCCTCAATAACAATAGTGCTTATTTTCAATTATTAACCATTAACGAAGAAACGATTTTTCGTATCGAAAATCTCACATACCAAAAAACAGGTAATACCGCTTTGATCCAGACCACCAATGCGTTGAGTAAAAACTGGGTCGTTGAACTAGAGGAAGTAGAAGAAGCCTCGGAGAATCGGTCACCTTTTATTTTAGCACGAGAAGCGAAGGTTCACTTTACTGGTGGGATCAATCGCTTCGAAGCAATGACGATGGCTTCCGATACTTTGTTCAATCTGAAAGAAGTAGAGGTCGGAAATCAAGCGCAAGTGATTATTAATAAGCCGAATATGTGGATTTTTTATACAGCACCAGATATTCAAGATCCTAGATTGTTGATCGATGAGGGTGCGCAAGTGAGCATTACTACGCGACTAGGGGATGCGAATACAATCGATTTACGTGGCGATAATGGTCAAATGGAACTCAATCATGGTGCTCGTTTAACTATTCGCAGTCCAGGAACGACTGCTGCTCCGACCAATGGTAATAATAATGCCGTTATTCTGTCTGGGAGAAATCCTCGCTTTATTGCAGCAGAGAATTCAGTTTTTTCAATCGAGGTTACAGAAAGAAAACGCGGGCTTGTTCTGACTGGAGAGCAGCCAGAATTGACGATCCAATCTGGTGCAAACGTAACGATAAACACAATGAATGCGAGCGCTATCCTCTTAAATGGTTTCTTTCCTTCTGCTACGATCGCAGGAGATGAAACACAAGTACGGGTGAACAATGAGACGGCGGCAGATGCCAATGCGATCGAACTAGTAGGAGACAACAGCAATTTTTATCTTTTTGATGGTGGTACGCTCATTGTAGAAAGTCAGGGAGCAGCCACAGCAATGTCGGAGGAACAAAATATTGCACTATTTATGAAGGGGGCGGATCCAACAATGGTTGTGGGGGATGCTGCCTTATTGCAGATTGAAACGACACAAAGAAGGCGCGGCGTATTTCTGACTGGTGAGAATCCTAAGTTGACGATCCAGAACGGCTCAAAAGTACGCTTGACCGCCGAAAATGCGAATGCTTTACGGGTCAACGGAAAAAATGCCGACGTCACCATTAGTGGCGAAGAGACACATGTACGGATTTTCAGTGAGATTGCAGCGGCAGAAGGAGCAGCATCCTTTGTTTTATCGACACCGTCGAATGCGGCAGAAGCTGGGGCTCTTACTTTGAGTGAATCAGCAGTCTTAGAGGTCGAAAGCATCACTGCTAGTGCGATCAATATCACTAGTCTGAACTTTACTTTTAAAGTTAAAAGCAATGGACAATTAATAGCTAGCAGCCATGAGGCTGACGGGGACCATGCAGTGATTCGATTTTTATACTTTGGTTTGGTGACCTTTCATGTAACGGATGGTGGAATAGTAAAAGTTCGTAAAATAGGGGGGAGCGCACCCTTGATCCGAATTCCTAGTGGAGGAAATTCTTTTGAGATCACAGAAGGCGGCATCGTTGACCTTTATAATCCGGGAAACGGCAACGCGCATGATGGGAATGTCGCTGGAGGAAATCAAGGAATTTTTTATGCGAGAGGCATCCATGATAACGGGACAGAGAATAATTTTTCAATCGTAGGTGTCGATAGTAAATTTATGTGTGTAGCAGATAGTGGTCCGGGGATTGACATGCATACCTACTTCAATTCAACGATCTACGTTGAACAAGGATATTTCCAAGTGGAAGGGCGGACAAGTTCCCCGAATGGTGGCGTGTTTCGTTCAGGTAAACTATCTGTCTTCTTGAACGATCCAGTCTTTTTTGATTTTCGTAATGAGCGGCTTGATGGAGGAAACATCTTTAGTGTTTCTAATCTTTCAACTTTAACAGCGACGAATAGTGACTTAGCTGTTTGGAAAAACGGGTCAAATCTCTTAGGAGATCCCGATCTAAATTTCCCAACCCTCGATTTTGCTTTTTCAGGAGCTGATTTTGGCACGTTAGGTTTGACGAATAAACCAGAGATATTGAATACGGAGACCTTTGGCAATCAGGGACTGACAGCGTACTCTCGCGTAAGTTCAAACAATGCGCGTTGGGCGATCGTCGATGAGTTACGGGTGCCGACGAATGCGGACAAAAAAATTCATGGGCGAGTCAGCTTGCCTGTTGGTTTTGATGGCACTCGCCCTGCTTGGGATGATGAAGCGAAAGTGACCGTTGAAATTGAAACAGCAGATGGTGAGAAGGAAGAAGTCACTGCAAAAACCGTCGGACATACAGAAGAAACACCGGGGATCAGTATCTATGGAGAAGAGCCGCAAGGAGGGATTTTTGAGATTCCTCTTGAGACTCCTTTGGAAGCAGGAACCATCGTCCGAGTCGTCGCTGTCGAATTAACCAGCGGCGAACTGACAGAAGGTGCCCAACATCAAATACGGACCGAGTCTGTGCAGGTTTTCCCTATTTTGCCGCCAACGCCCGCAGCTTTTGCTTCCTACGTACTTCTTGAAGAAACAACTGAGATCCATGGCCACACGGAAGACAAAGAGGTTGAGCTAAGTGCTGCACATAATGGTGCCTGGTTTGATACAGAGGCGGTGGTTATCGATGAAGATGGAACATTTACGATTGATGTAAGTGATCGGCAGTTAAAAGCGGGGGATGAGATCCAAGTCTTTCTGAAAGATTCTGCTGGTTCGGCAAAAGAAGCTGGAGTGATCAATCCGCCGACAACGAATGACGAACACGGCAATCAGAATCCAGCCTCAGAAGTTGTTTTTCGGGACGCTGTGTTTCCCGCTGCAACTACCCTGCGAATCGCCCAGACTGGACCACTGCCACCGGTTGATCCATTAGAACCGGATGTAGAAGTGAATCCAGAAAATCCGTCGGTCATTCCTGAGAACCAAGGGTTGCTCAGTCTTGATTTTGTTTCCCAGTTCCGATTTGGTCAGGTGCCGATCCGCAGTGCCAAAGGAACGTATCACGCACTGCCTCAGCATATGAATCTTGCCGAAGGGGCAACCGAAACTAAGGAACGTCCGAATTATGTGCAAATCACGGATCAGCGTAACGATGCAGAAGAGACGAGTTGGCGTTTATCGGCGACTCTTGATTCGCAGGGCTTCCAAAATGAAGACAATGAGCCCTTGATCGGTGCTCAAATCAGCTTAGCCAATCAACGGCTTATGACGACCTCAGCAAATTCCAATGCCAGTATGCCAGAGCTTTCCACGGTGAATGATAGTGTAACTTTGACGCCAGGTGAAGCGCAGCCTCTACTAACTGGCGACAGTCAGAGTACGGGAACATGGGTCTATCGTTTTGGTGATCAAGAGACGGCAGCCACCAGTGTCGCCTTGGAAGTGCCTGCTGGTGCAAATCCCAAGTTGGGATGGTACCGTGCAACGATTGAATGGTCGTTAAGTAGTGTGCCAGAGTGAAGAAAGAATACTAGTCGGCAATAAGAAACGAATGGAAAAGACGTGTGCGGCGTTCAAGTGCCGCACACGTCTTTTCACTTATAAAAGGTGCTTTTTTCGATGTTTCGCAACGCAAAATTATGGATGATTTTTGGGTTGATGATTTTCAAGAAATTGTTCCAATCATCTGCATCTGGGATCGATTTTATCAGGAGGCATTCAACATCTAAAATATACTCTTCCAAATACTCTGCGTAATTCGTCACGACTAGATCAATCTTGTTTCGTTCAACATAATCTAAAGAAAACTCACTGGAATCAGGAAATTGCAAAATATGATATCGACCAAAATATTTTACGGCAAAAGCATTGATGTGAAGACAAATATGCGCATCCCCTTCTAAAAGAAAGGCGATTCGGCGTGGGTTGCCCCAGTATTTTTCTTTTAATCCTTCAAAGTACAAAGTGAAGCGGGCACTGATTGCTGACAGAGCGGTTGCTTCAAAGAGGGGCTGCCTAAAAAGAAACTCTGTATTTTCCTCATACTCTTTAGGGTATTGCGTTTGTGCATAACTGGAAATTTCTTCCATACTTAGATTATAGGTAGGGGAAATCAGCTGTTTTATTTTTTCTGTTATAAAGAAAGAATGGAGAAAAATAAAATCTCGGGACTGATCATGATCGGATATTTGCTGAAACTTGCAAAAATTGGCAGTCAGTTCTTTTAGCTCAGGCCAATGGTCAAAGCGGTTAACAAATGATATTTCCCTGAGATAGTTGTTTATCCCACGGTTACTTGCTAGTAGAGCGAAAAGGTAGACCAGCTCCTCTGACGGTAAAGACAAGGAAAAAGCCGTTTGGAGTCGTTGATTGAGGGGCTGGATTTCTTGGAAGAGCTCATCTGCCAAGACGATCTTTTTTAATTGATCGGAGACAATGACAGTTTCTCCTGCTTGAGTACGCTCAAGGACAATATACAACCAATAACTGATATACCAAAATGAAGCCGTATTATTGGTTTTGCCGCGTATATTTCGAAAAAAATCTAAGACGATGTTTTGCACAGCGATCGTTGGGCGTACCGTATGAGGCGTAGCGTCTGACTCATAATAAAAGGTATGAAAAAATTTGCGAATATCCGCTTCTGATCCGATCAGACGGAAATTCTTGTGATCAACAGATAACTGAAAGGGCCTCAGGGCTTTTTCAAAAAGCGTTAAATAGCGTAAAAGGGAACTTTCAGAAAGATAAAAATAGTCTGCCCATTCGGAAACTGTCCGATATTCTCCCTTAAACAGATGCTCAAGAATAACGAATAATGGTTCATTCTGAAGGAGCGCTCGTTTTCGTTCAAGATATTCCTTCGGTAGTAATTCGTGAAGAGAATAGCCATTCGACGTGGATTCGATCATTAAAGTACTTCCAAAGTAGCTCCGTAGCCCCTCCATATCATAAATGATCGTGCGCCGCGAACTCTGGACAGCTTTTGATAACTCACGATTCGAAAGGGTCTTATGCCGTTCCAAGAGATTCAATAGTTTCAACCAACGAATGGTGGTAGTAGAAGTAATAAACGTCATCTGAAAATTTTTCATTCATAACACTCCCATATGGTCTGTTTGGTGGATCGTCTCTCACGTCTGATTATGGAATATGGATACTGGCAAGGCAAGGGAAAGGTTTTTGGTAGGTAACAAGTGTTTCTTGTACAGGAACACTTGTGCTACTTAGGGATGAAAAGCAAATAACCGAAAAGTCCAACGATTCGTCATAGACATCGTTGGACCTTTCGGCTTTTTCATCAAGCTGTTGCAAACTGGCTGTTATATAGTTGGGCGTAAAGGGAATCTTGTGCCAGCAATTGAGTATGGGAGCCTTTTTCGACGACGGAGCCGTCTTTCATCACTAGAATCAAGTCGGCATTTTTGATGGTAGAAAGACGATGGGCGATGATAAAACTGGTCCTTCCTTGGGTCAAACGATCCATTGCCGTTTGGATCATTTGTTCCGTCCGAGTGTCGACACTGGAGGTGGCTTCATCAAGGATCAGGATCGTTGGGTCCGCTAAAATCGCCCG
Organism: Enterococcus sp. NPDC086594; assembly: GCF_044746145.1. Taxonomy (NCBI): domain Bacteria; kingdom Bacillati; phylum Bacillota; class Bacilli; order Lactobacillales; family Enterococcaceae; genus Enterococcus; species Enterococcus sp. NPDC086594. Next base: position 227,244 of record NZ_JBIVBP010000006.1, read on the forward strand.
GGCGATCGTCAATAATTGTTGTTGTCCTTGAGACAGTTCGCTTTCGGAGCCAATGACGGTATCGTAACCGTTGGGCAGGGTCCGCACGAAGTGGTCGCATTGGGCGGCTTTGGCTGCAGCCAAGATGTCTTCCCGAGTGGCATCGGGATTGCCATATGCGATATTTTCAGCAATGGTTCCTTGGAACAGCCATGTATCCTGCAGCACCATACCGAATTTTTTCCGTACTGCCGGTGCCGAAAAGGACATCATGTCTTGATCGTCCAGCAAAATCTTTCCACCGTTCAAAGGATAAAAGCGCATCAAAAGATTGATCATGGTGGTTTTTCCAGCGCCTGTTGGTCCGACGATCGCAACCGTTTGTTTTGGTTTGACGGAAAATTCGACGTTTTCCATCAGGAGTTTTTCCTTGTTGTAGCCGAAGGAGACGTGTTGGAAATCGATTTTTCCTTTGATGGTTTGCGGTACCGGCAGTTGCTGGGTCGCTGTTTCTTCTTCAGGATAATCAAGGATCTCAAAAATTCGTTCGAGAGATGCTAAGGCACTTTGCAAGGTATTCATAATATAAGAAGCTTGCGTGATCGGTTCAGACACTTGGTTGATGTATTGCAGATAGGCTTGTACAAGACCAATGGATAATTGCCCTTGCAACACCATCAGACCACCAACGACGGCGCTTAAGATAAAGCCGATTTGATTGATAAAGCGCACGAAAGGATTGATCGCTGCACTGACGAACTGTGCTTTCCGAAAAGCTTTAAATTGGGCTTCGCTCAATTCCGCCATTTCCGCTTCAACGGCAATTTGTTGGTTGTAGGATTTGATCAGCGGATTTGCGGTATAAAACTCTTCCGCACGACTGCTGACTGCACCTAATGTTTCTTGGTTTTTGGTAAAGTAGCTCAAGTTTTTTCGTGCGAGAACGGTGGTCACAAAAGCACTCAAAAGCAAAATCAGGACCACACCGATCGTCAGTAATGGGCTGAGATAAAGCATGGCGATCAAGCCGAAGGTAATGCTGATGGTTGCGGTGATCAGCTGCATCAAACCGACTTGTAAGACTTCGGATACTTTATCTAAATCGAGAATCACTCGGCTTAAAATATCGCCGGTATGATGTTTGTCGTAAAAACTGATAGGCAGGCGATTAAATTTGTCACTGATTTGTTTGCGTAAAGTCAAGGTCAGGGTTTCACTGACACTGGCCATCGTATACTCTTGCAGTAAGGAAAAGAGACTGATCAAAAGCCATGTTCCCGCTAATAGGACGACCGGGCCTAAAATACTTTGCCAAAAATCATTGATTTGCCAGCCTTCTTGTTGAAACAAGGCGATCAGATTATCCAGTCCACGTCCCAAGATCAAAGGGGCGATGGACATTAGTAAGGAAAAGAACAAGGCAGAGACGATGATCAGCAGAAAGCGGGCTTTTTGTTCCATTAGTAATCGAAGTAGGCGCCGGCTTGTATGTTTCATGTTTTTTGGTGTATCCATTGTTTGTTTACTCATCCTTCATTCCTCCCATTCCTTGAGATGATGCAAACTCTTGATAAGTTTGGCAAGTGCGTAATAATTCTTCGTGGGTTCCTTTACCGACCATCTTACCGTTATCCAAGACAATGATTTGATCGGCATTTTTAACGGTCGATACCCGTTGAGCAACGATAATGACGGCGGCATCTTTCGTGTATTCTTTCAATGCACGCCGCAAGTTGGCGTCTGTTTGATAATCCAAAGCAGAAAAGCTGTCATCAAAGAAGTAGATTTCTGCGGGCTTTGTTAGCGCTCGGGCAATACTCAGCCGTTGCTTTTGACCGCCGGAGAAATTGCTGCCTTTTTGAGCAACTAGACTTCCATAACCTTCAGGCAAGCCTTCGATAAATGACTTGGCTTGGGCAACTTCAGCGGCTTTTGCCATCGCCTCATGGGTTGCCGGACGATTGCCGAAACGCAGGGTTTCTTGAATCGTGCCGCTAAGCAAGAGCGCTTTTTGCGGGACATAACTAATTTGGTCCCGTAATTCGGCTTGAGAGATCTCTTTGATGTTGCGGCCAAAAAGCGTAATCGAACCAGCAGTCACATCTTTGAAACGCAGCAAGGCTTTGGCAATGGTGCTTTTTCCAGAGCCGGTTCCGCCAACGATCGCTGTCGTTTTGCCTCGGTGGATCTCGAAGCTGATATCTTCTAAGACAGGTTCTTCGGCGCCTTCATACGTAAATTGCACGTGATTGAAAGCGGCGATCGTTTCTGACAAGGCGGATTTGTTTAAGGTTTGGTCACCGTCAATCAAATCAATTGGTTCTTCTAAGACTTCTTCGATTCGTTGTAAGGAAGTCAAGCCTTTAGGCACCATCACGATCACCATCGCTGCCATGGTCAAAAACCAAAGGCTCAAAATCGTGTATTCGATAATGGCAGTAATACTACCAATAGCTAGGTGGCCCTGAAGACTTTGATAGCCGCCGTAGACTAGGATGGTCGAAATCGAGAGTCCCATTACTAAGTTGACGGTCGGATTCAAGACAGCAAAGAGGCGATTGACTTTAATCATGGTTTTCGCATATTCCGTCAAGGTTTGATCTGTCCGTTCTTTTTCGTAAGCCGCTTTGTCAAATGCCCGAATCACCCGAGCGCCGGTAAAGGTTTCTCGTAAGATCCGCATCATGTTATCGACTAGTTTTTGCGTGATTTGTGATAATGGGATCGCTTTGCGAATCACCCCATAAGCGATCATTGAAAAACATAGGATCGCTACGATTGGGACCCAAATCATCCGTAAAGAGACGGTGCCGGTTAGAAAAATCGAAGCTGCGACGATCATTGGGGCTGGCAAAATCATTTGCAGCGCCATCATCAAAATTTGTTGGATATTGTTGATGTCGCTGGTGGTACGTGCCAGCAAAGTGGGTGTACCATAGCCATCAACAGCGGATACAGAGAGTTCTTGTGTTTTTTTGAAAAAGCGCATCCGCAAAAAATGCCCGAATTTTCCTGAAAGGTGGGCAGATAAATAACTACCGCCTACCGAGACGATCACGGTGCCGATGGCAATGGCAAACATCCACCAGCCATTGTGCCAAATGGCCGTCGTGTCGACTTTTAAGATCCCTTCATCAATGATTTTTGCCAAAAAATACGGCAACAAGAGTGTGCCGAAGGATTGGACTAGCATCAAAAGAAATAAACTGAAAAAGAAGCGTCGTTCTTCTTTATAAAATAACTGTAATTGTTTCATGATTTCCCTCCAAAAATGTCGTTCTATGGTAGAATAAACTGTAACGTTACGTTACAGTCAAGCAAGGAGTGAAATTTTTTTGAAAAAACAATTGACCATCAGTGAGATGTCCGCTTATGCTGGCGTGAGTCGGCGCACATTGATTTATTATGATCAAATCGATTTGTTCAAACCGCAATCGATTGGTGAAAACAGCTATCGCTATTACGGCTTTGAACAATGCCTTGAGTTAGACGTGATTTTGATGTTGCGTTCTTTAGACATGCCCTTGCAAGACATTCGCCAATTTTTGAAAAACCGCAACCCGGAATATACGCAAAAGGAACTTGTGGAACGGCGAGGACAAGTCCGTGACAAAATCGCTGCGCTACAAGAATTGGAACGAACCTTCGATCGCTACATCCAGCGCTATGAAAAAGTACAGAAAGCCGATTTTGAGACCTTTACGATAGCGCAGCACGAAGCAGAGGCGTTTATCGTTTCCGAAGAGATCGCTGGCGATGATCCAGAATCTGCTTATCAAGTGTACGCCCGTTTTTATCCGCTAGTGGATTATAAAGATGCCTTCAGTGGCTATCCCATCGGCTTTTTAAGTGCAGGAACGACGTTGGAGGATCAGACTTTTCACGCATCGCCTTATCGGGCATTGATCTTGATTCCCCAAGATCGGCTACATCTCTATCCGGAAAAGCTGATCATCACACGTCCCGCTGGTACGTATGTTTCTGGATTTGTCAGTGAGGGAGAAGAACAAATTGCCGCTTTTACCCACCGCATCCAAGCCTTTCTAAAAGAGAAGCAGTTGAAAATCGATGGCGATGTTTGGGAATTGTTATGGCAAGATGAAGTCTTTACCACACAAAAAGAATTGCAGATATTTGAAGTGATGGTTCCAGTGAAGCCCGAGTAATGGACGAGGCACGCGTATCTGTAAGAAACGAAAACTAAGATACGCAATAGCAATGATTATTGCCGCTGGCTTTTCAATAGAAGCAAAGGAGATGACTAAGCCAGATCCCTTCCATACAAAAAGCCCTGTGAAGCGTTGAAATTCCCATTTTGCTTTTTTCTCGTTATACTTGAAAGAACAGATGAGAAAAAAGGGGAAATTTTAATGAAAAAAGAAACAGGAATACGCTCGCTTTATGCGTTGATTGGTGTCGCCATTTTAGGATTCGGGGCGGCATTGCTGCGGGTCGGCGGAGTGGGGCTAGACCCATACACAGCAGCCAATATCGGTGTCGGCGAGCTGCTAGGGTTATCCCTTGGGGTCTATCAATTGATGATCAATATCGCTGTCCTAGTATTGATTTTTATCTTTGGCCGTCGTCATATCGGCATCGGGACGGTCATCAATATGGTGCTGACAGGATTTTTCATCGACTTTTATACCAACGTTTTTGATTGGTTATCCGTCGGTCCGAATAATTGGTGGCAGCAAGGTTTGTTCTTGTTGATCGGGATCATCTTCTTTACCTTCGGTGCTTCGTTTTATATGTCAGCGAATTTGGGTAGCGCCCCCTACGACGCGATCGCCCCAACCATCGTCGATCAGACGAAAGCCAACTATCGAGTGGTGCGGGTGATTCAAGACGTTGCCTTTGCCTTGATTGGGCTCTTCACAGGCGGGCCAATCGGGATCGGAACCTTCATCAGTGCCTTTTTAGTGGGCCCACTGATCAAATTCTGGGACAACCGTGTCTCTGAGCCATTCATCGAAAGCAGTGTCAAAAAAGCGATTTTTAAATAAAAAAGGTCTGCAGCAAAGAGAAGTCGAAGCGATTTAGTCGCCCACTTCACTCAGCTGCAGTTTTTTTGCCATTTGCTCAAGGAATTCTTGCATAATTGCTTCTCAGTCGCTAGAATAAAAAAGCCGAGGAGGGGTAGTATGCAATTACCAACACCATTTATTGAAAAATACCAACGGTTGCTAGGAGGAGAAGCACCAGCTTTTTTTACCGCTTTAACCGATAATCAGCCAGTCAAAGGCTTTCGCTTGAATGTTGCTAAGCCGCACGCACAAGCGATGCTGGCAAAATATGGACCAGCTGCTGTACCCGCCCCCTATGCAGAAGCGGCTTATATTGGCGAAGTCAAAGGCCGTTCGTTGCTCCATCAAGCTGGCTATGTCTACAGCCAAGAACCTAGTGCGATGATCGTGGCAACGATCGCAGCCGCTCAACCAGGGGAGCGGGTCTTAGATTTATGTGCGGCACCAGGGGGCAAAACAACGCAGCTGGCAAGCCAATTACAAGGAAAAGGGCTGCTTGTAGCAAATGAGATTTTCCCGAAGCGTGCCAAAATCCTATCAGAAAATGTGGAGCGTTGGGGCTTTCCGAATGTAGTCGTCACCAATCAGGCTCCACAAGAATTGAGCCGCCATTTTCCTCAGTTTTTTGACAAGATCGTGGTGGACGCCCCTTGTTCTGGTGAAGGGATGTTTCGTAAAGATCCCGTCGCCTTAGAGGAATGGCAGGCAGAAACACCTGATCAGTGTGCGATCAGGCAAAAAGACATTTTGGCACAAGCCGTTGCGATGCTAAAACCGGGGGGCCAGCTGATCTATTCCACCTGTACCTTTGCCCCTGAAGAAAACGAAGCGATGATGGCTTGGTTAATGGAGGAGTATCCCTTCACAATCGAAGCGATCGACTTGGCCAATGTATCTCATGGGCGCAGCGAGTGGGGAGAGGCACCAGGGATTGAGAAAACCATCCGCTTATGGCCGCATTTAAACCAAGGAGAAGGTCATTTCGCTGCGAAATTGACCTCGCTAGCAGAAGCAATACCAGTGAAAAAGAAGAAAAAAGGCAAAGGAGCGAAAGCCAAGAGCCCACTGGATGCAGCAACTCAAAAGTTGTGGCAAGCCTTTCGCAAGGAGTTTCCTTTTTTACAGGCACTGAATGCGACGCCTCAGCTGCTAGGAGAAAACCTCTGGCTCGTTCCTGAAGAAATGCCTTCTTTAAAAGGGATCAAGTTTATGCGCCCAGGTTTGCATGTCGGCGTCGTTAAGAAGAATCGGATCGAACCTAGTTATGCGTTGGCATTGGCGATCCATGCAGAAGAAGGGGCACCGACAGTGCCAATCACTTTGCCGCAATGGCAGCAGTATGTGGCAGGTGAAACCTTGAGCGTGTCAGGAAATGCTGGGTGGGTGATTTTGACAGTCGATGAGATCCCCGTCTGTTTTGGAAAACAAGTCCAAGGAACTGTGAAAAACTTCTTTCCAAAAGGATTAAGATTCAAAGCGATTTAAACGAAATAGTGTTTTTATTTCAGTCCTCGTGCTATGATGGAAGTAGCAAAATAAGGGAGCTGATCGATATGAAAACATCATCAAAAGTAACGATTGGATTAAGCATTGCAGCGATCGCTGGGATCACTACTGCCGTCGTTGTATCAGACAAAGTATTCAATAAAGTACGCTTCGCTTGCAACCGACACAAAGTAAAGAAATTTGTCGATGACAAATTCAACGGCAATGAAAAATTGTTGGATGTCGTAGACGGCTTGTCTGACAATGAATTGGATTCGTTGTTAGGTGTGATGAAAAAAGTCAATGAGGGCCGCAACAAAATCTCTGTTTACGGAGACAACATCAAAGATTCGACAGAACATGTCAAAGACAAGTTGACGAGCTTTGTTGATTCCGTCTTTTAAGCCAATCATTCCATTTGAAACTCGCAGGGACATCGGTCTTTGCGAGTTTTTCTCGTCTTTCTAAGCGTTTTTCGTTATACTAACAAGGAAATGCACGAAATGGTGCGAGGTAGAGGAGTGAAAGTGAAGTCGTGGAAAAAACAAGTACCTTGACTGCCGAGGAAAAAGCGTTCTTTATGGAAGAAGCAATCAAAGAAGCCCGAAAAGCAGAAGGTGTGGCAGAAGTACCGATCGGTGCTGTCGTCGTCTTGGATGGCAAAATCATTGGTCGTGGGCACAATCTACGAGAAACGCAGCAACAAGCCGCAGCGCATGCGGAGATGTTTGCGATCGAGGAAGCCTGTCGCACTGTCGGAAGTTGGCGCTTAGAACAAGCGCAGCTGTTTGTGACCTTGGAACCATGCCCGATGTGCAGTGGGGCGATGTTATTGGCACGGGTGGAAGAAGTGTATTTTGGTGCCTACGATCCCAAAGGCGGCACTGCTGGTACATTGATGAATTTATTGGAAGATGAGCGCTTCAACCATTGGTCCTATGTGGAAGGCGGCATTTTAGAAGAAGCATGCAGCCAGCTGCTAACAGATTTTTTCCGAGCATTACGAGAAAAGAAAAAACAAAAAAAGGCTGGCAATCTCTAACGAAATACGTTATACTAAGTTTTGCCGAAAGGCTAGGACAATGGAGGTCTTGTGAAGCGTGTCAGATCCGGAAGGAAGCAGCACTAAGCAGGATTCTCCATGTGTCTGATTGAAAAACTGCCTGCTTTTGAAGAAAGCAGTAGTACTAATTGAATCGATGATCATTCAAACCTGAGACAGACTGTCTTAGGTTTTTTTATTGTCTGAAAGTCTTTGTGATACCAAGGGCTGTTCTAATTGTATTCTGCTTTAAATCTAGGCAATCGATAGCAGCTCTCAGAGGGTTAAGTTGTATTTTTGATACAAAGGCTTTATTCCTGTTTAGAACCTTACTCTGATAACTTTTCCGTTGGCGATTTTTATACTCTCAAAGAATCAGTAGTTCTGACGAACTGAAACATGGAATACCTGCTCTCGATATTCGATAGAATCTTCGTTTCAAGAACTCTTTATTTTCGCTTCAACGAATTGCCTCCGCCGTGTTATCGGTTGCAATTCCCCCAAATAACCAGAAAAAATCACTTTCCTTTTTACAGTCAGAAAAGTGATTTTTTCTTTTGAACAACTGTCACTGTAACTGTTTCTTTTTTACAAAAAGTCACCATTCTTTTCCAAGCATTCCAATGGTTTCCCAGAGATTTTATGCTATGCTTATTTTGTAGAGAATTCCGTCGTCTTTCTACTGGCAACCCTTGATGCCAAGAGAAACGGATAGTGATTTCAGGCGACGTATTTGAAAAGAGGCGCACAATGGAAAAAATTACGATTATCCATACCAACGATCTGCATTCCCACCTAGAACATTGGCCGAAGATGCGGCGTTATTTGGATCAAAGAAAACGAGAAGCGGATACGACCGAAGAGACAGTGATCGCGGTCGACTTAGGCGACTTTGTCGATCGCTGGCATCCTTTGACAGAAGCAACTGACGGCAAGGCGAATGTCGACTTGATGAATCAAGGGCATTATGATGCGGTGACGATTGGGAACAATGAGGGAGTCGGCAATCCCAAAGAGGTCTTGCAGCATCTGTATGACCAAGCAGCATTTCCGGTCATTTTAGGCAACTTATTTGATAAAAAGGATTTGCGTCCGCCAAAGTGGGCACAAGAATACAAAATCATGGAAAGCAATCAAGGAGCCAAAATCGGCTTAATCGCTTTTACGGCACCGTTTCCGCTAACATATGCCCCCAACGGTTGGGACATTCGCGAACCCTTGGAGATTTTGCCTTCATTGGTGCAGCATTTGCGCCCCGAGGTCGATCTGCTGGTCTTTATGAGCCATCTAGGCATCAATGCTGACCGCCAGATTGCGAGGGACTTTCCAGAGTTAGATGTTATTTTAGGTTCCCACACGCACCATTTGTTTGAAAAGGGCGAAGTCATCAATGGGGTTCAAATTGGCGCAGCTGGCAAGTTTGGTTTTAACATTGGCGAAGTCGAAGTGGTCTTAGATGATCACCACCGCCCGATCAAGCATCGCGCACGTGTGATTCCGACGGATTCGTTGGTGGCTTTTCCGCAAGATGAGGAAGAGATCGCCGAATATCTATCGATCGGCCATCGCTTGCTGCGGGCAAATCAGGTGGCAGAAATTCCAGCAGCGTTTACGAGGGATTGGCAAAGTGAACATTCCTTGGTTCGGGAGGCTCTTTTGGCATTATGTGCCAAAGGACAGACGGATGCCGCCATCTTAAATACGGGGCTATTTTTAGATGATTTACCACAAGGACGGGTCGATCAAGATCAGCTGCACACGATTTTGCCCCATCCGATGCATTTGATTCGAGTGACGCTGCAAGGCGCGGATGTCATTCGATTGGTCTTAGAGATGGAAAAAAATCGCAACTTTTTGCGCAATTTCCCAATTATGGGGATGGGCTTTCGAGGGAAGATTTTTGGCGAACTGGTTTATGAAGGCATTCGCTTTGATGAAAAAAACCACCAAGTTTTGTGGAAGCAAGAACCAGTTGATGTCTCTCAAAGCTACACGTTGACTCTTGTGGATCACTACTTGTTTATTCCGTTTTTCCCGACGATCGAGATTGCTGGAACTGTTGAGTTTCTTTTTCCAGACTTTATTCGGACGGTGGTCGGTGATTACTTGAGTCAGAAATACCCTATTCAGTAGTTGGTACCCCTCCAGTGGTTTTTTGAGGAAAACCGCGACTATCATTGAGGAATAAAACAAGGTATAATAAACAGCAGGTGGTGAAAAAATGACCGAAAAACAAACGATCACAGATGAAATGACATCTGTACTAGAAGAAATTATTGAAGAACCAGCGAAACAACCGCAAAAAGGCGAGTTGGTGACTTTGTTGAATGATGAAGAATTAATGATTGGCAATCGACAATACAAATTGGTCATGGATTATCGTGAAGGCTTCGATCCTGAAAAACTTGGTGAGCGTTACAGTGAAGTTTTGGCACGCTATGATTATATCGTAGGTGATTGGGGTTATGAACAGCTACGCTTGAAAGGCTTCTTTGAAAAGGATAACCGCAAAGCATTACCCGATCAGCGCATTGACATGCTGGAAGACTATTTGTATGAGTATTGCAACTTCGGTTGTGCCTATTTCGTGATCCAGAGGGTTGGCGGCAAGAAAGAAAAAAGTACCTCCCGAAGACGTAAGAAAAAGCCAGCTCAAACGAATCAAAATCAAACTACACAACAAAACGCACATATAGAAGAAAAGCGTGAAGCAATTCCGCAGAAGAAAAGCAAACCAACGATCAAAAATCGTAAACCAAAAGAAAAAAACGTCAAAAAAACCGAAACAACTACGGTGAAAAAAGGCAAAAAAGAGTTTACGATTCGACAAAGGGAAGAATAAGATGAAATATAAAGGCTATTTGATTGATCTAGACGGCACGATTTATTTAGGAAAAGAGCCGATCCCTGCTGGGAAACGCTTCGTAGAATCCTTACAAGAAAAAGGACTGCCCTATTTATTTGTGACCAACAATACGACCCGCAGTCCCGAAGTCGTGGCACAGCGATTGGCGGATGAATTTTCGATTCACGTGGCACCAGAAACGATCTATACCGCAAGCTTGGCAACGATCGATTTTATGAAAGACCATGGCAAAGGCCGCAAAGTGTTTGTGATCGGCGAAGCGGGGTTGATCGATTTGATCTTAGCTGCTGGATTTGAGTGGGAAGAAACCAATCCGGATTATGTCGTGGTTGGTTTAGACAACCACGTGACGTATGAAAAATTTGTTTTAGCAACGTTAGCGATCCAAAAAGGAGCTACCTTTATCGGGACCAATCCAGACAAAAATATCCCGACGGAAAGAGGCTTGTTGCCAGGTGCGGGTTCACTGATTGCAATGGTGGAGACTGCCACCCAAACGCAACCAATTTTTATTGGCAAGCCAGAAGCCATCATTATGGAAAAAGCGGTGGCACACATCGGCTTATCAAAAGAAGAGGTCTTGATGGTGGGGGACAATTACGAAACCGATATTCGCTCGGGGATCCAAAACGGGATCGATTCTTTGCTCGTATTATCTGGCTTTACCCCGAAAGCGGCGGTTCCGACATTACCGGTAGCACCAACCTATGTGGTTGATTCTTTAGATGAGTGGGATTTTGAACAATGAAAAAACAAGTGTGGCTTGAACGCTTAGGATTTGTCTGCTTGTTTTTGTTTTTGGTCAGTCTAGCGATCACCCTAACGATCAATTTTCGACCGTTATATTGGTTTGATGTCGATCACTTAAATCTGCTGGATTATACCTCGCTAACAAGAGAAGAGTTGTTGAAGAACTATGGCTTATTGTTAGATTTTCTAAACAATCCCTTTGCAAGTACGCTCGCCTTGCCAGATTTTCCAATGTCTGAAGCGGGGGCTGGTCATTTCTACGATGTAAAACAGTTGTTTCTATTAAATTATGCTGTGATGATCGTCACGTTGCTGCCGAGTATCTGGTTCGTCAATCGGCTACGACAAAACCAACAGCAATGGCGCTTGATTCGTCCTTTTCAATGGGGGATGATATTGCCGCTGATTTTCGGGTTTTTGATGGCAGTCGGCTTTGATCGCTTTTTCGTTACGTTCCATGAGATTTTCTTCAGTAACGATGATTGGCTATTTAATCCAGCCACCGATCCGATCATCAACGTATTGCCAGAAACGTTTTTCATGCATTGCTTTATTCTCTTTTTTGTCTTGATTGAAGTCTTCTTTTTTGCTTTCTATTGGTGGGGCAAACGAGGCTTGAAAAAAACAGCGTAATGAAAAAAAGACCAACGATCCACTTCCTTTGAAGAAGGCGGATCGTCGGTCTTTTTTTATTGCGTAATGTAATGAGATTTACTTGGGTGTTGATGGGCTAAGCGACTTGCGGCAGAAGCGGCAATGGCACCTACGATATCATCTAAAAAGGTGTGAACGCGGGGACCGTCGTGCTTATTCAGTTCTTTCAAAATGCCCGGTTTGACTTTATCAATGTATCCGTAGTTAGTAAAACCGATGGAGCCGTACACATTGACGATGGATAGTGCGAGGATCTCATCGATCCCATAAAGCCCTTCGTCTTCTTTGACGATTTCTTGCAGTGGATGCAGCAGTTGATTTTCTTCTGCCAAAATATCCAATTGGACACCCGTCAAAATCGTGTTGTGGACTTCCCGCTTGCTTAAGACAGCGTTGACGCTTTCGATACACATCTCCAACGTGATGCCTTCAATGTAATCTTTTTGCAAGAACATCACCAATTCGCCGATGTCTTGCAGTGAGACACCGCGGTCGGCCAACAATTCTCTTGCTTTGTCTTCAAGTGTTTTGCTTTCTAATACCATATAGTTCCCCTCCATGTAAAAATAGTTTATTCAAAAGTCAACATGCGACTGATGGATTGCAATCATAAGTTGTGCCCTATTCCAGTTGCAGCCCATGCCGTTTGGGTTTAGTCCCTTCTGACATTTAGGTGTTTGCTAATTTTGCTTTGGCTGCCACTGCCCAAGGATGGGGGACCACTAAGTCACCGGCAAAGAGTCAGTCCATATAATAGCCAGCGGCAGATTCCAAGGAATCATCGAGGCGCTCTAATAAACCGGTTAAGAAAGGTGCTTGATCTTTGCGATCCCATTTGATTTTGTCTGCTAAAAAAACGATCAGATCGAGACGACTATATTGGGCCTTTAAGGTGGTATGACAGCTGATGGCGGACAGAATCTCTGGGTCAGACACCTGAAAAACCGTTTTTGCCAACAAAGCGGATTGCTGCTGATGCAGCAAAAAAGGTGCTTGCCGCTCCGCATCTAATATCGGTTCGCCTACTGCTATCTGCAAGGCGATTCGCTGGTCATGAGGGATGACGACGCTGACATCGTGCAGCAGTCCTGCCAAGTAAGCTTTCTCCGCATTGACTTGAAACCGTTCTGCCAATCGTTTGGCTTCTTGGGCAACGGCTAGATTGTGGACCGCCGTTTCGGCATGATCGAAGGCTTCCAGATACTGAACCATTTGCTCAGTGAGGGTCTCCCCCTGTAAAGGGAGAGTATAGGCGGCAAGTTGACTTTGACCAGCTTGTTTCATCTCAGCTACTCCTTAAAAAGACTTGTACTATGGGCAGGTTGTGTCCGCGTTTTGGGATCAATGTAGTGGAGCGCATTGTTCACCGCAGTTGGGGCTTCCCCGAAACCAGTAGCGATCAGGTCGACTTTTCCATCGTATAAAACGACATCCCCACAGCCATAGATCCCAGGAACAGACGTGCTCATATCTGAAGAGACGAAGACTCCTTGGCGGCTGCTTTTCATGCCCCAATCCTTGATGTTCAATGTGGAAGAAAAACCGTAATTGACGATTAAAGCATCCAATGAAAGGCTGACTGTTTCATCACCTTTGACTTGCTGCAACGAGACACCAGTCAAACGTTGCTCTCCTTGGAGCTCTTGAATCACATAAGGAGTCAGAATGTTGACGGCAGAAGCTTGTAATTTGCTGACGCTATGTTCATGAGCACGAAATTCAGGACGGCGATGGATCAAGTAGACTTCACTAGCGATCGGCTCCAGCATCAATGCCCAATCGATGGCAGAATCGCCGCCACCGGCGATCGCTACTTTGCGTCCGGCATACTTCATCAAATCGGTGACAAAATAGTCTAAGCCGTATCCTTCAAACCGCTCGCTTTCTGGCAAAGTCAGTTTGCGCGGCTGGAAGGAGCCGTTTCCTAAAGCCAAAATCACGGCTTTCGAGTAATGGATTCCTTTGTCGGTAGTGACTTCGATATAGTCTTCTTGTTTTTCGACCGACAAGACGGTTTCTTCTAAACAATATTGGTGATTGAAAGTCGTCAACTGTTTTTCCAGGTTTTGGACAAGATCGCCCGCTTTGATTTTCGGATAACCTGGGATATCGTAGATGTATTTTTCTGGGTACAAAGTAGCAAGCTGACCGCCTAATTGCGGCAAGCTGTCGATAATCTTAGTTTTGGCGTTACGCATGCCGGCATAGAAAGCAGAAAACATCCCGCTAGGTCCGGCGCCGATAATCGTTATATCAAAAATATCCATGTTATTCCTCTTTTCTAACCACGTTGGGTGAAGCATGTTCGTGTTGTACGAATAGCTTCATTATAGCAAAAATTATCCAAACTAGCATTTTTTCAATTTTCTGCTATCATGGATTTATGAGAGAGAAGGAGGAGTTAATGTGTCTGAATTTCCACAGTTAGCATTAGAAAAACAAACTGGCCATAAAGCAGTCATCAAAACCAATCGTGGGGATGTAGTTGTACAATTGTTCCCAGAATTGGCACCAAAAACAGTGAAAAACTTCGTTGAATTAGCGAAAAAAGGGTATTACGATGGGATCATCTTCCACCGTGTCATTCCTGATTTTATGATTCAAGGCGGTGACCCAACTGGTACAGGTATGGGCGGCGAAAGTATCTATGGCGGCAGCTTTGAAGATGAATTTTCAAAAGAGTTGTTCAATCTTCGTGGCGCTTTATCCATGGCAAACGCTGGTCCGAATACTAACGGCAGTCAGTTTTTCATCGTAAACAACCAAAATGTTCCTAGCAACATGTTAGGTCAATTAGAAGGTGCTGGTTATCCAGCTGAAATCATCGAAGCCTATCAAGCAGGTGGTACTCCTTGGTTAGATTTCCGTCACACAGTCTTCGGTCATGTGATCGAAGGAATGTCAGTTGTTGATGAAATTGCTGGTGTGCAACGGGGACCACAAGATCGTCCGGTGCACGATGTAGTGATCGAAACGATCAAAATCAGCGAATAAAACAAAAAGAACCCAAAAGCAGTTTCAACGGTCATCCTCAGGAGACCGTTGAAATGGCAGCTTTAGGGTTCTTTTTTTACACGTAAGCGTTAATCAATCGGTTGGTCTTTAAACGCGGCGGCGATTTGATTGAGTGCTTTTTCTAATAGCTCTTTAGGGCAGGCAAAGTTTAGCCGCATATGGTGACTCCCGTGGGGACCAAAGATACTTCCTTGATTCAACACGACGCTGGCTTCTTTGATCAGTTTTCTATGTAGCTGATTGTCCGTTAGGCCATAGGCAGAAAAATCTAGCCAGATCAAGTAAGTTCCTTCAGGCTTTTGAAACGACACGGTTGGCAGTTGGTCAGTCAAAAAGTCACAGACAAAGGTGCGATTTGCCTCTAAGTAGGACAATAGTTCTTCTAACCATTCTTCAGATTCACGATACGCTGCTTCAGTAGCGATCAATCCAAACGTATTGATCTCCCCTTGAACGTTACGCTCCTGTGTTTTTGAAAATTGGCTGCGCAAGGTTTTATCTTTGATGAATACCATCGAATTTTTGATCCCAGCTAAATTAAAGGTCTTGGTTGCTGAAGTCAAGATGATTGAAAAATCGGCAAAGTTTGGCTCAACTGTTTGGAAAGAAACAAAGTGATTTGGCGCAAAAACGATGTCTTGATGAATCTCATCACTGACAACGATCACTTGATGTTTTTGACAAATACGGCCGATCGCCAGTAGTTCTTCTTTGGACCATACCCGGCCACCAGGATTATGCGGATTACATAGAAGAAACAATTTTACCTTCTTTTCGATGATCGTTCGTTCCATCGCATCAAAATCGATGACGAAGCGTCCATCTTTTTCCAATAAGGGTTCTTGAATTAAGGTACGCTGATTGTTTTTGACAACATGGGCAAAGGGATGGTAAACCGGATCGTGGATCAATACGGCATCTCCTTCTTGGGTGTAACTTTGGATCGCTAGTGCAATACTAGGAACGACACCGCTATTAAAAAGGATCGCTTCTTTATTGATGGTATAACCATGACGTCTTTGCTGCCAATCGATGATGGATTCAAGCAGCGAATCAGGGATGGTGGAGTACCCATAAATCCCTTGGGCAACTGCTTTTTCTAAAGCTTTTTTCACTGGTTCTGGTGCCAGAAAATCCATGTCGGCTACCCAAAGCGGCAATAAGTTTTCTTCCTTATAGGTTTTTGCAATTGTATCCCATTTGACGCTATTGGTATTTAAGCGCGGATGAACTTTGTCAAAATTGATCATGCGTTTCCCTCCTATATTGTGTAACGTTGTTTCTGATGCTTCAAATCTACCACTAGTTCAAGTATAATGAAAGTGGAAAAGAGAGGAAAGACTATGAATTATCAAATCGGGAACATTATAGAAGGAACAGTCACTGGGATTCAACCCTATGGTGCATTTGTTTCGTTAGATAAAGAAACGCAAGGCTTGATCCATGTTTCAGAGATCCAATCCGGGTTTACTAAAAATATCCATGAAGTCTTACAGATCGGCCAAAAAATCCGTGTACAAATCATTGATATTGACGAATACAGCCAAAAGATCAGTTTGTCCCGCCGTACATTGGAAACAAGTTTTGTTCAGCCACCCTTTAAGCGTAAACGCTACTTTACAAATAAGAATAAGCGGATTGGTTTCCGTACGGTTGGAGAAGCTTTACCAGTGTGGGTGAAAGAAGCTAAAGAAATGTTAGAAAAAGAAAACAGCAACAGATAATCGTGCATATTTTCTGAAAATGTGCTAAAATTAGTTTACAAACAGATGAATAACTGAGGTGGGTATTTTGGGATCCAAAAAAGTAGCGGGTACAGTTATGATGCACTTAACAAATGGTTCGAAACGATTTTTGATGCAAATACACGAAGGCACTGCGGAATTAGCGTCAACGGATTTTTCTGAAGATAAAACCGGCTTGGCTACGATCTTACAATTGTTTAAAGACCGTATTCACCTTGATGTGACAGCGATCGAACTCGTTGAACTCACAAACGGAAATATTGATACGCAAAATATTCCTTTATTTGTTTTTGAAACACAAGAAGCAGGACAAACGCAACAGCTGCCAGAGGGGTATGCGTGGGAAGAGCCCAATATCTTTCGTAAGATCATTGAAGACTATAAGATCGAAGGCGTTCCGTTCTTTTAGCAACTGTATACTAGTGAAAAGACTGAAGACCGTTATGACGGTCTTTTTTTATTGAAAACTTTTTGTAAATAAAATGAAATATTTCCTTGACCTGAGTCAAGAAGAATGGTAAATTAGTCAACGTTGGCAATTGAGTCAGCGGGTCAAAAATGCTTTTGAAAAAACTTCAAAAAAAGACTTGACCAAAAATGAAACAGATGATATTATAACGAAGTCGCAATTTTAAAACAGTTAATCGATGTTGATACATCAACAAAATTAATTAAAAAAAGTTGTTGACAAATAACGAATCATTTGTTATTCTAATGAAGTCGCTGAGACAGCCGCTGCGAAGTTGAAAAACAACGAGCGAAAAAAACTTTTAAAAAAGAGTTGACAATCAACTGTCGCTCTGATATGATATAAAAGTTGCTA